>NZ_JAHKQZ010000025.1:0-73642 GCF_019345585.1 Shewanella sp. NKUCC05_KAH
TAAAGAGCAACTCAACCTCATAAGAGAAGGTGAGTACCACACTGAGCGCCGAACGCTTCCAGTTGGCTAGGGCTGCGTATTCTACGCATTTCCCGTTTCGCGTCAAGGAGTATTTTACAACTTCTTGCTGCGCTTGAATTAAGTGCTTAAAAGCTAATCAATTCAACCTAATTCGTCAGCTGGCTTTCGCTGTCTGCCGTGTCAGTGGATGCGCATTATAGGGAGATTGAGAAAGTCCGCAACCCCTATTTTTAAGATAATTGTCATTTTCTCACTGTTCGTTGGATATTTGACCTGACCCGCTAGTTTTTAACCTTTATAATGCTAAAAACCACTCAATTAGGGACTTTTCTATGTCAGGGCCACTCAGAACTTACCAAGGTATTCATCCTCAATTAGGCAATAACGTATATGTAGATGAAGCTTCGGTGCTTGTTGGCGATATTGCGTTAGATACTGATGCCAGTATTTGGCCTATGGTGGCGGCGCGTGGTGATGTTAACCATATTCGTATTGGTAAACGCTCGAACGTACAAGACGGTAGCATATTGCATGTAACGCGTAAGTCAGCTGCTCGTCCCGATGGTCATCCACTGATTATTGGTGATGATGTGACTATTGGTCACAAGGCTATGCTTCACGGTTGCAAAGTCGGTAATCGAGTATTAGTAGGCATGGGTGCGATTATTCTCGACGGTGCGATTTTAGAAGATGATGTGATCTTAGGTGCTGGTTCTTTAGTGCCACCGGGCAAGGTATTACAGAGTGGCTATTTATATGTAGGCAGCCCAGTTAAGCAGGCTCGCCCATTAACGACTGCCGAAATTGCCTTTTTGCCAGAATCTGCCGACAACTATGTCAGACTGAAAAACGAATACTTAGTTGAGTTACAAAACATCTAATCACTTATAGCCAATCTCTTATAGTTAGTCGCTTAGTGTCACTATAGCTATATAATAAAGGCGGTAGAGACTCATTGAGTCTCTACCGCCTTTTGCTATTCGCTGATTCAGAAAACTATCTAAGTTCGATAAGTTTAGCCTAAGTGTACTGCCCCAAACTCATCAAACTCTTCGGCTTCAATTAAGTCTTCCGCCATTTCTTCGGCATCAAATCTCACCGCATCAAACAATGCCAGCATAGCGGCGGCTTCATTGGCACTCGGCTGTTCAGAGAAATCATTCAGCTCGGCTAACTTATTCACACTGATATAGCACTTGATGTTCATCCCCTGTGACTGCGCGATAAAGCAGACTCGCTTGTGGGCGTCGTCCCAATATTGCAGTTCGGGAAAAAGAATACTTTGATTCATGCTTCCTACTTAGGCTCGGCCATTAGTTTATCCCTCAAAAGATTTAATACCACTTGAGTGTCGGGCTCGATACCTCGCCATAGGGTAAAACTCTTAGCCGCTTGTCCGACTAACATGCCGAGCCCATCAATAACCTTAGCTGCACCTTGAGATAGCGCCCATTGGTTAAAAGCGGTGACCGAGGCGCCGTACATCATGTCATAACAAACAGTTTGGGTAGTGATGATATGCGCTGGCAAAGTTGGCAACTCGCCCGCAAGACTCGCCGAAGTTGAATTGATGATGACATCGAACTCGCCCACAAGCTCATTCATTTCTACGGCGGTGACTCTATTTGCGAAAGCACCGTTATCCACCGAAGTAAAGATATCGACCAGAAGCTGTGCCTTGGTGTGAGTGCGATTACTGATGATCAGCTGCGCAATTCCCGCATTTAATAACGGCAGAATACAACCGCGCGCCGCACCACCAGCACCAATAAGTAACACGCGCTTATCTTGCAGGCTGCCTAAGTTAGCGATGAGATCGGCCACCAGCCCTAAACCATCGGTGTTATCACCGCGAATAGTGCCATCGGCCAATAAACTTAAGGTGTTTACCGCGCCAGCAAGCTTGGCCTCTGGGCTGAGACTGTCACACAGCGCAAAAGCTTGCTCCTTAAAAGGCACTGTCACATTCGCGCCCTTGCCGCCCGCATTGAAAAACGCCGTCAATGAGGCTTCAAAACCATCGACCGGAGCAAGAATGGCTTCATAGGTTAATGACTCTTGGGTGGGCGCAGCAAATTGTCCATGAATGAACGGCGATTTACTGTGGCTAATTGGATTGCCAAACACTGCGTATTTGTCTGTCATAGCGATATTAAATTTTAGGTTCAATGGCTTTGCAGTCTACCGCGCTTTTGAGCCTAGGCAAGACGAATTATGTTCAACTAAATTTCACGTTGGGTTTCACGCTATAATGCGCCATCGGCTCAATACTCTCTATTTTAGTGAACGACTATTCCAATGAACTGGCTTAAAAAGATTTTTAGCAAACACACTCCACCGCAGGATGATCGCGATCCGAGCCAATCTAACGCTTACGACTTAATCGGCGGCGAAAAAGTGATCCGCGCTATCACCAAATGTTTTTATCAGAAGATGGCAAGCTCTGCAGAAACGACAACACTGCTTGCCATTCATAGAGCGCCAATTGCGGAATCAGAGCAGAAGTTGTTCGAATTTTTAAGTGGTTGGCTCGGCGGGCCGCAGCTCTATCAGCAGAAATATGGTCATCCCGCATTGCGAGCACGGCACATGCATTTCGCCGTCGATGAGGCGATGCGGGATCAATGGCTGTTTTGTATGAAATTTGCGATTGAAGAAAACATTAATAAGCCAGAGCATCGAGCCGCCATCTTTGAGGCGATTTCAACTCTGGCTGATCATATGCGTAATCAATAAAGTGGACATCGCATCCACTCTTTAAGATTAATGGCTAAACCCAGTCACGGGGTTTGAGGTAGTTATCGTACAAATCTGCCTCAGGGCTTCCCGCCTCTGGTGTATAAGCATATTGCCAACGTACTAATGGCGGCATCGACATTAAGATAGACTCGGTACGGCCGCCCGTCTGTAGGCCAAACAAAGTGCCTCTGTCGTAGACTAAGTTGAACTCAACATAACGACCACGACGATAGAGTTGGAACTGACGCTCACGCTCACCGAATTCAGTCTCTTTACGACGCTCGACAATCGGCGCATAGGCCGTTAAGAAGCCATTACCTACAGCTTGCATAAAGCTAAAGCTTTGCTCGAATCCTGCTTGATTCAAGTCATCGAAAAACAATCCACCCACGCCGCGGGTTTCATTACGATGCGGTAGGAAGAAATACTCATCGCACCATTTCTTATACTTGGGATAAACCTCATCCCCGAAAGGCGCGCAAATATCCTTAGAAGTCTGGTGCCACTCGCGCACATCTTCCTCGAACGGATAATAAGGCGTTAAATCAAAGCCACCGCCAAACCACCACACGGGATCGGCATCCTCTTTTTGAGCGATGAAGAAGCGCACATTGGCATGAGTCGTTGGGATATAAGGATTATTAGGATGAATCACTAAAGAAACGCCCATAGCTTCAAAACTACGGCCCGCTAACTCAGGGCGATGCGCCGTAGCCGACGCAGGCATAGCAGCACCAGTCACATGGGAAAAGTTAACCCCAGCTTGCTCGAACACTGCACCTTGGGTTAATACTCGGCTAGTACCACCACCACCTTCAGCGCGAGTCCATGAATCGGCGGCGAACGTGGCTTGGCCATCCAGCGCCTGTAAACCAGCACAAATTCGGTTTTGTAGATCGATTAAAAACGCTTTTACCACTGCAACATCAGGCACACTCATCTTGTTATCCTTATTATTGGTTTGCTCATTGTCCATTTCGTAAAATCTTGCCGCTTCGCGCATCGATAATGGTCGAGGGCTGACGTTGCTCACCGAGTTCACCTAATACGAGTGCATCAATTTTACCTGTAAAATCTGCGAGAATTTCATCGGCAGTTAATGCAGGATCTTCACCCGCAAGGTTAGCGCTAGTCGACACTAAAGGTTTATTGAGCGCGCGGCACAGGGCTTGCACCCCAGTATGGGCTGATACTCGCACTGCAATAGAGTCAAATTCACCACAGAGGTATTTTGAAACCTGCGCTTTGATTGGCATTACAAAGGTAAAAGGCCCCGGCCACTTGGAAAATGCAAACTCGAGCTGCTCAGCCGTTAATTGCGATTCATCAACATAAGCTAAAAGCTGCTGAAAATCACTGGCGACTAAGATCAGTCCCTTTTGCCATGGGCGCTGTTTTACCGCCAATAACTTTTGGATAGCGGTGTCATTATCGGGGTCGCAACCTAGGCCATAAACGGCCTCAGTTGGATAAGCGATAACACCACCGTTAAGCACAATATCTTTTATGTCAGATGGGTGCAGCTGCAACATCTTAGGATCACCTTTTGAGTATTGTCGATTTCAACAATCAAATTATTGGATAAATTCGAATACTGACCGCCCCATCAGCGGTCAACCGAGGATTATACGCAAGCCACTTTCATCGGCCAAATATTAAGATGCAGGTCACACAATAAACTAAAGTGGTCTTTTGTATTTACAGCTTTTTTGCGGGCATTCTAAACGCATCCCAGCCGCACCTTTACGCTCGACTAAGATCCCAAAACCACAACTCGGGCAAGCTTCAGCAACCGGAGGATAATTCACAATAAACTTGCACTTAGGGTAAGCACTGCAGGCATAAAAACTCTTTCCGAAGCGACTCGTTCTGTGCTCAAGCTTACCCGCTTTGCATTCAGGGCAAGGAATGTCAGGCTTATCACTCGCTTGATCCTGTTTTTCAATATGCGTGCAGCTAGGATATTGCGTACACCCAATAAAGATCCCAAAGCGCCCTGACTTTACTGCCAGTTCGTGACCGCATTCAGGACATACAGAACCTTCAATCACTTGAGTTTCAATAGATTCGTGCTGCACTAAGGGTCGAGTGTAATTACAGCTAGGGTAATTATTACAGCCAATAAAACCACCGTGCTTACTGTGTTTGACCGATAACTCGCTGCCACATTCAGGGCAAAGTTCGTATTCTTTTTCCAGTGCGTGTTCGTGGGCACTAAATAATTGTTCATCAATCTTAGACATAATCATTCACCACCTGTCGTAGCGCATTAGGATATCAAGCGCAGTGCCATCAAGGAATTTATGGCATCAAAAAAGGAGGTCTTAGCCTCCTTTCTCTCATAATTCATCTTTCACAACAATTAAGAATGCAGTCGGCCTTCGGGCTGTTCGAAGATTAAATCTTCCATTTGCTCATAAGCGGACTCATGGCCAGGAGCATTAAACAGCACCATTAAGATAACCCATTTGAGATCTTCTAAAATCAGGGTTGGTTCATCCAACTCCATCACTCTATCGATCACCATTTCACGGGTTTCGACATTCAGCACTTTAACTTGCTCTAAAAACAACAAGAAACCGCGGGATTCTACATCCAGCTTGTCCATTTCGTCCTTTGTATAGATACGAAACGAATGCTGATCGTGATTACAAAGATAAGGTTTATCGCCTTCTTGTAATTCAGCTAAGCGCTCTAACCAAGTTAACGCTTTTAAAATCTCGGATTGATGAAATCCGGCACGAGTGAGTTCCTTGGTTAACTCGTCTTCATCAACTAGTAGTTCAACTTCACTGTGAACATAGTTTTCAAATAGATACATGAGGATATCAAACATGGCTAGCTCCTCTTTACTCTGACGTAACCACCGGGTACTGCTATTACCCAACCTTGCAACTCAAGTTCAAGCATTTGTTCTAACACCAGATCTATCGTTTTTCCACTATGTTCAACGACTGCATCAATTGATGTAGTTTCATAACCTACACTAGCTAACAGAGACGAAAATGGCAAATTACAAATCTCGCCTTGCTGTATATGGTGGCATAACTTCAATTCTTCAAGGTGGAAAGCGGTTAAACTTGCCAACTCTTCCACTATATCGGCAGCGGTTTCCACAAGCTTTGCTCCATCACGTAATAAATCATGGCAGCCTTGATGGTAACCACCTAAGATTGAGCCCGGAACGGCAAACACCTCACGCCCTTGTTCCATCGCCAACCTAGCAGTGATTAAAGAGCCGCTTTTGCGACAGGCTTCAACCACAAGAGTACCTAAAGATAGACCGCTAATAATGCGATTTCGTTTCGGGAAATTACCCGCAAAGGGACCAGTATCAGGCCAAAACTCGCTAAGTATACAGCCTTGCCGCTGAATATCATGATAAAGCTGTCGATGTTTTCGTGGATAAATGATCTCTATGCCCGTTCCTAGTACGGCAATAGTGCACCCTTGATGCTCAACACAGGCTTTATGGGCCGCCCCATCAATCCCCATCGCCATGCCACTACAGATACCAAATCCCATTGAGGACATCTCAGCAGCCAGTTGATAAGCGACCTGCAATCCGCCAGGAGAAGCATTACGACTGCCAACAATCGCAAGATAAGGAAGGGCTAACGCCTCTAAGCAACCTTTAACGAACAGGACAGCGGGCGGATCTGAGAGTTGTTTTAATAATGGGGGATAAAGCGGATCAGAGAAACAAAGCAGATGATGATCGGCGGCTTGCTGTTGCCATTCGAGGGCGACATCCACTTTTTGATAATCAATAACAAGGCTATGGAGCAGATGATCAGATAAAGGTAGCGCTTGTCTCTCATGCTCTAACCTTTGTCTGAGGTCGTCCACTTCCATGTGCGTTAATAATTGTTGGATCCGAGCGGGTCCTAGCCCAGATACAGCACAAACAACTAACCAATCGACCAAATTTTCAGAGATTATAGACCTCTTAAGGCTAAAGATTCTGGGGCGATTAACTTATCGTCGACACGAACAGGCCGCTCGGTGGAGACAATCAAACCTAAGCTCGCCTTATCAAACACTTTAAACACTAACAACTTACCATGATAAACATCCGGCATCTTAACTGCACGATCCGAAGAGACTGACGCCATTAGGTTATCATAGGCAGTACGTTCAATTGCAGGGACAGGCGTACCGTCATTGTTGATAACAATAACCTCACCATCACGATAAATAGAAAATACCACCCCAGGCTCGACGCCATCCTGAGTGCCTTTATCTAAGTACACGACATTCAACTTACCCGCTTCACGCAAATTTGATTCTGTCGCTAACACTAAAGCCGGTATCTTTAATTCCGCAGGTTTAGGAGTAAAGTAAGCTGACATCAAGGAATCACTTTCCATCGGCAATACTCTGAAGCCTGCTTTGGTTTCGCGAAAGCTCGTTAGCAACTTAATTTTTGAAACCTTACCAGACTCAATCACTTGCCCAGTAGACGACAAAATGGCTTCTTGTCCTAACGCTTCGCCTGACTCTTTATTGAAAAACTCGCGACCACGTTCGTAAATACCATATTTTTGGTTTATTGGCAGTTCAGCATCAATATAAATCACATCACCCACAATATGGTGACGCGATGGACTTTCACCTGCCAGCACCATAGGTTGCTCAGTAAGCCAGTGAGTCTCGACGACCCGATTCTGCACTAAATATTGTTCAATCAAGGCTAAATCAACGGCTGGAATAGCATTACTCTTAGCAATGACACGTCCCTCGGGACTCTTTCTTACATGGGGTTTAGCACTATCGACAGTAGCACCATTACGCACAAGGCGGGGCTGACCATCAATAAATACCAGAGTGAGTTGATCTCCAGGGTAAATAAGGTGGGGGTTAGCTATCTGTGGGTTTACATCCCAAAGACTCGGCCATTTCCATGGGTCATTCAGAAACGCGGCGGAGATATCCCAAAGAGTATCGCCCTTTTTCACTACATATGACTCAGGATGCCCCGTCTTAAGCGTCAGGGTATCTGCGGCAACAAACGTGCAATTGAATGTCATTAACGCGAGTAAAATTAACCGTTTCATGGGTATTTCCATGTTGTTTAACTCTTAATTTGAGCTTTTACTGTTATTGATAGGCACTAAAGATTAAAATTAACTCATTAGCATCAGTCAGTATAACTAACTGGCAGAGATTTGACAGACTTGTTAAGAGTTTATGTATGGCACAATTAAAAGTATTACAATTTCCTGACGAAAGATTGCGGACACAAGCCACACCTATCACAGAGTTTAATGCCGAGCTGCAAACTCAAATTGATGATATGTTCGAAACCATGTACCAAGAAAAAGGTATCGGTCTGGCCGCGACCCAAGTGGATTACCATAAACAACTTATTGTCATGGACTTACAGGATGAAGTCGAACGACCCAAAGTGTTTATCAACCCCGAAATTATCGCCAGCAGCGGTGACTTCTGCAATGAAGAAGGTTGCCTGTCGGTTCCGGGGATTTACGCCAAAGTCGATCGCGCCGAATTTGTCACGGTAAAAGCCTTAGACAGGCACGGTAACGAATTTATAGTTGAGGCCGATGAGTTATTTGCCATTTGTATTCAACACGAAATGGATCACCTCAAAGGCAAATTGTTTGTCGATTATTTATCGCCGCTAAAACGTCAGCGGATCAAACAAAAACTTGAAAAAGCGGCCCGATTGGACGCCAAAGAAGCATAGGATCAGATTTGAAACCACTCAACATCATCTTTGCCGGAACACCGGATTTTGCCGCTCGCCACTTACAAGCACTTTTAAACTCACACCACAATGTGATTGGCGTTTACACTCAGCCCGATAGACCCGCTGGCCGCGGCAAGAAACTGACCGCCAGCCCAGTAAAAGAACTCGCTATCGCCAATAGTATTCCAGTGTTTCAACCCGGCTCATTACGTAAAGAACCCGCACAACAAGAACTTGCCGCACTCAACGCCGATATCATGGTGGTCGTAGCCTACGGTCTGATCTTGCCAAAAGTCGTGTTAGATACACCGCGTTTAGGTTGTATTAACGTTCATGGTTCTATTTTGCCACGCTGGCGTGGTGCCGCACCGATCCAACGCGCACTTTGGGCCGGCGACAAAGAAACTGGCGTAACCGTTATGCAGATGGATGTGGGTTTAGATACTGGTGACATGCTGCTTAAAACCTATCTGCCGATCGAAGATAACGACACATCAGCCAGCCTTTACGAGAAACTGGCAGAACAAGGTCCCGTTGCCCTATTGCAAGCACTCGAAGGTTTGGCAAATGGCACCTTAACTGCTGAAAAACAAGATGAAGCCTTAGCGAACTACGCAGAAAAACTCAGCAAAGAAGAAGCCAGACTCGACTGGAATAAATCCGCTAAACAGTTATGGCAAGAAGTCCGCGCCTTTAATCCTTGGCCTGTGAGTTACTTTGAGCACCAAGGTAACACTATTAAAGTGTGGCAAACCCAAGTCAGCGAAACCACCAGCACAGCTGCTCCGGGCACTATTATCAGCGCCAGCAAAAAAGGCATAGACGTTGCCACCGCTGATGGTGTGTTAACCCTGCTGAGTATGCAGCTTCCGGGGAAAAAGCCACTCAATGTTGCCGATATTCTCAATGCTCGAGGTGAATGGTTTAGCCCGAATACTCGCCTCGCAAACGAGGCACAATAATCATGAACTTGCGCGCGCTAGCTGCGAAAGCCATCTTCGAAGTATTAGAAAAAGGCGTGTCACTGTCAGTGGCATTGCCTGATCAACAAAAACATCTTGCCAGTGGCAAAGATAAAGCCCTACTTGCAGAGATCTGCTACGGCGTGATGCGCACTCTGCCGCAAATAGAAAAACGCATCAGTGAATGCCTAGATAAACCACTTAAAGGCAAACAGAGGATTATCCACCAGCTCCTGATCGTAGGTTGCTATCAACTGTACTTCACTCGTATTCCAAGCCACGCCGCAATTTCAGAAACCGCCGAAGCCTGTCGCCAGTTAAAATTTGAAGGCATGGTCAAAGTGGTTAATGGTGTACTGCGCAACATTCAGCGCCAGCTATCGCCGCTAAGCACAGAATCAGATACCTTAAGCTATAACACACCCGCTTGGTTAATTAAGCGCTTAAAAGAAGCCTATCCCGAGCAATGGCAAGACATCATTCAACAAAGCCATGAACGCCCGCCCATGTGGCTGCGTAACAATCGCTTATCCCAGAGCCGTGCCGAATACCTCGCTGCTTTAGCCGAAATAGACATTGAAGCGAGCGAAGGCAGCAGTGCCGATGCCATTCTCCTAGCGCATCCAAAGGATGTCGCCATTCTGCCACGCTTTCATGAAGGTGCTGCATCAGTGCAAGATGGCGCGGCACAATGGGCGGCGACATTACTTGCCCCGCAAGCGAATGAATTAATACTCGATGCCTGCGCGGCACCCGGTGGCAAAAGTTGTCACTTACTCGAACTTGAGCCGAGTATCAAATTAGTCGCTGTTGATTTTGATGCCAAACGCCTTGAGCGTGTGCAACAGAACCTTGACCGCTTATCATTAAAAGCGGAGCTTATCCATGGTGATGCGGCCAACATAGACTCATGGTGGCAAGGCGGACAATTTGATCGTATCTTACTGGACGCGCCTTGCTCAGCCACAGGAGTGATCCGCCGCCATCCCGATATTAAATGGTTGCGAAAAAACCATGACATCGAAGAGTTGGCTGAACTACAACAGCAAATTCTCGATCATTGCTGGAAGTGGCTAAAACCCGGTGGCACGCTTCTTTATGCCACTTGTTCGATTTTACCGCAGGAAAACCGCGACCAGATCAGTGCGTTTTTAGATAGAACGGTAGATGCTAAGCTAGACACACTTGCCCAGCAAAATTCGCCACTGGATATAGGTTGGCAAATCACGCCAGGACAAGACAATATGGATGGGTTTTATTATGCCCGTTTATTGAAAGCGACTGATTAGGAAGTAAGCAAGGCCATGAAAATTATCATATTAGGTGCGGGTCAAGTTGGGGGAACCTTGGCCGAAAATTTGGTGGGTGAGAACAATGACATCACCATTGTCGATTATGACAAATCCAGATTACGCGCCCTGCAAGATAAATATGACCTTCGCGTCGTAGCGGGCCATGCCGCTCACCCTGATGTGCTCAGAGAAGCAGGCGCAGAAGATGCCGACATGCTTATCGCTGTAACCAATAGTGATGAATGTAATATGGCTGCCTGCCAGATTGCCTATACCCTTTTTGGTACGCCGACTAAAATTGCCCGTATCCGCTCAGAACCCTATTTGGCGATGCGCGATAAACTCTTTATCGACAGTGAAACCAAAAATAGCGATGGTCGTCCCCGTGGCGGCTTCGTGATCGATGAATTAATCGCCCCTGAACAGTTAGTGACCGCTTACATCCAGCGACTCGTAGAATATCCAGGCGCATTGCAAGTGCTTGAATTTGCGGAAGGCCGGTTGAGCCTAGTGGCTGTTCGAGCCTATTACGGCGGCCCACTGGTGGGGAATGCATTAGCGGCACTTCGCGAACACATGCCCAATATTGATACCCGGGTCGCGGCGATTTTCCGCCAAGGCCGCGCTATTATGCCTCGCGGAACGACCATTATCGAAGCCGATGATGAAGTCTTCTTCGTTGCAGACAGTCGCCACATTCGTGCTGTCATGAGCGAAATGCAAAAACTCGATAACTCCTACCGCAACATTATGATCGCCGGTGGCGGTAACATAGGCCTAGGTTTAGCAAAACGCCTTGAGCGCACCCACTCGGTCAAACTGATTGAGCATAAATTAGAACGTGCAGAAGCCTTATCGGAGCAGCTGGAAAATACCACAGTGTTCTGCGGTGATGCCTCAGATCAAGAATTACTGCTCGAAGAACACATAGACCAAACCGACGTATTTATTGCGGTCACCAATGACGACGAAGCCAATATTATGTCCGCCCTGCTAGCAAAACGTATGGGCGCGAAAAAGGTCATGGTGCTTATTCAACGCGAAGCCTATGTGGATATAGTGCAAGAAGCCAACATCGATATTGCAATCTCACCACAGCAAGCGACGATTTCAGCACTATTAACTCATATTCGTCAGGGTGATATCTGTAACGTTTACTCTCTACGTCGTGGGGCGGCCGAGGCAATTGAAGCCATCGCCCACGGAGATGCCAGCACTTCTAAAGTCGTTGGCAAAGCCATTGGTGATATTAAGTTGCCACCGGGGACAACGATTGGCGCCATTGTCCGCAATGATGAAGTGCTGATGGCCCACGACAAAACCGTGATAGAGCAAGGAGATCACGTGATCTTGTTCTTAGTGAATAAAAAGTTTGTCGGCGAAGTCGAGAAGCTTTTCCAACCAAGTGCTTTCTTCTTCTAAGAACCTTAGTAAGCCAACTTATGCTGAACTTTAGACCGCTATTGTTTATTTTAGGACTGTTTTTGTCCATGCTGACAGCCTTCATGCTGATCCCACTGCTCCTCGCCGCATACAAAGGTGAGGAAACTGTGGGCTCTTTTATGGTGTCAGCATTAGTCACAGGCATTAGCTCAAGCCTGTGTTTACACAATGGCCAGAGCAAAAACATTAACCTCAATATCCGCGATATGTTCCTACTAACCAGCCTAACGTGGTTGATCGTAAGCCTATTCGCGGCCATGCCATTTACCCTTTATCACGGTATTGGTTATACCGACGCCTTCTTTGAAACCATGTCCGGCATCACGACCACAGGTTCTACTGTACTCTCAGGGTTGGATACTATGGATCACAGTATCTTAATCTGGCGCTCTTTATTGCAATGGCTAGGTGGGATTGGTTTTATCGTAATGGCGGTGGCGATTCTACCCTTCTTAAACGTTGGCGGGATGCGGCTATTCCGCACTGAATCATCCGATTGGAGCGATAAAGCCGTGCCTCGCACCCAAAGCATGGCTAAGTATTTATTCTTTATATATATTTTACTAACGAGTATCTGCTGTGTTGCCTATCATCTGGCGGGAATGACTTGGTTTCAGGCCATCAATCATGCAATGACCACCCTCTCGACTGGTGGCTACTCGACCTCAGATAGCTCAATGGCGGCGTTCTCCAACTCTGCACACTGGGTTGGGACTTTCTTTATGGCAGCAGGTGGCTTGCCACTACTCATGTTTGTACAAACCATACAGCAAAGGGATCTACGGATTTGGAACGATGCTCAGGTCAAAGGCTTCTTATTTTTCCTCACGTTTGTCTCTTGTTCTATTGGCTTCTGGCTGTGGCAAACCCGCGACATTGAACTTCTAGATGCACTGCGTTTATCCAGCTTTAACGTGGTATCGGTAGTCACCACTACAGGTTATGGCTTAACGGACTACGGTGCTTGGGGCGCCTTTGCCAATATCGCCTTCCTGTTTTTAATGTTTGTCGGTAGTTGCTCTGGTTCCACTTCGGGTGGGATTAAGATCTTCCGTTTTCAAATTGCTGGGGCCATTATGCGCGAACAATTGAAACAGCAATGTCATCCAAACGGTATCTTTAGGGAACGTTACAACAACCGCATCATCAGTGATGATATCGTGCGCTCTCTGATCACTTTCGTCCTGCTGTTTGTGATGGTGATTGTAGGCCTGTCAGTGATTTTAGTGCTCACGGGTCTCGATCCTGTGACCAGTTTCACGGGCGCGATTACGGCAGTCACTAACGTAGGCCCTGGTTTAGGTCCTATTATTGGACCTGTAGGCAACTTCTCAACGCTACCCGATGTCGCTAAATGGGCGTTGTCACTCGGCATGCTCCTCGGTCGTTTAGAAATATTAACCGTGGCGGTGTTGTTCCACCCGAGTTTCTGGAAGTACTAATTCAGTAGAGCTTGAATACTAAAAAGGCGCTTAACTTGTTAAGCGCCTTTTTTATTAAGCAGTTGCAGTAACGTCAGCTAATTCCAACAGATGATCAGCATAGACTTTCACATCAGCCCAGTCGGTATAATCGATAACTGACTTAGGATCAGTTGGACCCTTGGTCATCTTCATAATCAACTGAATCGCCAATCTGTCATACCAAGGCCATGAAGGATAATCCACTTTGCCCGCAATAATTTTAAGATCAGCAGGCGTCCATGGCGATAACGCAATGAACTTTTGCAGATATTTATTATTTGCAGGGATACGTTTTTCAGGATTTCTCGCCACAACATTGACGCAGAAAAAACTGTTTGGCAATGCGCCCAGAGCCTGTGCATGCTGCTCAATAAATTGAAAAACGCTCTTATCATAGGTGCCATAGAGCACGCAGGCACCTAAGGCAACGACATCATAATCAGGCCAATTAATACAAGTCGCGGCAGCACTGTTGATATCGATGAGGTCAACCTTAGCGTCACGAAATCTTAATTGCTCGGCAATTGCACTGGCAATCTTGGCCGTATGGCCACCACGGGTAAAATAAAGTACGAGGACGCGTGTCATAGGCAATTCCCGATCCACTGAGTAATACCACCATTGTGGCAAGGTTACGTTAAATAAACCTCTGATAGGATCACAAATCAGTCGTATCTCATATTCTGAGATGCAAAAATTGAGATCTGCATTGCCGAGCAGTATGATTGCGTAAACACATGTGTTCAATTAGAATTATCTAATCAAAAGCGATAAAGTGAGTGACCTTATGCAAAATGACATAGATGTAGATGCAATGGTAACTAATGCGGAAAGTGCGGCTAAATGGCTCAAGGCCATAGCGAACCCTTATCGCCTAATGATTTTATGTCTATTACTAGACAAAGAATTGAGCGTAACCGAGCTCAACGCCACAGTGCCATTAAGCCAGTCGGCCCTATCCCAGCATTTAGCCGTATTACGCGCAGAAGATCTGGTGGATACCCGTAAGAGCTCGCAAATTGTTTACTATAAACTCAAGAACGAGCAAGTCACCCAAGTGATTTCGATTCTGCATAGCCGCTACTGCGCGGCCTAACACTGCAAAATTAGCCTAAATTTAAGCCCTAACCTCTTGCAAGTGATTAGGGCTTAATGGTTTTTAATGTTGGCTAAAACGGTTACCGAAGGCATCGACTTTTGCCCAATCGGTAAACTCAAAAGTGCCTGTGATATCCGTTGGCCCTTTAGTCAACCACATGATAAAACGTATCATGGTCCGATCGAAGAAACCGTATTTAGGGTAATCAATCTTGCCTGCAAACACTTCTAACAGCTGGGGTTGCCACAGTGAAAGCTTGAGAAACTTTTGCATATAAGGATTGGTTTCAGGCGTATTTTTTAAGGATTTGCGCGCCACTACGTTAACGGTAAAAAAACCATTAATCTTAGTATCTAGCACTGCATGGTGGCGATTCACATACTGATAAAGCTCTGGTCTATGTTTACCATAACGAATACTGGCACCAATCAGCACTTTATCAAAATCCACTAGACTCAACGCTTCCGCCTGCTCTAATGTGGCGAGCGAAACCTGCTCTCCCGCCTGTTCAGCAATCGTCTTCATTTTTTGGCAAATTGCCAATGTTTGGCCATCTATCGTCGAATAGATTATTAACGTCTGCATGATTAATTCTTCCAAAAAGTTGGCGTAAACAAAATCAGTAAGGTAAATACTTCGAGGCGACCAAACAGCATAGCCACGACCAATACCCACTTGGCTCCATCACCAATACTGGCATAATTGCTCGCTACCTCACCTAAACCTGGGCCTAAGTTGTTTAAGCATGCCGCCGTGGCACTAAAAGCCGTAATATCATCTAATCCCATCGCCATGAGTGCAAGCATACAAATCACAAACACCAGCGCATAGGCAGAAAAGAATCCCCAAACAGCATCAACCACGCGGTCGGGTAAGGCTTTAGAGCCAATCCTAATCGAAAACATAGCCTTAGGGTGAACGAGTCGTTTCAATTCACGGGAACCCTGTAACAGCAGTAAAATTACTCGAATGACCTTAATCCCACCCGCAGTTGAGCCACCACAACCACCGATAAAACTCGAAAACATTAATAGTATGGGTAAAAATAATGGCCACAGATGGAAGCTATCAGTGCCAAATCCAGCCGTAGTGGCAACTGAAACTGCCTGAAATAAAGCATGATCTAAGGTTTCTTCTGGCGAATCATAAATACCAGAACGATAAAGCGTGAAGAAACAAATCGCTGTGAGAATAAGTTGAATAGCCACCAGCATCTTAAATTCTGCATCTTTAAAATAGACTCTAACGTTAATCCCACGTCGTGAGAATGCCGCAAAATGCACGCTAAAGTTAACCGCAGAAACAATTAAAAAGAACACACAAATAAGATTAATAGTAGGACTATCGAAATAGCCCATACTGGCATCGTGGGTCGAAAAACCTCCGATGGCTATGGTCGAAAATGAATGACAAATGGCGTCAAAAATACTCATGCCCGCCCACCAATAAGCCGTCGCGCAGGAAATCGTTAGCAGTAAATAGATATACCACAGTGCTTTAGCGGTTTCGGCTATCCGCGGGGTCATCTTACTGTCTTTCACTGGCCCTGGAATTTCAGCGCGATAAAGCTGCATTCCTCCCACACCGAGCACAGGTAAAATAGCCACTGCGAGCACAATAATCCCCATGCCGCCAAGCCATTGCAGCATATGGCGGTAAAACAAAATGGCCTTAGGTAGGAAATCGAGCCCGACAATGACAGTGGCTCCGGTGGTGGTTAACGCAGAAAAAGATTCAAAGAAGCTGTCTGTCCAGCTTAAGTCTGGCTGACTCGAAAAGATAAACGGCAAGGCACCAATAGAACCCAGTACAGTCCAGAACAGCACGACAATCAGGAAGCCCTCTCGCGTACGCAATTCTTCTTTGCAGTGGCGGTTCGGATACCAGAGCCAAAAACCAATAAATAGGCTAACAAAAAATGCCTGCATAAACGCCGTGCCGCCGCCATCGTTATACCAAACAGCGATCAGTGCTGGTGGCAGCATAGTGATTGAAAATAAACCAATCAGCAGGCCTATGATTCTAATTATGGTTTTATATTGCATTACGCGAGTTCAATTATTCCATTGGCTGTAAAGGTATTTTCAGCATTTGGGCTATTTTGGCATAATTTACGCAGGCATCACAGCTCAAACTCGGGCCTCAAACTTCCTTGACTCAGTGTCGCCAGCGACTCACAAAGCCATGCCTGTTGCTCTCGCCCTATCTCAAACACAATATCGACCGCTGCGGCAAATTGCTTATCAATGATCACGGCATCCACTTGCTGTAATAGATGCTCGACATCGCGCAGCTGCGCATAATCACAATGCAACTTGGCGGGATACCGTAACTGTTTGAGTTGCTTCGGTAATTGAATCAAGCCTTGCCTTAAGCCCGACGTATAAGCCCGAACGAGTCCACCTACGCCTAGCTTAGTACCGCCATAGTAACGCACGACAACAGCGCCAACTTCGCCAATATGTGCCCCTTGCAACACAGCTAACATAGGGCGGCCTGCACTGCCAGCAGGCTCACCGTCATCACTCGAACCAATCAAGACGCTATCATCCGGTGCGCCAGCAACAAAAGCTGAGCAATAGTGGCTTGCGCCGGGATAGTCACGCTTTATGTCAGTAAGTACTAACTTTAATTTATCGACACTATCGCAATGAAAGAGAAAAGAGATAAAGCGACTATGCTTTATCTCTTCTTCAATGACGATTTCATCACAGGGAACGTTATAACTTTCGAGCACGAATTCGCCCTAATCTATTTTCAAACATCAATCGGCTAAGCCGAGCTCACGGGTCATATTCTCGTTTCTGTCTTGATGCACTATGACGTTATCTTCGATACGAATACCGCCAAAAGGCCTTAACTCATCAACCGTTTGCCAGTTGATCTGTTGGCCACGACTATCTTGTTTAAGCTCATTGAGCAAAGTATCTATGATGTATAACCCAGGTTCCATAGTCAGCACTTGGTTTGGCGCTAAAATGCGGGTGCAGCGCAAAAATGGGTGGGCCTCGGGGGCCGCGATATGGGTACCGCGCTCATCGTGGGAGAAGCCACCCACATCATGCACTTGTAAACCTAACATGTGGCCTAAACCATGGGGGAAGAAAGCACTGGTAATGCCTTGATCAACCAAACCTTGGGCATCACCCGTGGCTAAATCAAAATCCAATAGCATTTGCGCGACTTTAGCGTGAGTCGCTAAGTGTAAATCAGGATAACGCACGCCGGGGCGCATCATGTCGATGAGCTCCAGCTGCGCCTTATTCATCGCAGCGATCAACTCATCGAAACGATTCTTCTCAAATGCATAGGTTCTAGTGATATCAGACGCATAACCAAAGTAGCTCGCGCCCGCATCGATAAGAAAAGACAAACGTTTCGCAGGGCTTTGATGCTCGAGCGCGGTGTAATGCAAAATCGCCGCATTTTGATTAAGAGCAATAATATTGCCGTAGGGCACTTCATTTTCGCTCTGGCCAACTGCAGATAAATAGTGCTGCTGGATCTCGAACTCGCTCGCACCATTATAAAAGGCATTTTTAGCAGCCAAATGTCCCTGCACCGCAATTTGGTTGGCGCGGCGCATACATTCCAGCTCATATTCAGTTTTAGTGGTTCTGTGGTAATGCAAATAGCTCATCACAGCATCGGGATTGCGACTGGTAAAACCCAGCACTTCGGCTACATCTAAATGCTCACCCAAATAAGCCCAATTAACTGTGTCTTTGGGTAACAGCTCAGCGACCTTATCGGCCTTAGTTAACAGCTTAATATCAAAATGCTCAGTCCAGAACATATCCGGCACATCGGATACTTTGTGCCAAAAATCCACAGGACGATAAAAAATCAGCTGCGGCTTATCGCGACCATTGACGACTAACCAGCAATTCGGATTATCTAACACTGGCAACCATGCCTTGAAGTGCGGGTTTGCTTTAAAGGGATAATTGATATCATCCAAAAACATCCGATGCGGCTGACCCGAATGGATCACTAAACCAGACAAGGCTTCTCGAGACAAAATCTCTGCGACTCGGCGGTTTAACTCGGCAATATGGGCACGATAGTGATGAGCCAACTGATCCATTTGTCATCTCCTGCAATGAATAAAAGTTAATATTATGAGCCAAATTTGCCCACATAATCTTAATCTGATCATGAACAACAGATTCAATCAAAACGTTAAACTGTCACTCAATCTAAAATACATGGCTGCTAAACAAAGAACATAAAAGCGATAACATCATGATTATTTTTAATAATTCTATTCAACCCTAGCATGGCTGCAGCGTTTAAACGTCTAAGGAAAACAGCCACAAAGACCTATTTATCCGCAAAGTGATTTAACGCATTCTAGGTGTTCTACACTCTGTGCAGTGTATCACAAAGGTGAAAAATCACTCTAGCCGACAAGAAATTAAACAGTCGTTTAAATTGGGTGTTGTAATTTATCGAATTTCGAAGCACACTGGCATACAACTGGTCAAATGATGGCCGAAGCTGCTGTGAGATAGAGAGTCGTACTAGCACCAACACATAATGGTGGGTATCACTTTTAAGCCAAAAGGAAGCAAGCAATGATCTACCAAAGTCCTACAATTCAAGTTGAGTTACTCGAGGATAATATTGCCAAGCTGTGCTTTAACGCACCCGGTTCGGTGAACAAATTCGACAGAGAAACCCTCGCTTCGCTCGATGCCGCATTAGACAGCATCAAGCAAAATTCCAATATCAAAGCGTTAGTGCTGACCTCAAGTAAAGATACCTTTATTGTGGGTGCCGACATTACCGAATTTTTAGGCCTATTCGCACAAGATGACGCCGTACTGCTCTCTTGGGTTGAACAAGCCAACGCTGTCTTCAACAAACTCGAAGACTTACCTTTCCCAACAGCATCTGCAATCAAAGGCTTTGCCTTAGGTGGCGGCTGTGAAACCATTCTGGCAACGGATTTTCGTATCGCAGATACCACAGCCAAAATCGGTTTACCTGAAACTAAACTCGGCATCATCCCAGGCTTTGGCGGCACAGTTCGTCTGCCACGTGTGATTGGTGCTGATAACGCACTTGAATGGATCACCACAGGTAACGACCAACGCGCTGAAGATGCACTGAAAGTCGGTGCTGTGGATGCTGTGGTTGCGCCAGAAGCATTAGAAGCGGCTGCGATTCAAATGCTCAAAGATGCTGTTGCTGAAAAGTTGGATTGGCAAGCGCGTCGTAACCGCAAGCTGTCTGCACTAACACTGCCAAAACTTGAAGCTATGATGTCATTCACAACAGCCAAAGGCATGGTGTTTGCGGTTGCGGGTAAACACTACCCTGCACCAATGGCCGCAGTAAGCGTAATTGAGCAAGCATCAACTAAAGGCCGCACCGAAGCACTGCAAATCGAGCATCAAGCCTTTATCAAACTGGCTAAAACTGACGTTGCTAAAGCGCTTATCGGTATCTTCCTTAATGATCAATTCGTTAAAGGCAAAGCGAAAAAAGCGGGTAAATTAGCCAAAGAAGTGAAAAACGCTGCCGTATTAGGTGCTGGCATTATGGGCGGCGGTATCGCCTACCAAAGCGCCAGCAAAGGCACACCGATTGTCATGAAAGACATTGCCCAGCCAGCATTAGATTTAGGCCTCAATGAAGCCGCCAAACTGCTGTCTGCCCAAGTTGCTCGTGGTCGTTCAACGCCAGAAAAAATGGCCAAAGTGCTGAACAACATCACGCCTTCATTAGATTATGCTGCGCTCAAACACAGTGATGTCGTCGTTGAAGCCGTTGTTGAACATCCAAAAATTAAAGCACAGGTTTTAGCCGAAGTTGAAGGCTATGTGAGTGAAGATGCAATTATCGCGTCAAACACCTCAACGATTTCAATCAACTTGCTCGCTAAGAGCATGAAGAAACCTGAGCGTTTCTGCGGTATGCATTTCTTCAACCCAGTGCACAAAATGCCGTTGGTAGAAGTTATCCGTGGTGAGCGCAGTTCTGAAGAAACCATCGCCTCTGTTGTGGCTTACGCCAGCAAAATGGGCAAAACCCCAATCGTGGTAAACGATTGCCCAGGCTTCTTCGTTAACCGCGTACTCTTCCCTTACTTTGCAGGCTTTAACGGCTTACTTGCCGAAGGTGGCGACTTTGCTGCAATCGACAAAGTAATGGAAAAACAATTCGGTTGGCCAATGGGCCCTGCTTACCTGCTTGACGTAGTAGGTTTAGACACAGGTCATCACGCCCAAGCCGTTATGGCTGAAGGTTTCCCTGATCGAATGGGTAAATCAGGTACTGATGCGATTGATGTGATGTTTGAAAATAAACGTCTTGGCCAGAAAAATGGCAAAGGTTTCTATGCCTATTCAGTCGATAGCCGTGGTAAACCGAAGAAAGATGTCGATCCTACGAGCTACGGCCTATTGAAAGATGCCTTTGGCGACTTAAAAGCCTTTGAAGCCGATGACATTATTGCCCGTACTATGATCCCTATGATCATCGAAACCGTGCGCTGTTTAGAAGAAGGCATTGTCGCATCACCTGCCGAAGCGGATATGGGCCTGGTTTATGGCTTAGGTTTCCCACCATTCAGAGGCGGCGTGTTCCGTTACTTGGATACCATGGGTGTCGCAAACTTTGTAGCCTTAGCAGACAAATATGCTCACTTGGGCGGTCTGTATCAAGTCACAGATGCAATGCGTACATTAGCAGCCAATAACGGTAGCTACTACCAAGCCTAATTAGCGGGAAAGGAATTTAATCATGAAACAAGCTGTTATCGTAGACTGCATTCGTACTCCGATGGGCCGCTCAAAGGCTGGCGTATTTCGTAATGTACGTGCAGAAACTCTGTCTGCCGAATTGATGAAAGGTCTGTTGCTGCGTAATCCGCAACTCGACCCAAACCTGATTGAAGACGTGATTTGGGGTTGTGTGCAACAAACCCTAGAGCAAGGCTTCAACATTGCCCGTAATGCTTCACTATTAGCCGGCATTCCAAAGACCGCTGGCGCTGTGACGGTTAACCGCCTATGTGGTTCGTCAATGGATGCTATCCATCAAGCGGCGCGTGCGATTATGACTGGCATGGGCGACACCTTTATTATTGGTGGCGTAGAACACATGGGCCACGTGCCTATGAGCCATGGTGTCGACTTCCACCCAGGTCTTGCTAATAACGTGGCAAAAGCCTCTGGCATGATGGGGTTAACGGCTGAAATGCTGGGTAAATTGCACGGTATTACCCGTGAGCAGCAAGATGCTTTTGCGGTACGTTCTCATCAACGCGCTTATGCAGCCACAGTTGAAGGCCGTTTTGCTAAGGAAATCTATGGCATTGAAGGTCACGATGCTAACGGTGCCTTAATTAAAGTCCTCCAAGACGAAGTGATCCGCCCAGAAACCACAATGGAATCTCTAGCAGCACTGCGTCCGGTATTTGATCCAGTCAACGGTACTGTCACTGCGGGTACTTCTTCTGCACTGTCTGATGGCGCTTCAGCCATGTTAATCATGGAAGAATCTAAAGCGCGCGCACTTGGCTTACCAATTCGTGCACGTATTCGCTCTATGGCGGTTGCTGGTTGTGATGCGGCTATCATGGGTTACGGCCCAGTGCCAGCCACGCAAAAAGCGCTGGCTCGTGCCGGTATCACAGTTGCCGATTTAGATGTGATTGAACTGAACGAAGCGTTTGCAGCTCAGTCTTTACCTTGTGTAAAAGATTTAGGCTTAGCGGATGTGGTTGACGACAAAATCAACCTCAACGGCGGTGCGATTGCATTAGGTCACCCACTGGGTTGTTCAGGTGCACGTATCTCTACGACGCTGATCAACTTGATGGAAGACAAAGACGCGACCTTAGGTTTAGCGACCATGTGTATTGGTTTAGGCCAAGGTATCGCCACTGTGTTCGAACGCGTTTAATTCGTTAATCGAATAATTATCAAAGCCGGAACTTGTTCCGGTTTTTTTTATGCCAAATCTTCTGCCATCGTAAATATTAATATTTCTCATTTCTTCTGCTGTTCATTTGAAAATCAGTCCGTTATCGACTTAACTACAAGGGCATTACTGGCTATTGTGGACGACAACAGGCAAGCAATCATCAGCCAAATCTAGGCAGTGTAGTGCAAGGATGCAATTCGTTGTTTTACCAGAGGAATGCCTGATGCTACAAACGGAACAGACCCTTTTCGAACAAATGCGGATCACTGAGTTGGAGATCGAGTCTCGTAAGGCGCTCTTCTCTTTTACTGGGGGCGATGTAAAGGCCCTACAATCCTTTAAGCCTATCATCGAAGAAAACATCGATAAAATCGTCGATGACTTTTACGGCTTACAAACCAGTGTGTCAGAAATTGCGCTCTTGATTGGAGACTCAGACACCCTTGCCCGCCTGCGTACCGCACAGAGAAGATATGTGCTTGATTTATTTAATGGTGTTTATGATCTTGAGTACGTAAACAATCGCCTACGGATTGGTTTAGTCCATAAACGCATTGGTGTTGAGCCCAAACTTTACCTGTCTGCGGTACACACACTCAAGGAGTTGATCTATGCAGTGATCAACGGCTCAGTACAAGATGTACGTCAAGCCGAACGTATTCGAGCCGCAATTGATAAACTCGTGCTGTTTGATGTCACACTAGTATTCGATACTTATATTCGCAGCTTAGTCTCCGAGATTGAGAACGCTAAAGATAAGGCTGAGAAATATGCCCAAAGCATGGAAAGCAAAGTCAAAGAGCGGACCCAGCAGTTAGAAGAACTCTCGCAAACCGATCCCTTAACAGGTTTGCTCAACGTAAGGCACTTACAAGAAACCGCAACTCGCATACTCAGAGCAGCCCAAAGACGCGCCGAGCCTGTATGTGTCATCTACTTAGATGTAGATGATTTTAAATTATTTAATGACACTCAAGGCCATAGATCAGGTGATGAAGTACTTTGTGCTGTCGCAAAAGCGATTAAAGAAACCACTCGTGCTGAAGATCATTGTTTTCGATATGGTGGAGATGAGTTCTGTATCATCATGCCTAACTGTCGTGAAGAACAAGCTCGAGAGAATTTCATCACTCGGTTTAATCAAAAAATAAAACTCAGTCTAAACAATATTTCCTTAAGCTTTGGCATTACAGATACTGGCCCCTATGAATATGAAGAAGCCAATAGCTTAATTCATAAAGCCGATCAAAAAATGTATAGCTACAAACGGGCGTCCAAATTGCAGCAACAAACTATGGCGGCAGCAAATGATTTAGCACCAGAGAATAGTACAGCTGTCATCCATCCGATCTCTCAATCTCAAAGCGCTGCTGATAAAGCCGTTGAGTAATGTTAATTATCATAAGCCATAAGTTTGTTCCACGTGGAACATTTTATCTCTAGCTTTGGTAACGACAAAAAGCACACCAATCAAACCACATCACAAATTGAGACCACCAACTTGGTTTATCATGGGGGCTGGAGTAACATTAGCTAATTCTGCTTAACCGTTCAGTAGAGGTAATATGAACGACGCTTTCTCAACCGCACAGCATAGGCTCGATGCAATAGGCTTACGTTGCCCAGAACCTGTAATGATGGTGCGTAAAACGGTAAGACAAATGGCTGCAGGCGAGACACTGCTGATCATTGCCGATGACCCTGCAACGACACGCGATATTCCAAGCTTCTGTGAGTTTATGGATCACACCCTTATCGCCAGCGAAACGGCTCAGACGCCATACCAATATTTGATCAAAAAAGGACTTTAAGTCGTATCGTTTTAGCGACTTAATCATTAAAAAAGGATGTGAGGAACTATGCCAAAACTGCTGGCAATTGCCTATAAAACTGTAAAGCGCGGCCCAATGAATGAGGTTCTCTGTGCCAATGTCACCCAGTTAAATGGTGTAGAGAAAGATGTATTTGGTCGTCCAGGCAAACGCCAAGTCACTGTGCTTTCCAAACTACAATGGCAACAAGCCTGTCGTGCTATCGAGGCAGAATTGCCTTGGACGACTCGCAGAGCAAATCTGCTCGTTGATGGTCTAGTATTTAGCAGTGCAGATGTTGGTAAACATTTACAGATTGGTGAGTTACTACTTGAAATTACAGGTGAGACCGATCCTTGTAAAAAAATGGAAATTGCACATGTTGGTTTAGAAGCCGCACTCACCCCAGATTGGCGAGGAGGTGTAACATGCAGGGTATTGAATGACGCTATGATCCACTTAGGTGATGAGATAGCAATTTTCTTTCCTAGCTAATCCAATCAGCCTATCTCAGCTAGTTCTCCATACTCCTCTATAAATAGAACCAAATAACTTGGTTCTATTTCTGTTGTCCCAATCCTAATATAAATATCAGCTTTCTAGCTCGAACATCAATTGAAACAGTATTTACGTTTTCCTTCCTATCTATTTATGCGATAACTACACCAAGTATTAACAAAACTTTATCTTGTGATTAATACCGCTCATGTAGCCCATAAGAACGATAACAGGAAGTGACATGTTGAACTCTAAACTTACCCCGCTTTATATTGCCCTCACTCTTGGGATGAATACCCTCGCAGTTAACGCCACAGAAACGAAAGAATCGACTTGGAATGTTAACGCTCCAGCGAATGCTCCCTTAGTGCAAGTCAAAGTTGATGTTAATGAAGGCACTTGGATGAACTTAAGTGTCAGCCCAGATGGTAAATATATCGTCTTCGACTTACTCGGTGACATCTACCAAATTCCAGTAACAGGCGGTGAAGCTAAGCCATTAGCCCAAGGCATAGCTTGGCAGATGCAGCCCGTCTATAGCCCTGATGGCAAGCACATTGCTTTTACGTCCGATGGTGATGGTGGTGATAACATTTGGATTATGGATGCTGATGGTAAAAACCCAAGAACAGTTACCCAAGAAACCTTCAGGCTGCTAAACAGTCCAGCTTGGAGCCCAGACTCCCAGTATTTGGTTGCCCGTAAGCACTTTACCGCCAGTCGTAGTTTGGGTGCGGGCGAAGTGTGGCTATACCACGTTGCGGGTGGTGAAGGCGTTAAATTGACCGAGCGTCCTAATGATGAGAAAGATTTAGGTGAACCCGCGTATTCACCCGATGGTCGCTATATCTACTTTAGCCAAGATGACACGCCGGGTAAAACATTCCATTACTCAAAGGACTCGGTCAACGGTATCTACAAAATAAAACGCTACGATACTCAAACTGGTGAGATTGAAGTATTAATCGAAGGCACGGGTGGTGCAATTCGGCCAACGCCGAGCCCAGACGGCACTAAGCTCGCCTATATTAAGCGCGATGATTTTCAGTCATCACTCTACCTACTCGACCTTAAGTCGGGAGAGACGACTAAACTGTTTGGCGAACTTGACCGTGATATGCAAGAGACTTGGGCCATTCATGGCGTCTATCCAACAATGGCATGGACACAAGATAACAAGGATATTTTCTTCTGGGCTAAGGGAAAAATTAATCGTCTGAATGTTGCCAATAAAACACTCACAGATATCCCCTTTAGTGTAAAAACTGAGTTAGCCATACAACCCTCGGTGCGCTTTAAGCAAGATATCGATAAAGACGTTTTCGATGTAAAAATGCTACGTATGGCGCAAGTCTCACCGGATGGTAGCAAAGTCGCCTTCGAAGCACTGGGGAAAATTTGGTTAAAATCCTTACCCGATGGCAGAATGTCGCGCTTAACTGATCTAGACAAAAATATTGCAGAACTTTATCCCCAATGGTCGCGCGATGGTAAAAATATTGTTTTCACCACTTGGAATGACCAAGACCAAGGCACAGTACAAGTGATTAGCGCCAAAGGTGGCAAACCTAAGCAGCTAACATCTGAACCAGGAAAGTATGTCGAACCCACCTTTTCACCCAATGGTGAACTCGTAGTGTATCGTAAAACTCAAGGCGGTAACCTCACACCAAGAACTTGGTCGCAGGAGCCCGGGCTATATAAAGTCGATATTAAAGGTAAACAAAATAGCAAGATCAGTACCGATGGCTATCAAGCTCAATTCGGTGCCAATGCTGATCGCGTCTTTTTTATGAATAGCAGCGAAGATGAAACGCCGCAGTTATCATCCATCAACTTAGACGGCTTCGATAAGCGGGTTCATTACAGCAGCAAACATGCAACTGAATTTAGGGTTTCACCCGATGGCGAGCAACTCGCCTTTGCTGAACGCTTTAAGGTTTGGGTAACACCTTTTGCTAAACACGGCGAGACAGTTGAGATTGGCCCCAATGCCAGCAATCTACCCGTAAGCCAATTGAGTGCCCGTGCGGGCGAAAGTATCAGTTGGAACAGTAAAAGCGACCAACTATATTGGACTCTTGGCCCCGAGTTGTACCAAGCCAAGGTTGACACTCAATATCGCGACAAAGATGAAAAGGCACAACCAAGCATTATCGATTTAGGCTTTACCGAAAAGGCCGATGTTCCACGTGGAACAATCGCCTTCGTCGGTGGCAAAGTGATTACGATGGAAAATGACCAAGTGATTGATAATGGTGTGGTCATAGTCAAAGACAATCATATTGTCGCCGTAGGCGATGCCAATGTTGCGATTCCTAAGGATGCGCAGATCATCGACATCAAAGGCAAATCCATCATGCCAGGACTATTCGATGCCCACGCCCATGGACCGCAAGCAGATGATGAAATTGTGCCACAACAGAACTGGGCGCTGTATTCAGGCTTATCCTTGGGTGTCACCACTATTCACGATCCATCGAATGACACTACAGAAATCTTTGCCGCATCTGAGCAACAAAAAGCAGGCAATATTGTTGGCCCACGAATATTCTCCACCGGCACCATACTCTATGGCGCAAATGCACCGGGTTACACATCGCACATAGACTCATTGGATGATGCCAAGTTTCATCTTGAACGTCTGAAAAAAGTCGGGGCGTTTAGCGTAAAAAGCTACAACCAGCCGCGCCGAAATCAGAGGCAGCAAGTTATCGCTGCCGCACGTGAACTTGAAATGATGGTTGTCCCTGAAGGTGGTAGCTTGCTGCAACATAATTTAAGCATGGTCGCCGATGGACATACTACGATTGAGCACTCACTCCCCGTTGGTTCAATCTATAACGATATCAAACAGTTTTGGAGCCAGACTAAAGTTGGTTACACGCCAACCTTAGTGGTTGCCTATGGTGGTATTTCTGGTGAAAACTACTGGTATGATAAAACCGATGTGTGGGCACATCCACGCCTATCCATGTATGTGCCAGCCGATATTTTACAAGCAAGATCAATGCGACGCCCCCATGCTCCAGAGAGCCACTACAATCATTTCAATGTTACTAAGGTTGCTAACGAGCTCAATAAGTTAGGGGTTCACCCAAATATTGGCGCCCACGGTCAGCGTGAAGGTTTAGCGGCACATTGGGAAATGTGGATGTTTGCCCAAGGCGGCATGAGCAATATGGAAGTGTTGAAAACGGCCACCATTAATCCAGCGACGACCTTTGGCATGGAGCAGCAACTAGGTTCTATCAAAGAAGGTAAGCTCGCAGACTTGATCGTTATTGATGGTGATCCATTAGCCGACATTCGAGTCACCGACAGAGTCACTCATACTATGGTCAATGGTAAGTTATTTGATGCAGAGACTATGAATGAACTTAATGGGGATAAAGCACAGCGTAAGCCGTTTTTCTTTGAGAAACTCTAAGGGCACTTTCAAGTCTAAGGAGAATAGCTTTCCTGTTGAGACCGTTTAAGTTTAACAAGATGAGTTCCAGCGAAGCTCAAAAAGCATGTTCCACGTGGAACATGCTTTTTGTATTTGGATACTCTACAAGAGTTTTCTTTAATATCAGTCAGCTCAACGATTAATGATTCTAGTGGCTATGTTCAGCACAAGAATCGACACAGGCCTGATAAGCAATACACTCGACAAGATGATCGTTCACCATACCCACCGCCTGCATAAAGGCATAACAAATGGTTGGGCCGACAAAATTGAATCCGAGTTTCTTCAACGCTTTTGACATGGCTTCAGATTCTGGTGTTTGTGCCGGAACCTGCGACATTGCCCTAATCTGATTAACTATGGGTTTACCGCCCACAAAGCTCCATAAAAATGCAGAGAAATCCTTCCCATCGGCAGTATAGGCTAAATAACCTTTAGCATTCTTGATGATAGAGTTCACCTTCAAGCGATTGCGCACTATACCTGGATTCAACATGAGCTCCTCTACTTTCGCCTCATCGAAAGTCGCAATAATCTCAGGTTCAAAATTAGCAAAGGCCTGTTCATAATTTTGTTGCTTCTTCAGGATAGTTATCCAAGATAATCCGGCCTGTTGACCATCTAAACACAACTTAGCAAACAGCTCCTTTGGATCATAAACAGGTCGCCCCCACACTTTGTCGTGATACTCACGATACAAGGGATCATCACTTACCCAGCCACAGCGGATCTCTTCCATGGTATATAACCTTATTGTTTTAATTAAGAAGGTAAAAAATAACCTACATAAGCAGATATCTACAAGGTATAATCGAATCCATTTTCTATTCAGGCTGACGGCAGTAGACAAGTAGACATGACGACAAAACACGACGTAAAAACATTTCAGGGTTTCATTCTCACCCTGCAGGAATATTGGGCACAGCAAGGCTGTGCAATTGTTCAACCTTTAGATATGGAAGTCGGCGCGGGTACATTCCACCCACAAACTTTCCTACGTTCTTTAGGTCCTGAACCTATGAGCAGTGCCTATGTGCAGCCATCGCGCCGCCCTACAGATGGTCGTTACGGTGAAAACCCTAACCGCCTGCAGCACTACTACCAGTTCCAAGTCGTGTTAAAACCTTCGCCTGACAATATTCAGGAGCTGTATTTAGGCTCACTGCAAGCACTGGGTATTGATACTCAAATCCACGATATCCGCTTTGTGGAAGATAACTGGGAATCACCAACACTAGGTGCTTGGGGCTTAGGCTGGGAAGTTTGGCTTAATGGTATGGAAGTGACTCAGTTTACTTACTTCCAACAGGTCGGCGGCATCGAATGCAGCCCAGTCACAGGTGAAATCACCTATGGCCTAGAGCGTCTGGCCATGTATATCCAAGGCGTTGATAGCGTTTATGATCTCGTATGGACCGATGGTCCACTAGGCCTAATCACCTATGGCGATGTGTTCCATCAAAACGAAGTCGAGCAATCGACCTATAACTTCGAGCACGCCGATGTGGACTTTATGTTCACCCTGTTCGATCAGTGCGAAAAAATGTGTCAGCATTTATTGTCGCTAGAAAAACCTTTACCTCTGCCCGCCTACGAGCAAGTGATGAAAGCCTCACACGCCTTCAACCTGCTCGATGCCCGCCATGCCATTTCAGTTACCGAGCGCCAGCGCTACATCTTACGCGTTCGTACTATGGCGAAAGCGGTCGCTGAATCTTATTATCAGGCACGCGAAGCGCTTGGCTTCCCAATGTGTAAGTAGAGGTAAAAACATGAATTTTGAAAACTTACTCATAGAGTTAGGTACGGAAGAGTTACCACCTAAGTCACTGCGTAAACTGGCTGAATCCTTTTTAGCTAACTTTACTGAAGAACTCACCAAAGCCGATTTAGCGTTCAGCTCAGCCGTTTGGTACGCAGCGCCACGTCGTCTGGCTATTAACGTCACTGAACTGGCCCTTGCGCAAGCTGACAAAGTCGTTGAAAAACGCGGTCCAGCCGTAAGTTCAGCATTCGATGCTGAAGGCAAACCGACGAAAGCCGCTGAAGGTTGGGCACGTGGTAATGGTATTACTGTTGAACAAGCCGAACGTTTAGTTACAGATAAAGGCGAATGGTTAGTCCATAACGCCAAAGTTGAAGGCGTCGAAACCAAAAGTTTGATCGCTGCTATGGCTCAACGTGCACTCGATAAATTGCCCATTCCTAAGCCAATGCGCTGGGGCAATAATAAAACCCAATTTATTCGCCCTGTGCACACCGCGACTATGTTGTTAGGCAGTGAGTTGATTGAAGGTGAATTGCTGGGTATCAAATCAGCACGCACTGTTCGCGGTCACCGCTTTATGGGGCTCAAGCAGTTTGAATTAGCACACGCTGATCATTACCTTGCCGACCTAAAAGAAAAAGGCAAAGTCATCGCCGATTACGAAAGCCGTAAAGCATTAATCAAAGCCGATGCCGAAAAAGCCGCCGCTAAGATTGGTGGCACAGCCGATATCGAAGATAGCCTGCTGGAAGAGGTCACCTCTTTGGTTGAATGGCCAGTAGTATTGACCGCTAGCTTCGAAGAAAAATTCTTAAGTGTACCGTCTGAAGCTTTGGTCTATACCATGAAAGGCGACCAAAAATACTTCCCAGTCTTTGATGATGCAGGCAAGTTACTGCCAAACTTTATCTTTGTGGCCAATATCGAATCTAAAGATCCCGCGCAAATTATCTCAGGTAACGAGAAAGTCGTTCGCCCACGTCTTGCCGACGCCGAGTTCTTTTTTAATACCGATAAAAAACACACGCTGGAATCGCGGTTACCTAGCCTAGAAACCGTCCTGTTCCAACAGCAGCTCGGTACCTTAAAAGACAAAGTGAATCGTATTTCTGCCCTAGCCGCCTTTATTGCCGAGCAAACTGGCGCAAATACGGTTGATGCAGCCCGTGCAGGTTTGTTATCTAAAACCGATTTGATGACCAATATGGTGATGGAGTTTACCGACACTCAAGGCACTATGGGCATGCACTACGCCCGCCTTGATGGTGAAACCGAAGCTGTTGCGATTGCGATGGAAGAGCAATACAAGCCTAAGTTCTCTGGCGATACAGTGCCTAGTGCTGGCGTATCTTGCGCAGTCGCATTAGCAGACAAGCTCGATACTTTAGTCGGTATCTTTGGTATTGGCCAAGCACCCAAAGGCGCTACCGATCCCTTTGCCCTACGCCGTGCCGCCATCGGTGTGCTGCGTATTATCGTTGAGAATAAACTGCCACTGGACTTAGTAACGCTGATAGCCAAAGCTCAGGAGCTCCACGGCACTAACTTAAGCAACGCCAATGCAAGCGACGAAGTGTTAGAGTTCTTAATGGCTCGCTTCCGCGCTTGGTATCAAGATAAAGGTATTGGTGTTGATGTGATCTTAGCCGTGCTAGCACGTCGCCCAACACGCCCAGCTGATTTTGATAGTCGTATCAATGCAGTATCACACTTTAGAAGCCTAGAAGCTTCTGGCGCACTTGCAGCAGCGAACAAACGTGTATCTAACATTCTGGCTAAGGTTGAAGGCGCTTTACCGACAACGATCAATGCAAGTTTGTTGACCGAAGCCGCAGAGCAAGCATTAGCGGCCAAGTTAAACGAGCTACAACCACAGTTGGCACCTTTGTTTGCCAATGCTGATTACCAACAAGCCTTAACTTTGTTAGCTGGACTGCGTGAAAGCGTCGATCAGTTTTTCGAAGATGTAATGGTTATGGCGGATGATGAAGCCTTGAAAAACAATCGTTTAGCATTATTGAATAATCTACGCGAGCAATTCCTGCACGTAGCGGATATATCACTACTGCAATAACGATACTAAGGTTTATAAAATTATCACCTTATAAAAAACGCGCTACATAGCGCGTTTTTTATTGTCCTGATTTCTTATACCACAAGTATTAAATTGCCCAATCAGAACTGCAGCAGTTTTTGATGTAAGCCATCAAATTGGGCATGATCCAAGTTAACTTGCTGCAGTAAATTCGTCAGTATCTCAGGGGATAATTGCCCTGCTTGATGCAGCATAGAAATCTCGCTGATCACATTCGCCCGCCACACCACAGCGGCGAGCCCCGCTTGCGGGCGCGAGTTTACACTGGCAAGCTTGTCTAATTCTGTTTCAAAGGTATTGGGTAACTGCCAATGCTTAGCAAGCAATGAACTCAAGGTTAACGATTTCGTCGTCATCACTTGTCTAAATAATCCAGAATTAGGCTGTTCTCCCGGCTCTGCCTGTACAAATGCATCGAGGAGCATTTTAAAAATGGCCAACTTGCCGACATCGTGTAATAGGCCCAATAAAAAAGCCGTATCTTGATCTTCATCGCTTAACTCACTGGCGAGAAAAGCAACCTGCATCGAATGGCGCCAAATTTCTGCCCCAAAACGACGGAAATAGATTGGTTTGATATCCAACATTTCACGCACTAAACAAGTGGTGACAAATTTTCTCAACTGTTCGCGGCCAAGCTGTACCAAAGCCTGCTGTAAACTGGTGATATCCCTATCGCTACGTTTAAACGCGGGAGAATTACACAGCTTAAGCACCTCAATACTCAATAAAGGATCTCGCTCGATAAGCGCTAATAGATCCTTAATATCAAATTGTGGGTCGGCCAATTTACGATCTAACTCCAATACCTTTGACGGCAGCTTTAACACTTTTTCGGCGATGACTTGTGGCGACGCTAAGGCCTGCTCTATCTCAGCCATGACTCTACGTTCAAGATTATTCGCTACACCGCCAGTGTCCTTAACCCGTGTCGGAAATAACAAACTATAAAAGAGTGCAGATAAATCGACAGATACCACGCTAATATCTTCAAGAGATTTAGCTGGCTTTCGCGCAGGTTCAAGCGACTTACCTAAGTCCGTCGTTGAAAAACTTTTGGGTCTCTCAACGGTCGCCGTATCACGAATATTAAAGAGTTTGTTAAAAAGTGATTTAATCAAGAAGCATCAACCTGTCATTATAAATAATTGTTAAAAAGTCAGTTAAATATTGCCCATCATAAATCCATTTTGATCAGCTCAAGCCATGTATTAAGGCATTGTAGAGAGGCTAATACTTAGCTTAAGTGTAACATATTCAATTCATTTCGGACTTCTTCTATCCCACCATCACTGCTTTTACAAAGACAATCTTGGTTACAAGTTGAAACCTCAAAAAACTTACATTTCAGCATCATTTAACTGACAATATGCCTACCATTCCTAAAGGGATACATATTTTGTCTCCCTTTAAGTGATTAACAATCTACTCGCGAGCTAACAACGGAAAATTTGATGATCGAGGTAATAAAAGCGGGTGCACTAACCACAGTTCAAGATATCGGACGCATGGGATATCGACATTTAGGCGTAACCCAAGCTGGTGCCTTAGATAGACCTGCACTGTGTTTAGCAAACCGCCTACTCTCAAATCCAGACAATACACCCGTACTGGAATTGACCTTCGGACAATCGATTTTTTTGTTTAAACGCGATGCTTGGATTGCCTTAACCGGTGCCGATTTCGATGCCCGCATAGACAATAAACCCATAGTTTGCGGCTGGCGTTACTCCATTAAGGCAGGACAAAAACTCAGTCTTAGAGGGGGAAATAAAGGCATGCGTGCCTATGTTGCGGTTGACGGCGGCGTTAAAGTGCCGCTAGTGATGGATTCTGCTGCAACTGATTTAACCTCAGGTATCGGTGGATTTCATGGCCGCGCATTAGAAGCTGGCGATAACCTGACCTTAGGTTCCGCTCATCCACTAAGAAGGCAAGTTGGCGCAATTCAAAAAAGTTGGAATGGGCATATTCGCGCACTCGCAACAAAGCACACCCAAGCCTTCTCGTTGAAATCTCAGCAAATATTCTGGCAAACACAGTGGCAACTTTCGGCAGAAAGCAATCGTGCAAGTGCAATACTCAACGGGGAAATATTGACCTTAGCAAAACCATTTCCCATTCAATCACATACAGTCAAGCCAGGAGTCATTCAAGTGTCAGCTTCAGGGCAACCTTTAGTGTTACTTGCCGATGCTAAGACCACCAGCAATCATCCTCAAATCGCCGTGATTATTGAAGCCGATCTGTGGAAACTCGCGCAAACTCGCCCAGGGCAGACAGTTAAATTCGAATTGGTTGACGATGAACAAGCCGCAACGGCGCAAGCAGAATGGCATGACTACTTCTATCGCTTACAACGCAGTCTAGGTTAACAGGCCGCTTAATCATCGCGGCCAAGAAACATCATCCCGCATTCCTAGCAAGCCACATTCGACTTCATTCAAATAGTCCCCACAATAATGCTAATTCGCACTTAGGTTCGGTGTAACTTGCTGGCTATAAAACAGCGCCACATCTTGTAATTGCTCAGAGCTTAACGCGCTGACTTGTGATTGCATCAAAGGATCGAGTCGTAAACCGGTTTTAAAATCGACGAGCTGTTTATTAAGATAAGCTAATTTTTGTCCCTTTAAGTTTGGGAATTGCTTGGCCATAGCGATCACCGCATTGCCATGGCATGACTCACACTGTGCCGTAGCCAATGCCTGACCTCGCTCTATATCTGCTTGATAAACCTCTCCATTAACCTCTGTAGATAAGCCACATAGCGCAATTAAACTTATGATAATCGCTTTCATTTTGGCTCCTTAGGGAAAGGGTTAACTAGCACAGGCTGCAGGCTCGGTTCTAAAGGTAGACGTCTGAAGATCGTCATATCCATTTCAGCCTGCCCATAATGAGTGCTTAGATAACTCAAGGTGGGCTCCCAAGTATCCGACAAGTCCCATAAACCCTGAGTGTCTATCATCCACTGCAAAGTCTCTTTCCAAAAGGCTTTATCGCCGTGGTTTTGCACGACTATCATACTGGTATGGCAGGCATTACATTGATAGTTCACTAACTCCCAACCAGGAGCCATGATCAAACCCGATTTAGGGTCCACTGGATACTCAGCGGCTAGCGAAATACTGGATGCTACTAGCCCAAGCAATATCAGTTTATTGATATGCGACTTCATCACACCACCCTAACGGCAATACGGTGGCAGCCGTTAAACATATATCCCTTAGGATTCCATTGCGGTTGTACGACTGGCTGACTATCACCTTCACTATCGGTTGCTTTGGCCCAGATTTCATAATAGCCCTGCGACGGTAATTGCAATTCAATCTTCCATTGCTGCCATGCTGTTATGTTTTTAGGTTTTTCTAATTCAGCGGCAAACCAACGGGTGCCATAATCGTAGCTTACTTCCACCTTAACCACTTCCCGCAATCCCGCCCAAGCATGGCCTGCGATAGTAATCTTTTGACCCACAGCTAATTCGGTTCCAGATTGGGGTTGAGTGATCAATGACTTCACTATCATTTCTTCAATGATTTTATAGTCTTTATCATCAACGGACTCACCTGGCGCTATAGGATATTTAGGGAGTTGATACGCTGGTGCTTCCATTTTATGTCCATCATGGACTTTATTACGCACACTGATCCCCGTCGCCGCTTTTTGCGAAACGGAGCCTGGCCGTCCACCAAACACAATACGTAAGGGATATCCATGTAAATACGGAATGTCCTCACCGTTCATCGACCATGCAATAAGCCCAAGCTCTTCGAGCGCCGCCTTTATTGGTACGCCGCGTGAAATAGCCTCACCTTTGCCGCTCAAATGCCGATCAACACCGTGGTGGCCTGTATAAACAGCATCAGCTTTAATACCACAATCCTTAAGCACATCACTCACTAAGACACCTGTCCACTCGGAGCAAAATACGCCAGCATTATTCCATTGATTGCCTTTAGTGCTAGGAAAGAAGCCAGAGCGACTATTACCACCACATTCAATCAGTAACTGTAATGTGTAATGCTTAAAGCGGCGCTTGAGCTCATCGATTGTGTAGGTTTTCGGAGTAGCAACGGACTCGCCATCCACTTTAAAAGTCCAAGTCTTAGCATCCAGCACCTTAAAATCAGGCACTATGCCATTCCAACGGATAAACGATGCATCGGCAGGCGTCACAGCAGGAGCGAGCTTATGCTCCGGCGGAAACGCATTCAGTGGATGAGTGTTTAACACTTTGAAATAACTAGGCAAGTCCTCTGCCTTAGTCCAAGTTAATGCTGATATATCCAGAGGAGTGACGGCTGCGGGAAGCTGATCGGCAAATACCCACTTAACGGGTAAAGCTGATAACACAGACGTCGCTACCGCACCTTTAATAAAAACCCGACGATTAAGATCCATGTTATTTATCCTTTCCGAGGTAAAAGTAATCCGCCATCAGCTGCATATCAGCCTCAGTCAAGAGTTGGGCGACTTTAGTCATAGTGGGATCTTGGCGATCCCCCGCCTTAAAGGCTCGCAGTTGCTTCAATAGGTATTCTGAGTTTTGCCATTCAATGTTAGGAATATGCTCAAAACGACTCACACCGGACTCGCCATGACAGGCCTTACACATATTCAATAACTTATTTGCCTCATCGGCGTTTGCCACCGCCGATAGCATAAAAATCAGTGCACTTACGGGGTAAATCACTCGCTGCCACATCCATTTATCTCGCCAATTAGCCTTCATCTCGACAGAATCCATCGAACAAAGTAATTAAGATATGGTTAAATTATCTCAATGCTGTGAGTCGTTTAAATTCAATAAAAGTGACTCGTAAGCTCAAGAGAAATGACGCGTATTAGCGGATGTAGAAAGGGTAAAATATTCATTAGTCATAGGTGAAATGAGTCCATATAGTAGCTTTGCAGAAACACTCGGCATTTCACTCAAGGACAAACAATGGATCTTTATATTGGCAATAAAAACTACTCTAGCTGGTCACTGCGAGCTTGGTTAATGGCCGCAAAATCTGGCGTAGCGTTCAACGAAGTATTACTGCAACTCGATACCAACAGCTTCTATCAGCAACTCAAAGCCATTTCGCCGACGTTAAAAGTACCGACATTAGTCGATGGCGGCATTACGGTATGGGATTCACTATCAATTTGTGAATACCTCAACGACACCTATCTTGCTGGTAGCGCATGGCCGCAAGATCCTAAACAAAAAGCCAAGGCTAGATCGATTGCCAGTGAAATGCATTCAGGCTTTAATGCCGTGCGTAACGCTCTACCAATGAACATACGCGCGAGGCGCTATGTTGAGCTCACTGATGCGGTCCGCAAAGACATTGAGCGCATCGATGCGATTTGGTCTGCACAGATGGCCGAGTTTGCCCCATCACATGCCGAAGGTACTTGGTTATTTGGCCAATGGTCGATTGCCGACATGATGTTTGCCCCTGTGGTTATGCGTTTTCTTACCTACGATATTGAAGTCTCGCAGGCAAGCCGTGCCTATATGCAGCATGTGATCAGCTGTCCGGAAATGCAGGCGTGGATTAATGCGGCTAAAGCAGAAACTGAAATTGTTGCAGCGGATGAAGCGGGTATTGATCGATAAAGAGATAAATCATAGAGATAAAAAAGGGAAAGCCTTGGCTTTCCCTTAATCATTCAAGTACTAACGCGAGTCTTAACACGCATTACACGTCTAATATTATACATCTAGCATTAAACGTCTAAGTTAGCCACGTTCAATGCGTTCGCTTCGATGAACTCACGACGAGGTTCAACTTGATCACCCATCAAACAAGTGAACAACTGATCGGCACCCACAGCATCATCAATCGTGACTTGCAACATACGGCGTGATTCAGGATCCATTGTAGTTTCCCACAATTGCTCAGGGTTCATCTCACCCAATCCTTTATAACGTTGAATGTATAAGCCGCGTTTGGCTTCAGAAATTGTCCAATCTAGCGCTTCGAGGAAGCTGCCGACTTCTTTAACACGATCGCCGCGTTGTACATAGCCGCCTTCTTCAATCATGCCATCTAACGCCGCACCTAACTTACCGATACGTTGATAATCGCTTGATTGGAAGAAGTCATAAGTAAACAGATAGTTAGTATCGATACCGTGCTTACGAATGGTGATCTTAGGCAGATACACTTTACGCTCAGGATCGAGAATCGGCTCAGCAGAATACAGTACACCGCTGTTTTCCATTTCCACCAGCTCATGGATAAAGGCATCGATCCACTCTTTCATCTTGCCTTCATCGGCCAACATCTCGTTGGTGATCATTGGGTGGTAAAGCATACGGTTAGTAATGTGCGTTGGATAGCGCTGCTCTAAACGAGTCACAATGGCTTCCACTTCACGATACTGAGTCACTAAACGCTCTAACGGCTCACCTGACATACCAATCGCACCTTGCGTTGGATACACAACAGTGCCATCCAATGCTTGAGTCGTGAGGTATTGAGTCAATGCTGGCTCATCTTTCAAATACTGTTCTTGCTTGCCCTTTTTCACTTTAAATAAAGGCGGTTGAGCAATATACACATAACCACGTTCAATCAATTCAGGCATTTGACGGAAGAAGAAGGTCAACAGCAAAGTACGAATGTGCGAGCCGTCGACGTCAGCATCCGTCATGATGATGATGTTGTGATAACGGGTTTTATCTGGGTTATATTCGTCGCGACCAATACCACAGCCAAGTGCCGTGATCAGTGTGGCCACTTCTTGAGAAGACAACATCTTATCGAAGCGGGCCTTCTCAACGTTTAGAATTTTACCTTTCAGTGGCAAAATCGCTTGGTTCTTACGGTTACGTCCCTGCTTAGCACTACCGCCAGCAGAGTCACCTTCCACTATGTAAATTTCTGAAAGACCAGGATCTTTTTCTTGGCAATCGGCCAGCTTACCTGGCAAACCACCTAAATCGAGTGCGCCTTTACGACGGGTCATTTCACGAGCTTTACGCGCCGCTTCACGGGCACGGGCAGCATCGACAATCTTACCGACGATCAACTTCGCATCAGCTGGGTTTTCCAGCAGATAATCGTTCAGCTTCTCACCCATGGTTTGTTCAACCGCGGTTTTCACTTCACTAGAAACCAGTTTGTCTTTGGTTTGCGAGCTGAACTTTGGATCTGGCACTTTAACAGAGATAACGGCAGTCAAGCCTTCGCGGGCATCGTCGCCAGTCGCGCTGGTTTTGCCTTTTTTGTTATAGCCTTCGTTTTCCATGTAGCTGTTGAGGTTACGTGTCAACGCACTACGGAAACCGACTAAGTGAGTACCACCATCACGCTGTGGGATGTTGTTGGTAAAACAGAAAATATTTTCCTGATAACCGTCATTCCACTGCATAGCCACTTCAACGGTAATGCCATCTTCACGTTCTTGCATAAAGTGGAATACATCTTTGTTGACTGGCGTTTTATTACGGTTCAGGTAATCGACGAATGCGCTAATCCCGCCTTCGTATTTGAAAAATTCATTTTTATTGTCGCGTTCATCAACCAGACGAATACCCACGCCTGAGTTAAGGAAAGACAGTTCACGCACACGCTTTGCCAGAATTTCAAAGTGAAACTCAACATCGCTGAAGGTATCTTCACTTGGCCAAAAACGGATTTCAGTACCGGTTTTGGTTGCATCACCAATCTCTTTGATCGGCGCATCAGGCACACCGTGAGTATAAAACTGCTCGTATACTTTGCCAGCACGACGAATGGTCATTTGCAGCTTTTTAGATAAAGCGTTTACAACCGATACACCCACGCCGTGGAGACCGCCAGACACTTTATAGGAGTTATCGTCGAACTTACCGCCGGCATGCAATACCGTCATAATAACTTCTGCCGCCGATACGCCTTCTTCCTCATGGATAGAGACCGGAATACCACGGCCGTCATCCTTAACAGAAACCGAACCATCTACATGGATAGTAATCGTAATATCGCTACAGTGGCCGGCTAAGGCTTCATCGATAGAGTTATCGACTACTTCGAACACCATATGATGTAGACCCGTACCGTCGTCGGTGTCACCAATATACATCCCAGGTCTCTTACGTACTGCATCAAGGCCCTTAAGGACCTTAATACTCGAAGAATCGTAACTATTCTCTGACATATTATTCTCTCAATGGTTATTCAATTACCGTTACACGTCCCTGTTCCACATGAAACATCCTACTGGGAGGCGTGTGTAACGAATCGACTATTGCAGCAGGATCAATGGCGGTCACAAAAACTTGTGCTCCGGTATCCGTTAACTGCTTAAGCAATAGCTGCCTATGCTGTGCATCCAACTCGGACGGAAGATCGTCCACAAGATAAATACTGTTTTTATCTATTTGTTGTTTGAGCAACTTTCCCTGTGCAATACGCAGTGCACAGACTAATAATTTCAATTGACCACGGGACAGGGCATCCTGCGCCGGCAAAGTGCCTACACGAAGTCTAAGGTCAGCTTTATGGGGACCGCTGACGGTATGACCTGTGGCCAAATCTCTGGAATATTGGTTTTCGAGTAGTTCTGCAAAATCCGTTTTACTATCCCAGCCGCGCGTAAATGAAACCTTCACATCTACACTCGGTAAAAACTCCCCGATTATACCCTTAAGTAGCTCATTTAACGAGTCTACATAATGGTTTCGTATTTCGGTGACCTGCTCGGCATAGCGCACAAACTCTTGATCCCAAAATTGAATATGACTGTAAGCCGAACCGTTTCTAAGCAATTGATTTCTTTGCTTAAGAACGCGACGAACATTCGTCCAAGCGCCATAAAACTGTGGGTCAGCATGAAATGCGCCCCAATCGATAAATTGTCGACGGGATTTTGGGCCTTCAAACAGTAAAGAAAAGCTTTCAGGTGTGATCACTTGAATAGGTAAAGCTTCGGCTAAGGTCGACAGACGTTTGACTTTTTCGCCGTCGATTTTCACTTCCGTCTCACCATTGCGAAATCGGCGTAAACCAATTTTACTGTCACCGCGCGCTAAATTTAAAGTCGCAAATAGCGTTAATTTATCGTCATCGTGATTAATCACTCGTTGGGATAAATGACTGCGAAACGAGCGCCCCATACCGAGGAAATAAATGGCTTCTAAAATACTGGTTTTTCCGCTGCCATTTTGACCATAAATCACGTTAATCCCAGATGCTGGGATTAACTGTGCGGACTGAATGTTGCGAAACGCTTCGATATTGAGACGGGTCAGGCTCATGCATTACTCATTAAGCCGCGTAAACGGCGTAGGCAAGGATTCATAGCACTTAACGAGCAACTCAATCGCTGCCACAGGCTAAGACTATCGGTAAATGAGTGAAGGAATGGCCAATGCTGTGCATTAAACACTGTGCCGCCGTTAAGCGGCATAGACATCGAAGACAGAGGTACAGACACGGGTAACGTAAAAATCGATGGTTTATAAGCGCATCGGCATAACCACATACATGGAATCTTCTTCCAAATGGTTTTCGATTAGGGCGCTGGAGTTACCATCAATGAGTGTGATACGCACATCATCGGACTTAAGGTTGTTGAGCACGTCCAGTAAGTAACTGACGTTAAAACCAATTTCTAAGGCCTGATTGTTGTATTCCACATCAATGATTTCTTCCGCTTCTTCCTGTTCAGGATTATTAGCGGTGATCTTGAGCAGACCATTTTCGAGTTGAATACGCACACCACGGAATTTTTCATTGGATAAAATAGAAGCCCGCGTCAGCGCTTGCTTCAGGTGATTACGACTCGCAATCACAATTTTATCACCGCCCTTTGGCAATACACGGCGATAATCAGGGAAGCGACCATCGACTAATTTACTGGTAAATACTGTGTTAGCCGTAGTAGCACGAATAGCATTATCACCAATAGCAATGGTGATATCGAGATCGTCAGACTCCAATAAGCGCGCCATTTCAATTACGCCTTTACGGGGCACAATGACTTGTTTTTCCGGTAATTGTGCTTCAATCGTACGATGACTTAAGGCTAAACGATGACCGTCGGTCGCTATCGCACGCAAAACATTACCTTCTGTTTCAAACAATAATCCGTTGAGGTAATAGCGTACATCTTGGTTAGCCATCGAAAACTGCGTCGAGTCGATAATTGACTTCAACACGCCCTGCTTCAAGCTAAATTCAATCTCAGCTTGGAAGGCTTCAACATTGGGGTATTCTTCTGCGGGCAACGTCGCTAAGGAAAAACGGCTACGGCCTGAACGCAGCAACCATTTATTATCTTGTTGTTCGACTTTCAGTTCGCTTTGTTCTGGCAAAGACTTAACAATATCGAGCAGTTTCTTCGCCGGAACCGTAGTACGACCTTCTTCGATATCACCGTGAACCACAGCTTGGCCCACGAGTTCGACCTCTAAATCTGTACCAGTCAGCTTAAGTGAGTGACCACTTACTTCTACAAGGAGGTTAGACAAAATGGGCAAGTTATGGCGTCTTTCTACCGCACCACACACCAATTGCAACGGCTTTAATAGGGCATCCCTATCAATTGAGAATTTCATCGTGTCCAAATTCCTTGTTTTAAGAAGATAAGGTTCTAATCAAATTAGCATAATCTTCTTTAATGTCGTGGCTCTCTTCCCGTAGCTGAGCAATCTTACGACAGGCATGCAACACTGTGGTGTGATCTCGACCACCAAAAGCATCACCAATTTCCGGCAAGCTTTGGTTAGTTAATTCTTTGGATAACGCCATTGCCACTTGCCTTGGGCGTGCGACACTGCGTGAACGACGCTTAGACAACATATCAGCCATCTTGATCTTGTAGTATTCAGCTACGGTTTTCTGAATATTGTCTATAGTGACTAATTTTTCTTGAAGTGCCAAGAGGTCACGTAAGGCTTCACGAACAAAATCAATAGTAATTGGCCGACCCGTGAAGTTAGCGTTGGCGATAACGCGGTTTAATGCCCCTTCTAGCTCGCGTACGTTTGAACGTAAACGCTTAGCAATAAAGAAAGCCACTTCATCGGGTAAATTAATGCCGCTCTCTTGAGCTTTACGCATCAAGATCGCTACGCGGGTTTCTAACTCTGGTGGCTCAATAGCCACAGTTAAACCCCAACCGAAACGCGATTTCAATCTGTCTTCAACACCGTCGATCTCTTTTGGATAACGATCTGAAGTCAAAATAATTTGGTGATTCCCTTCAAGCAGCGCATTGAAGGTATGGAAGAATTCTTCTTGGGATCTGTCTTTATTGGCAAAGAATTGAATGTCATCGATAAACAAGGCATCAACACTACGGTAGTAACGTTTAAATTCTTCGATCGCATTGTTTTGTAGCGCTTTAACCATGTCCTGAACAAAACGCTCGGAATGCATGTAAACCACTTTGGCATTCGGATTATTTTTAATGATCCCGTTACCGACAGCGTGCAACAAGTGAGTCTTACCTAGACCTGTTCCGCCATATAAAAATAGTGGGTTATAAGCACCACCCGGATTTTCAGCCACTTGTAACGCCGCAGCCTTACCTAATTGGTTCGACTTACCTTCTACGAAGTTATCAAACTGGTAGCTAGGATTGATGTTACTGCGGTGATTCGCGTTCGCCATAGGCTCGGCTTGGACATTAAAAGTCGTGCCCACAGTCGCTTTCGTTTGAGTATTAGGTGCTCGCGTTGGCGCAATCGGTGCCGGTACACTTGGCTTTTTCGCCGAAGGACGACTACCTATATCGAAACGCAATTTAGGCGCGTCACTACCCATCTGCTCAGTAAAGAACTGATTAATGATATTGATGTACTTATCTCTGACCCAATCAAGCACGAAGCGGTTGGGCGCATAAAGCACCAGAGTATCTCCATCCATTTCGGCTTGTAACGGTCTGATCCACATACTGAACTGCTGAGCAGAAAGCTCATCTTGCAGTCGTCCGATACATTGTTGCCAAAGTGAAACAGCCACTTAGTTATCCCCAAAAGATCATCAAAAAAGAGGTGTATTCTATAGCGAGATCTCAAGGATCGCTATCCTTAAAAAATATTTATCCCCAGCGAGATCATTCTATGTGGATATCCTCGATCATCAAAGATCCAAAACGATCCTTTTATTCAGCACTAACCGCAAATCCTGCTTTATTAAGCGATCCACATTGATCTATAATGGCGCCCCTTCGATCGGCTCGAAGATCCCCTGCACTACTACATGTAGTGTCCGTACACAGAGTTATCCACATCTTATGGTGTATTCTGGGGATTGATCTAAGGATACGCTGGCAGAAATAAAGCACTTACTTACTTTCGTTGTTGACGTGACTAAGTATTGTGATTACAATTCGGCCTCTTTTTTGCCCTTACCTCTATCCTAGAGATAAGGATATGTTCACTAATAACAAAGACGGATTGCCATCATGAGTAAACGTACTTTTCAACCTAGCAACCTGAAGCGCAAGCGTTCTCACGGCTTCCGCGCTCGTATGGCTACTGTAGGCGGCCGTAAGGTGCTTGCACGTCGTCGTGCGAAAGGTCGCGCTCGTTTATCTGCTTAATAAGTGGGTAACTAGTTGACTAGCTATACCTTTTCGCGGGAGTTACGTTTGTTAACTCCCGCGCAATTTAAATCTGTATTTTCCAATCCCATCAAAGCATCTTCTGCTGAAATTACCTTGCTCGCTATTCCTAACACGGAACAACATCCGCGTATGGGCCTTACTGTTGCTAAACGCTATGTAAAACGCGCCAATCAACGTAACCGTATTAAGCGCGTGATCAGAGATAGTTTTCGCTTAAATCAACACGACATTCCTCATCTTGATATTGTTGTGCTTGTCAGAAATGGCGTGATGGAAATGGAAAACGCTGAAATCAACAAATTGATAGAAAAGCTATGGCGCAAACTCAGTCGCCGCTACAATGGCTAGCGACCACGTTAATTCGTGGCTATCAAGTATTCATAAGCCCTATACTGGGCCCTCGATGCCGTTTCAATCCCACCTGCTCTCACTACGCTATTGAAGCAATAAAAGTGCATGGAACCGCGAAAGGTTGTTGGTTTGCATTGAAACGCATATTAAAATGTCACCCTTTACATCCCGGCGGTAGTGATCCCGTCCCCCCTAAAAATGATAGGTGTAATAAATAGGCTATGGAATCTCAACGCAATATATTGCTCATAGGACTACTGTTTGTCAGCTTTTTGCTGTGGCAACAGTGGCAAGCAGACAAAGCTCCTAAACCCGTTGCAACCGAATCGTCCTTAGTGGCGAACGCGGCAAGCTCGCACAGTGCCGATGTTCCAGAAGCTGATACAGGTGTTCCTGCTGCAGCAGTTACTGCAAACAGCAAACTGATTACGGTAAAAACAGATCAGTTAGACATTCAGATCAATCCAGTGGGTGGTGACATCGTTTTTGCTGCGTTAGTTTCGCACAAAAAAGAACTAGAGAAAGATCAACCATTCGTATTGCTTGAGCAAACGAATGATTTCACTTATATCGCTCAAAGCGGCCTAATTGGTCGCGATGGTATCGATAGCAGCGCAAAAGGCCGTGCCGCATTTAGCACAACGGCAACTGAATATACCTTAGCCGAAGGCCAAGATACCTTAGAAGTACCGTTAACTTATATCGCTGACAATGGTGTGACTTACACTAAAGTGTTCGTATTCCATCGCGGTAAGTTCAACATAGATGTTGACTATAAAATCAACAACACTTCAGCAGCACCACTGCAAGTTCAGATGTACGGTCAGATTAAACAAACGATCAAGCCATCTGAAAGCAGCATGATGATGCCTACCTATCGTGGTGGTGCGTTCTCAACGAATGATGTGCGCTATGAAAAATACAACTTTGACGACATGGCCAAAAGTAACCTGAACCAAGCCACTTTAGGCGGTTGGGCAGCCATGTTACAACACTATTTCGTTTCAGCTTGGGTGCCACCCGCAACTGACAGCAACACTATTTTTTCTAGTGTCAGTGCTGGCGGTTTAGCTAATATTGGTTTCCGCGGCGCGGTATACGATATTGCACCTGGTGCCAGCCAAGAAATTAGCTCACAGTTCTATGTTGGTCCTAAGGATCAAGCGGCACTGTCAGCGATTTCTGAAACCTTAAATCTCGTGGTCGATTACGGTTTCTTATGGTGGTTAGCAGTTCCTATTCACTGGCTATTGATGTTCTATCAATCATTCGTCGGTAACTGGGGTGTGGCAATTATTCTGATCACGTTAACCGTTCGTGGTTTACTGTTCCCGCTGACAAAAGCGCAGTACACCTCAATGGCGAAGATGCGTAATCTGCAACCTAAGCTGACAGATTTGAAAGAACGCTTTGGTGATGACCGTCAAAAGATGGGTCAAGCCATGATGGAACTGTATAAGAAAGAAAAAGTTAACCCTATGGGTGGCTGTTTACCTATTATTTTACAGATGCCAATCTTCATTGCCTTATACTGGGTATTGCTAGAAAGCTTCGAATTACGTCATGCACCATTTATGCTGTGGATCCACGATTTATCGGTACAAGATCCTTACTACATACTGCCGCTGCTGATGGGCGTCTCTATGTTTGTAATGCAGAAGATGCAACCAATTGCGCCGACAATGGATCCAATGCAAGTGAAAATGATGCAATGGATGCCAGTAATCTTTACCGTATTCTTCCTGTGGTTCCCATCAGGTCTAGTACTGTACTGGTTAGTAGGTAACATAGTTGCCATCACGCAGCAGAAGATTATTTATGCAGGTCTTGAGAAAAAAGGCTTAAAATAAGCCCTACCTTTAGCAAAGCATAAAGTGAAAATAATACTAAAGGCGGCTAAATTAGCCGCCTTTTCCTTTACATGATTTGGTAGATATTAGTTTGGTGGGTATTTCCGTGACAACTGACACTATCGTGGCTCAAGCCACCGCGCCCGGACGTGGCGGCGTTGGCATCATCCGAATTTCAGGCAACAAGGCCAGTGATGTCGCTATGGCCGTATTGGGTCATCTTCCTAAAACAAGATATGCCGATTATTGCGACTTTAAAAGTGCAACAGGCCAAGTAATCGACCAAGGCATAGCGCTGTTTTTTAAAGGCCCCAATTCCTTTACTGGCGAAGATGTATTGGAGCTTCAAGGCCACGGCGGCCAAATCGTTCTAGACATGCTGATCAAACGTGTAATGGAAGTCGGTGGTATTCGAATAGCCAAACCCGGTGAGTTCAGCGAACAAGCCTTTATGAACGACAAGCTAGACTTAACCCAAGCCGAAGCGATTGCCGATCTTATCGATGCCACCAGTGAGCAAGCGGCTAAAAGCGCGCTGCAATCACTCCAGGGTGAATTTTCTAAGGAAGTCCATGAGCTGGTGGATCAAGTCACTAACCTACGTTTATATGTAGAAGCTGCGATTGATTTCCCCGATGAAGAAGTCGACTTTTTAAGTGATGGCAAAATTGCCAATGCACTCTATAAAATCATCGACAAACTCGACCTAGTGCAAGCCAGTGCTAAACAAGGTTCTATCATCCGCGAAGGCATGAAAGTCGTGATCGCGGGTCGTCCTAACGCCGGAAAATCCAGCTTATTAAACGCCTTAGCCGGTAAAGAATCGGCTATTGTTACCGAAATTGCCGGTACAACACGGGATGTATTACGCGAGCACATCCACTTAGATGGCATGCCGCTGCACATTATCGATACCGCAGGCCTACGTGATACGACAGATACCGTTGAACAAATTGGTATAGAACGCGCTTGGAATGAAATAAACAGTGCCGATCGGGTGTTATTTATGGTTGATGGCACCACCACAGCCGCCGTTAATCCCCATGATATTTGGCCTGACTTTGTCGATCGCCTGCCCTCAAATTTAGGTGTGACAGTGATCCGCAATAAAGCCGATCTCACTGGCGAAGACTTAATGATGACAGAGGAACAAGGTTATAGTGTTTACCGGATCTCGGCGAAAACGGGCTTAGGTGTTGAACAGTTAAAGCAGCATTTAAAATCACTCATGGGCTACCAGAGTAACCTCGAAGGTGGCTTTATCGCCCGGCGTCGTCACTTAGAAGCCCTTGAACTCGCCGCAAGCCATCTGCAATTGGGTAAAGAACAATTAGAAGTGTATCTAGCAGGAGAACTGCTGGCAGAAGAGTTACGCATGTGCCAATTAGCACTATCAGAAATAACTGGCCGCTTCACTTCTGACGATTTACTCGGCAAGATTTTCAGCTCTTTCTGTATTGGAAAATAACTAACCTTAATATTATTTCCAGATAAATCAGCCCATACAATATGGGCTGATTTTTTATCTACAACCGAATATTTCCACCCATCCTCATGATTCGACGTGGCGGTAATGATCTTGCATTTGATAGGATCTTGCATAAAGCGCAAACATCAATGCTGCCAAGATGGCAAAACCAGCAAAGAAAAACATCTGAAATGCGGTAATGCTGATCCCCGTCTGGGCAATTTGTTCGGTCACAGCCGGACTTTTCACACTGACGTTCGCTAGTAGCACCCATAAGTTACCTACGGTCACCGATAAGGTCCAAAAACTCATGATAGTGCCTTTCATGGCTTTAGGCGCTTGGCTGTAGGCAAACTCTAGCCCAGTGGCAGAGACTAATACTTCACCAAAGGTGAGCAAAGCATAGGGCACAATCTGCCAAAATATTGATAATACCGAGCCGCCATCCATCACCAATTGAATGCTACCAACGACTATCCAGCTCACGCCCGTGATGGCAATCCCAGCCCCCATTTTACGCAAAGCAGTTAACTTTATACCCATGCGCTCAATCGCCGGATATAACACAAAGTTATTAAATGGGATCAGTAACATAACTAATAATGGGTTTAAAGCTTGCATCATGGCGGGTTCAAACCAATCAGGTTTAGACATGTCATTGGCTTGCAGTATCCAAGTGGACGCTTTCTGATCGAACAAAGACCAAAAGGGAGTCACTAACGCAAATAAGATTAAGATCCGTAGTACTGAACGCACCCCATCAACGGCGATATCCGGATGGATCCCCCTAGCGCGTTCGAGTTGCAATGAAGCCCCTGCGCCAACAAATCCCATCACTAGCACTAACGCACAACACAAACCAGCAACGATACCTAAGGTTGGAATATTCACTAAGGCATACGCTGCAGAAATTATCCCAACTAAAGCTAACACTAAACCTATGTTGGCTTGACCAGCGATTTTAGTGAGCAATGCGGTACGAATAACGGGTAAAAAACCATGGAGATTTTTCGGTTCGGGTGGCATATGCACATAACGTTTGCGGCCTAACCAGAAGAACACAGTTGCAATAAACATTAAGACACCAGGGATCCCAAATGCGACCGCAGCACCATAATATTTCAATAGTAATGGCATCGATAACGAGGCGAAGAAGGAGCCAAAGTTAATCGTAAAATAAAACAGATCAAACGCTTTCTGCGCCAATGTTTTATTGGTTTGATCAAATTGATCCCCCATAAAGGAAGAAACCAAGGGCTTAATCCCACCCGATCCGAGCGCAATTAAAAATAATCCCGTATAAAACCCTTGAATACTGTGTTCAAAAATAGCGAGAAACGCATGGCCAACACAGTAAATTAAACTTAACCATAAGATAGTATTGTATTTACCGAAAAAACGATCGGCAATCCAACCACCGAGTAACGGGAAAAAGTACACTCCAATGACAAAGGAATGGAACACATCCTTAGCCATAGTTCCGCGCAGTTCTTCTGGAATAGACAACAAAAGTGCTGTCATCAAGAATGGGGTAAGAATATTCCGCATACCGTAAAAGCTAAAACGTTCACAAGCTTCACTGGCTATGATGTAAGGAATTTGCCGTGGCCACTGGGGCGCATTTACGGGTGTTGTCATGGATCATCCTATTATAATTATTTGATTTTAAATGAAATTAACTTTTTAAATATATTAATTATGTATCAAGAAGCTAAAGGTAACATGTAAGCGAAACCAACCTTATATAAAGGATGCAAAAACTGCAAAAATCACGTATTGCTTCTGTGGTCCTATCCACATTTCCTTTATGATGAACATAATAATAGCCATTCAGCTATCTATTTAATTGAAATTAGTTTTAAAAACAACAACACACTGAGAAATCATAATGGCAAAGATTGAAGTAATCGTTGGTACAACATTGGGCAGTGCAGAGTATGTTGCCGACGAAATGATGGCCCAATTAACGGAGCAAGGACACCAAGTTCAAGTTCATTTAACCCCAACATTGTGCGAAATAGACACCCATGCACTGTGGATTATCGTGTCATCAACTCATGGAGCAGGTGATCTTCCAGATAATATTCAGCCTTTTTTCAACGAAATTACCGAGCAAAAACCGGATCTCAGCCAAGTAAACTTTGCCTTATGTGCAATTGGTGACTCAAGTTACGATACCTTTTGCCAAGGCCCAGAAAAATTAATTTCGGCTATTCAAGACTGCGATGCAAAAGCCTTTGTGGATAAGATCCAGATCGATGTACAGCTTGATCCTGTGCCGGAAGACCCAGCCCTTGCATGGTTAGCACAATGGCAACAGGACATTTAAGATCGCTTATTGGATAAGGTCCCTATCTATGTACAGTTTAGATCCTATTTATCCACAATTTACTTATTTAAAGTATAAACATGTGGATAAGCTATTATTTAGATCTGATCAACCTCTGTACTATTCACAGTCCGATCTGCTTAATGATCCGCCTTGTGGATAAGTAGGCGATCTATCCCCATGTTTAATGACATTAGATCGCGATCAGATCACAGGATCAAGATCGCGCTACTTAATGATTTATATAATGAATTTGGGTTATGCACAGAAAAGCGCGATCCTAATAGTAAACATAATAAGAAGATCTATATAAAGATCTTAAGATCTATTAGTCCGGATCATCTCGATCGAACAGCGTAAAATGATCATTCACCTAAGACGAAGCAAATGCTAAAATGATCGGCTCGTACTGAGTCTCTTAGCAATTGAAGGTAGTGGCATGCATTTTCATGAACGGTTTGATGTTATTGTTGTTGGTGGTGGTCATGCCGGAACTGAAGCCGCGTTGGCAGCAGCAAGAATGGGATCAAAAACATTATTACTAACGCACAATATCGATACGTTAGGACAAATGTCATGTAATCCAGCGATCGGTGGCATAGGCAAAGGCCATTTAGTGAAAGAAATTGACGCCTTAGGTGGTGCAATGGCAATCGCAACCGATTATGCAGGGATCCAATTTAGAACCTTAAATTCAAGTAAAGGCCCAGCAGTACGAGCAACACGTGCACAAGCTGACCGTGCACTGTATCGTCAAAAAATCCAAAATATATTACAAAACCAACCTAACTTACGTATTTTCCAACAAGCCGTAGATGACTTAATTGTTGAAAATCATCAAGTAGTTGGTGTAGTTACCCAAATGGGTTTAGCTTTTGAATCTCCAACTGTTGTATTAACAACAGGTACATTCTTAAGCGGCAAAATTCATATAGGCTTAGAAAACTACAGCGGTGGTCGTGCAGGCGATCCACCAGCGATTGCTTTAGCAAATCGATTACGTGAATTACCGATCCGAGTCGGTCGTTTAAAAACAGGTACACCGCCACGTATCGATGCAAACACGATCGATTTTTCTCAAATGGCTGAACAGAAAGGCGATTCTCCGTTACCTGTCATGTCATTTATGGGGGATGTCAGTCATCATCCAAAACAGATTTCTTGCTGGATCACTCACACTAATGAAAAAACCCATGAAATTATTCGTGGTGGTTTAGACAGAAGCCCTATGTATTCAGGCGTCATCGAAGGTATTGGTCCACGTTATTGCCCATCGATTGAAGACAAGATCCACCGCTTTGCTGATAAATCTTCGCATCAGATCTTCATCGAACCAGAAGGTTTAAATACCAATGAGATCTATCCTAACGGGATCTCTACTAGTTTACCTTTCGATGTACAGTTGAATTTAGTACGTTCGATCAAAGGCATGGAAAACGCAGAAATCATGCGTCCAGGTTATGCGATCGAATACGATTACTTCGATCCAAGAGATCTGAAAAACTCATTAGAAACTAAAGCGATCAACGGTTTATTCTTCGCAGGCCAAATAAACGGTACTACAGGTTATGAAGAAGCCGGTGCTCAAGGTTTGTTAGCAGGCATGAATGCCTCGCTGCAAGTGCAGGGCAAAGAAGCCTGGTGTCCACGCCGTGACGAAGCGTATCTTGGAGTACTAGTTGACGATTTATCGACTCTGGGTACCAAAGAACCATATCGCATGTTTACTAGCCGTGCCGAATACCGTTTGTTACTCCGTGAAGATAATGCTGATATTCGCTTAACGGCAAAAGGTCGCGAATTAGGTTTAGTTGACGATACTCGCTGGGCGGCATTTAGTGAGAAGTTAGAATCGATCGAACTTGAGTTACAACGTTTGCGCGCTCAATGGGTACATCCAAATTCACCTTTGATCCATGCGTTAAACCCACATTTGAATACGCCGATCTCTCGCGAAGCATCATTTGAAGAATTACTGCGTCGTCCAGAAATGGATTACAGCAAGTTGATGCAGATCGAAGGTTTTGGTCCAGGGCTTGAAGATCTACAGGCGGCCGAGCAAGTTCAGATTCAAGTTAAGTATTCTGGTTATATTCAACGTCAGCAGGAAGAGATCAACAAAGCTGTGCGTAATGAGAACACTGGTTTACCTTTGACGCTCGATTACAAAGAAGTACCGGGCTTATCGAACGAGGTGATTGCTAAGTTAAATAACCATAAACCAGAAACCATAGGCCAAGCCTCACGGATCTCTGGTATTACGCCTGCGGCTATTTCAATTTTGTTGGTTCACCTCAAAAAGCGTGGCTTATTACGTAAGAGTGCGTAAAAGCTAGCTTAATCGCTGCTTAGGTCATAGAAGGGAAGCATTCAGGCTTCCCTTCATCGTTTTCGGGCTTCATAATAGCCTTCGCGTTCATAATCGTATCTTTGTTGAGGTTGCTCAGTGTTATCTGCCCAGTTAGAGGCTTATTTAGCCGAAATTAATTTGCCCGCCACCGTCGAGCAGAAAAAACAACTAATTGATTTTGTTGGTATGCTCAACAAATGGAATAAAGCCTATAACCTGACATCGGTGAGAGATCCCGAAGCTATGCTGATCCGTCATATCATGGACAGTTTAGTGGTTTCAAAACACCTGCAAGGTGAACGTTTTATCGATGTAGGCACTGGACCGGGTTTACCTGGGATCCCATTAGCCATTATGAATCCCGATAAACAATTTGTGTTATTGGATAGCTTAGGTAAACGTATTCGTTTTCAAAAACAAGTGTCCTTTGAATTAGGCATACATAACATCAGCTCAGTTGAAAGCCGTGTAGAAGCGTATCAACCGGAGGATAAATTCGACGGTGTATTAAGTCGTGCATTTGCCTCAATCCAAGATATGCTGACTTGGTGCCATCATCTCCCCGCTGAACACGGACAGTTTTATGCACTCAAAGGCCAGTTGAATGATGAAGAGATGCAACATATTCCAAGTGGATTTGTGGTGAAAGAAGTTATCGAGCTTAAGGTGCCTAAACTCGATGAAAAAAGACATTTATTGAAGATAATCAAAGAATAACAGGCTTAAAAGTGATAAATAAATCATTTATAAGCAAGGGCAATAAACCAGCATTTACATACAGGGTGATATTGTGGGTAAAGTGATTGCCGTGGCTAACCAGAAAGGTGGCGTAGGAAAAACAACTACTTGCGTTAACCTCGCCGCTTCGTTAGCAGCAACAAAACGTAAAGTATTATTGATCGATCTCGATCCTCAAGGTAATGCCACCATGGGGAGCGGTGTCGATAAGTATGACGTAGCTAATACAGCCTATGAATTATTGGTTGAAGAAAAATCTTTCGACGAGATCGTCATTAAAAACACTGCAGGTAAGTATGATCTGATCGCCAGTAATGGCGATGTCACTGCGGCAGAAATCAAATTGATGGAGTTTTTTGCCCGTGAGGTTCGTTTGCGTAACGCGCTCGCACCGATCAAAGATCAATATGATTATATCTTTATCGACTGCCCTCCTTCATTGAACATGTTGACCGTAAATGCTATGTCTGCGGCCGACTCTGTACTCGTGCCTATGCAGTGTGAATATTATGCCCTTGAAGGCTTAACTGCGCTGATTGATACCATCACTAAGCTTGCTGCTATGGTTAATCCTGGACTTGGCATCGAAGGCATTTTACGTACTATGTATGATCCGCGTAATCGTTTATCTAATGATGTGTCCGATCAGCTAAAACAGCATTTTGGTGACAAAGTCTACCGTACCGTTATCCCACGTAATGTGAGGCTGGCAGAAGCACCAAGTTTTGGAGCGCCTGCTATGTATTACGATAAATCGAGTGCTGGCGCTAAGGCGTATCTAGCGCTTGCGGGTGAAATGATCCGTCGTTCAGAACAACAAACTCAGGCTAAGCAAGCGTAAAGGATCACCATGACGTTAAAGAAAAGAGGATTAGGCAAAGGGTTAGATGCCCTACTGAGTAACAGCCATGCCGCCAGTAAAAAGCACACTGACGAAGCTGATGTTGTCGATAAAAAAGAAGAGCTTATCCATCTCGATTTAGACTTATTACAGCCAGGTAAATATCAACCTCGTAAAGACATGTCCCCCGAAGCGTTGGAAGAACTGGCACACTCTATCCGCAACCAAGGCATTATTCAGCCTATCGTTGTGAGACAAGTGACGAATAACATGTATGAGATCATTGCGGGTGAACGTCGTTGGCGTGCTGCGCAACTTGCTGGCTTGAATAAAATCCCCTGCATTGTAAAGCAAGTAGCTGATGAAGCCGCTGTTGCTATTGCTTTGATTGAAAACATCCAGCGTGAAGACTTAAATGCCATGGAAGAAGCCATTGCATTGCAACGTTTAATGCAAGAGTTTGAACTGACTCACCAACAGGTTGCCGATGTTGTGGGAAAATCCAGAGCGAGTGTATCTAACTTGTTACGTTTAAATGGCTTAAATGAGCCTGTTAAGCGTCTACTCGAGTATGGCGACATTGATATGGGTCATGCTCGCGCTTTGTTGGCAATTGAGGGAGAAGAACAAACAAATCTTGCGAGATTAGTGGCCGCTAAGGAATTAACCGTTCGCGAAACTGAACGATTAATTAATCAAACCTTAAATCCGCCTAAACAAGCCGAAACTACGACTAAAGATCAAGATGTTTGTCGTTTAGAGCAGCAGTTAATTGAAAGATTAGGTGCCAAGGTTTCGATCGCTCATAGCAGTAAGGGCACGGGTAAAATTGTAATTAACTATCAGAATCTGGCTGAATTAGACGGAATTCTTAGTAAAATTCATTAATGTCTGTAGATTAACAGTTTTTAATGTAAATTTGTGACAGATGCTAATCTTACATTTTAACTCGTTTGGCGCGAGATCACGTTAAAAGTGTTGTTTTTCCTTATCTCAAAGTTGCAATGAAGGCGTGAAAAGGTATACTTTCGCAAGCTTTTTGTGCATCGACATAAATACGGGTATTTGTCATCCGGTCATCGAAACAAAAAGTATGAATGCGGAGAGGATGAATTGAGTAAGGTTTTAGCGCGTCGTGGCCGGTGGTCAGCCTATAAATTGGTGATGATGCAGGCGGCGGTCGCTGGGGGTGCTTCAATTCTCTTTTTCGCCGTGTGGGGAGTTCAGTTTGGCTATTCTGCATTAGCAGGTGGTTCAATCGCTGTGCTCCCTAATTTTGTATTCGCAACCCTCGCTTTCTCCCACACGGGAGCAAGTTCAGCTGCAAAAGTCATAAAGACTTTTTACTGGGGGGAAGCGGTAAAGTTGCTGTTAACCATCGCAATGTTTTCGTTTGTGTTTATCAATCTTAAGGTCGCTTTTATGCCGCTTTTTGTTTGTTATGTGCTGACGCTAATCGTGCATTGGACAGCTCCTTTATACTTCAAGCAAAGTTAAGTGGGATGAATCATGGCTGCAACTGGTGAAGCGTTAACACCGCAGGGCTATATCCAACATCACCTTACCAACTTAAGTGTTGGTGAAGGCTTTTGGACATGGCACATTGATTCGTTGTTCTTTTCGGTTGGTCTTGGTGTTCTGTTCCTGTGGATTTTCCGCAGCGTTGGTAAAAAAGCGACTTCCGGTGTTCCTGGCAAACTGCAATGTTTTGTTGAGATTATCGTCGAGTTCGTAAATAACAGCGTGAAAGAAAGTTTTCATGGTCGCAATGCTCTGATCGCGCCTTTAGCTCTGACCATTTTTGTATGGGTATTCATGATGAACTTCATGGATATGATCCCTGTAGATTGGCTGCCTCACGCAGCAAGTTTAATGGGTATTCCCTATCTAAAAGCGGTTCCGACGACTGACGTTAACATTACCTTTAGCTTAGCTATTGGTGTGTTCGTGCTGATTATTTTTTACAGCATTAAGGTCAAAGGTGTGTCTGGGTTTGTTAAAGAATTGACACTACAGCCCTTTAACCATAAGGCAATGATACCCGTCAACCTCCTATTAGAGACTGTTACTTTGATTGCTAAGCCAATTTCATTGGCATTGCGACTCTTTGGTAACTTGTACGCAGGTGAGTTGATCTTCATCCTTATTGCGCTGATGTATGGTACCAACTTGTTATTATCTACCCTAGGTGTGACTCTGCAACTGGGCTGGTTAATATTCCACATTTTGGTTATCACGCTGCAGGCGTTTATCTTCATGATGTTGACCATTGTTTATTTAAGCATGGCGCATGAAGATCATTAAGGATTGCTGAAGAAATTTTAAACTAAATCATCAACTAATATAGATTTAGATACTGGAGATACAGATGGAAACGATTTTAGGCATGACAGCTATCGCTGTTGCTCTGCTGATTGGTATGGGTGCTCTTGGTACTGCAATCGGTTTCGGCTTATTAGGCGGTAAGTTCTTGGAAGGCGCTGCGCGTCAACCAGAAATGGCTCCTATGCTACAAGTTAAAATGTTCATCGTAGCGGGTCTTCTTGACGCCGTAACTATGATCGGTGTTGGTATCGCATTATTTATGCTATTTACCAACCCACTGGGTGCAATGCTGTAAAAAACGCTTCTGTCTTAACTCTAAATAGGAGGCTGTTGTGAATTTCAACGCTACCCTAATCGGTCAGACGGTCGCCTTTATCATCTTCGTGTGGTTTTGCATGAAGTTTGTATGGCCCCCTTTGATGAATGCCATCGAAGAGCGCCAAAAAAGGATTGCTGACGGTCTAGCTGATGCTGATCGTGCGGTAAAAGACCTGGAGTTGGCACAAGCGAAAGCGACTGACCAACTAAAAGAAGCCAAGGTAACGGCTAATGAAATTATTGAGCAAGCTAACAAGCGTAAAGCTCAAATAGTTGAAGAAGCCAAAACCGAAGCAGACGCTGAGCGTGCTAAAATCATCGCTCAGGGTAAAGCAGAAATTGAAGCTGAACGTAATCGCGTCAAAGAGGATCTGCGTAAGCAGGTTGCTACTCTTGCCATCATGGGTGCTGAGAAGATCCTTGAGCGTTCTATTGATCCAGCCGCCCACAGTGACATAGTTAATAAACTAGTCGCTGAAATTTGATAAGGGAGTTGAGTTATGGCTGAATTAACCACCATCGCTCGCCCTTACGCAAAGGCAGCTTTTGACTTTGCTATTGAACAAGATGCAGTGGATTCTTGGGCTGAAATGCTCACGTTTGCCGCATTGGTGAGTGAAAACGAAACCATGCAACCACTGTTAGCTGGCTCTTTAGCCAGCACTAAGCTCGCAGCACTCTTTATTAGTGTGTGTGGTGAGCAAGTCAATGTGCAAGGTCAGAACCTGATAAAGGTAATGGCTGAAAACGGTCGCTTAAAGGTGCTACCTGCTGTATCTCAGTTATTTACTGAATACCGTAATGAGTGGGCAAAAGAAGTAGAAGCCGATGTGGTTTCTGCAACTGAGCTGAGCTCTGAACAACAACAGCAGATTAGTATTTCTTTAGAGAAACGTCTCGCACGCAAAGTTAAGCTGAATTGTAGCACTGACGCCGCGCTCATCGCCGGTGTAATCATTAAGACAGGAGACCTAGTCATCGATGGCTCGGTCCGCGGTAAGTTATCGCGTCTGTCTGATAAGCTGCAGTCGTAATTGGGAGTTTGAGCATGCAACTGAATTCCACTGAAATCAGCGATCTGATTAAGCAGCGGATCGAGCAGTTCGAAGTCGTTAGCGAATCTCGTAACGAAGGTACTATCGTTGCGGTAAGTGACGGCATCATCCGCATCCACGGCCTAGCCGACGTGATGCAAGGTGAGATGATCGAACTGCCTGGTAACCGTTTTGCAATCGCGTTGAACCTTGAACGTGATTCTGTCGGTGCCGTAGTAATGGGTCCTTATGCTGATTTAGCAGAAGGCGTAAAAGTGAAAACGACTGGCCGTATTCTGGAAGTTCCAGTTGGCCGCGGTCTTCTTGGCCGCGTTGTTAACACTCTAGGTGAGCCAATTGACGGTAAAGGACCTATCGATAACGATGGTTTCTCGCCAATTGAAGTTATCGCACCAGGTGTTATTGAACGTCAGTCTGTTGATCAACCAGTTCAAACTGGTTACAAAGCCGTTGATGCCATGATCCCTATCGGTCGTGGTCAACGTGAATTGATCATTGGCGACCGTCAAACTGGTAAAACAGCAATGGCGATCGACGCAATTATCAACCAGAAAAATTCTGGCATTAAATGTGTGTACGTCGCGATTGGCCAAAAGGCTTCTACTATCGCTAACGTAGTACGCAAGCTAGAAGAACACGGTGCTTTAGCTAACACTATCGTTGTTGTTGCAACTGCTTCTGAAGCCGCTGCTCTACAATACTTAGCGCCATATTCTGGTTGTTCTATGGGTGAATACTTCCGTGACCGCGGTGAAGATTCTTTGATCGTATACGATGATTTGTCTAAGCAAGCAGTTGCTTATCGTCAAATTTCGTTACTGCTCAAGCGTCCACCAGGCCGTGAAGCTTACCCAGGTGACGTATTCTATCTACACTCACGTTTATTAGAGCGTGCATCACGCGTTAACGCGATTTATGTAGAGAAGTTCACTAAAGGTGCAGTAACTGGCAAAACTGGTTCTTTAACCGCGCTGCCGATTATTGAAACGCAAGCGGGTGACGTTTCTGCATTCGTACCGACCAACGTAATTTCTATTACCGATGGTCAGATCTTCCTTGAGACCGATCTGTTTAACTCTGGCCTACGTCCAGCGGTTAACCCAGGTATTTCTGTTTCTCGTGTTGGTGGTGCGGCTCAGACTAAGATCATCAAGAAACTGTCTGGTGGTATTCGTACCGCACTAGCACAGTATCGTGAGCTTGCTGCGTTCTCGCAATTTGCATCTGATCTTGACGATGCAACACGTGCTCAGCTTGAGCATGGTGTGCGTGTTACCGAACTGATGAAGCAAAAGCAATATGCTCCTATGAGCGTAGCCGCTCAAGCTGTGTCTATTTTCTCAGCTGAAAAAGGTTACCTGAAGAGTGTTGAGCTGAATAAGGTCGGTAATTTCGAAGCCGCTCTGCTCTCGTTCATGAACAGCGAGCATGCTCCTTTAATGAAGCTTATCAACGAAACTGGCGATTATAGCGCTGATATCGAAGCTGAATTAAAAGCTGGCCTCGACAAGTTCGTAGCAACCCAAACCTGGTAACAATGATAGAGGTGTCTTAAGACACCTCAGGTCCAGATTGGAGAGTAGAGATGGCCGGCGCTAAAGAGATTAAAACCAAGATCGCGAGTGTGAAAAACACTCAGAAGATCACGTCCGCCATGGAAATGGTGGCAGCCAGCAAAATGCGCAGAGCGCAGGAACGCATGGCTGCGAGCCGTCCATATGCGGAAAGCATGCGTAAGGTGATCGGTCACGTCGCGCAAGGTTCTCTCGAGTATAAACACCCCTATTTGGAGGTGAGAGAGGCTAAGCGGGTTGGTTACATTGTTGTAGCAACCGACCGTGGCCTTTGTGGTGGTCTGAACGTTAACCTTTTCAAAAAGGTTATTGCAGACGTGAAAAGCTGGAAAGCCCAAGGTGCAGAATTTGAATTTTGCCCTATCGGTGCACGTAGTGTGCAGTTTTTCAAAAACTTCGGTGGACAAGTGTCTGCTCACGCTTCAGGTTTAGGCGATGCTCCAAAGCTCGCTGACTTGATCGGGACAGTCGGTGTCATGCTAGAAGCTTACAACGAAGGCAAGCTGGATCGTCTGTACGTGGTATTTAACAAATTTGTGAATACTATGACGCAGACTCCTGTGATCGAGCAGCTGCTACCTTTGCCTAAATCAGAAGATGATGAAACTGCTCATCGTTGGGATTATATCTACGAGCCAGATCCAAAAGCACTTTTGGATACTTTATTGGTCCGTTATGTAGAATCTCAGGTTTACCAAGGTGTTGTTGAAAACATTGCCTCTGAACAAGCTGCCCGTATGGTAGCAATGAAGTCGGCAACAGACAACGCGGGTGAGCTTATCAACGACTTGCAACTGGTCTATAACAAGGCCCGTCAGGCTGCGATTACGCAGGAACTGTCGGAAATTGTTTCTGGTGCCTCTGCGGTTTAGGTTAGGTAACGAATACAAGTTTTAGAGGATTAATCATGAGCACAGGTACTGTTGTCCAAGTGATTGGCGCGGTTGTGGACGTAGAGTTCCCACAAGATGCCGTACCTCAAGTATATGACGCTCTGAAAATCGTAGGTGAAGGCCCGTGTAATGGTTTGGTGCTGGAAGTTCAGCAACAGCTAGGTGGTGGTGTAGTTCGTACCATCGCTATGGGTTCTTCTGACGGTCTGCGTCGTGGTCTTGAAGTAGTAAACTCAGGTTCACCTATTACTGTTCCAGTTGGTACCGCCACTCTTGGCCGTATCATGAACGTATTAGGCGAGCCTATTGATGAAGCGGGTCCAATCGGTGAAGAAGAGCGTTATGTTATTCACCGTACAGCTCCTTCATACGAAGATCAATCAAGCTCTACTGAACTGTTAGAGACTGGCATCAAGGTTATCGACCTTGTTTGTCCATTCGCTAAGGGCGGTAAAGTCGGTTTGTTCGGTGGTGCGGGTGTTGGTAAGACAGTTAACATGATGGAACTGATTAACAACATCGCTAAAGCCCACTCGGGTCTTTCTGTATTCGCCGGTGTAGGTGAACGTACTCGTGAAGGTAACGACTTCTACTACGAGATGAAAGATTCTGGCGTTCTCGACAAAGTGGCCATGGTTTATGGTCAGATGAACGAGCCTCCAGGTAACCGTTTGCGTGTTGCACTGTCTGGTCTGACTATGGCAGAGAAGTTCCGTGACGAAGGTCGTGACGTACTGTTGTTCGTTGACAACATCTATCGTTATACCTTAGCCGGTACTGAAGTATCTGCACTGTTAGGTCGTATGCCTTCTGCGGTAGGTTATCAACCAACATTGGCTGAAGAGATGGGTGTTCTGCAAGAGCGTATCACTTCAACTAAGACGGGTTCTATTACTTCTGTACAAGCGGTATACGTACCTGCGGATGACTTGACCGATCCGTCACCAGCAACAACCTTCGCTCACTTAGATGCGACTGTTGTACTGTCACGTCAAATTGCTTCTCTGGGTATTTACCCAGCGGTTGACCCATTGGATTCGACTTCACGTCAATTAGATCCATTGGTTGTTGGCCAAGAGCATTATGACGTTGCTAACGGCGTGCAAACTGTACTGCAACGTTACAAAGAGCTGAAAGACATTATTGCGATTCTGGGTATGGACGAATTGTCTGATGAAGACAAGACTGTCGTATTCCGTGCTCGTAAGATTGAGCGTTTCTTATCTCAGCCTTTCTTCGTAGCAGAAGTCTTTACTGGATCTCCTGGTAAGTACGTTTCTCTGAAAGACACTATCCGTGGCTTTAAGGGTATTTTGAACGGTGAGTTTGATCACCTGCCAGAACAAGCGTTCTACATGGTTGGCTCAATCGATGAAGTCATCGAGAAAGCGAACAAAAAGAAATAACTAAGTATTCATACTTAGTTTTTTAAGGAGAACGGGATGGCAGCCATGACAGTACATCTTGATATTGTAAGCGCAGAGAGCAAAATCTTCTCTGGTCGTGTAGCTTCGCTGCAAGTGACTGGTTCTGAAGGTGAGTTGGGCATAATGCATGGCCACGCTCCTTTGCTTAGTTATATCAAACCTGGCATGGCGCGCATCGTCAAGCAAGACGGCAGTGAAGAAGTGTTTTACCTTTCAGGTGGTATTCTGGAAGTGCAGCCTTCTTCTGTCTCCGTATTGGCTGATGTGGTTATGCGTGCCAAAGATATTGATGAGCAAGCGGCATTAGAAGCTAAGCGTCGTGCAGAAGCCCATATGGCAACTGCTGGCGCTGACTTCAATTATGACGCGGCTATGGTTGAGTTAGCTAAGGCTATGGCTCAATTACGTGTTGTTGAAACCATCAAGAAAAACATTGCCAGATAAGGTTATTGTTTGTGAAAAAAGGCGACCCTATGGTCGCCTTTTTTGTGTCTAAAAATGGGATAGATTGGCATTCTTGCATGTCTTTGATTGACTAGCATTGCTATCTACTTCGCTTTTCGATGTGCTTTCCGTTAAAATTGCGCCACAAAATCGACCGTAATTTTTCACCCTCTTGGGTATTTGTTCAAGGATATGGTAATGGCATTAAATGTAGTGATCTTAGCGGCTGGCAAGGGAACACGGATGCGCTCTGATCTTCCTAAGGTATTACATCCCATCGCCCATAAGAGCATGGTGCAACATGTCATCGATACCGCTAATAAAGTTGGCAGTGACTCTATTCAGTTAGTCTATGGTTATGGTGCCGACAAGCTACAAGCCTGTTTGGGTGAGCAACAACTTAACTGGGTATTGCAAGCCGAGCAATTAGGCACAGGTCATGCGGTTGCACAGGCTAGCCCACATATCGCCGACAGCGATACAGTACTTATTCTTTATGGCGATGTGCCGTTGATCCAGACATCAACTCTCGAAGCCTTACTCGACGCCCGTCCTGAAAATGGCGTTGCTATTTTAACAGTGAATTTAGCGAATCCTATGGGTTATGGCCGTATTGTCCGTGAGCAAGGAAAAGTCATTGGAATTATTGAGCAAAAAGATGCGACTGCAGAACAGTTGCTGATCAACGAAATTAACACCGGCATCATGGCGGTTCCGGGTAAACAACTTAAAACTTGGTTGAGCCGTTTATCGAACAATAATGCTCAAGGTGAATATTATCTAACGGATATTATTGCTATGGCGCACGCTGATGGCGTTGCTATTGATACTGCTCAGCCACAATCGGCCATTGAAGTGGAAGGCGCCAATAATCGCATGCAATTAGCGCAACTTGAACGTGCTTACCAAGCTCGTGAAGCCGAAAAGCTCATGTTGGCGGGGGCGAACCTTCGCGACCCAAGCCGTATCGATATCCGTGGTGAAGTCACTGTTGGTATGGATGTGATGATCGATATTAATGTGATATTCGAAGGCAAAGTGACCTTGGGTAATAATGTCACTATTGGCGCAGGCGCGATTTTAATTGATTGCGAGATTGCCGATGATGCTGAGATCAAGCCTTACTCTATTATAGAAGGTGCTACGCTTGGCGTTGCTGCCAGTGCCGGCCCATTTGCCCGTTTACGTCCCGGCGCAGAGCTTAAGCAAGATGCACATATAGGCAACTTTGTTGAAGTGAAAAAAGCGGTGATTGGCGTGGGATCAAAAGCAGGGCACTTAGCCTATTTAGGCGATGCCATCATTGGTGATGGCGTCAACATTGGTGCTGGTACTATTACCTGCAACTATGATGGCGCGAATAAGCATCTTACTGTTATCGAAGATAACGTCTTTGTCGGCTCTGACACTCAGTTGGTGGCTCCAGTGACCATAGGTAAAGGGGCAACTTTAGGGGCCGGTTCAACGATTACCCGTGATGTAGGTGAGAATGAGTTAGTGATCACTCGTGTTAAACAAAAACACCTCACTGGTTGGCAACGTCCAGTGAAAATTAAAAAGTAAGTTTTAAAACTCAACTTAATGTCAAAAAAGCGGCCATGTGCCGCTTTTATCTTTATTGTGTTCAATGTGTTGCACTAAAAAGCCTTTTTATTAAGTAATGCTTAATAATTAAGATTTTCTTCATGTTTTTGTGGTATGGGCAAATTGTTGGTTTTTAAGTTAATTTGATCACTATCACACTCAATTGTAAATTTTAGTAAAGAAGAGAAAATAAAAACACTTCTCATTTATATTGCCTGCAATTCTAAGACGAAAGGTCTATTTGAGGTGTTGGCAATGGTATTTAAATATTCAGTTATAGGTTTAGCTGTAGGCTCGGCATTAATGGCTATGCCGGTTATTGCAGAAGTGGCGAGCGATAAAAATATTGAGCGCATCAATGTGACTGGCCGTACTTTTAACGACTATAAAGTCGGTAGTGCATCGGGTGCCATGCGTGGCGATATCGACTTAATGGATACTCCACAGTCAGTTAATGTTATCCCTGATTTTGTAACTGATGAACAGTTGGCAACCAATCTAGCGGAAGTATTAGTTAATGATTCGAGTGTGACAGCGGGAACCACACGCTGGAACCGTCAAGTCTTCAGTATCCGCGGCTTCGAGCTCGATTCGGGTAATGGTTATCTTATCAATGGCCATCAACAATGGTCTCACTACGTACAACCAATTGAAACTTTACAGCAAGTCGAAGTATTGAAAGGTCCTTCGAGCATGTTGTACGGCCAATCTGGCCCTGGTGGTTTAGTGAATATGGTCACTAAGAAACCGACCTATGATTCAATGCTCGATTTAGGTTTTGATACTGATGGTTTGGGTTCGACCCGTGCTCAGCTAGATGCGGGCGGCAGTTTAAATGATGCTCAGAGTCTTCGTTACCGCGGCGTGTTAGTGAAGCAAGACACAAAATACTGGCGTGAGTATTCCGCTAACGATGAGAATCAAGAGCGTGACCGTTGGTTGGGCTACTTAAACCTAGAATTTGATGTCAGTGATGATGTTCTGTTATCGGTTAAGTACGATCATACCCAAGATAAAGCGGGTATTGATGCGGGTGGGTGGTTAGATAAACAAGGTAATGTTATCGGTGAACGTAAAACCGTATGGGATGCACCTTGGGCCTTTACCGATAACACAGTCTCTAACTTAGGTGCCGATCTAACTTGGCAGATGAGTGATGATTGGAAAGTCAAAGTTGGTTATAACGATCAGCAGTTTAATCGCCAACGTTTAGACTCTGCGCCAAGCTTAAATAAAGGCTCTGAAGATCCATATAAAGATGGTTACACCATAAACCCGTTTGATCGTTATGACGATTGGCAGCATAAAACGGCCTATGTCGATTTCACGGGTGAATTTTCTTTGGCAGGAATGGAGCATCAATTCCTTATTGGAGCTAACTATTTAGACTATTTCTATCAGCAGCAAATTCAGAAAGGCAAAAGTCAGCCCGTAATTCCTGGGCAACCAATTATTCAGCAAGATCTTGATTATCACCAAGGTAAGCTAAGCAACCCAAGCGAATACAAGTATTACGGTTTCTATTTACAGGATTTGATGACGCTTAATGAGCAATGGAAATTGCTTGCTGGTGTGCGTTACGACGAACAGAAAAAAGATGGTTATGGCGAAAATAGCTATGCCGTATCGCCTAAGTTTGGTGTGATCTACTCGCCAATGAGTAATGGCAATATTTACGTTAACTATTCAAAAAGCTTTACACCACAAGGCGCGGTAAATAACGAATTCGATGTCAACGATGGCCTGAATTTAAAGCCAGAATACGGTATTCAATATGAACTGGGTACTAAGTGGGAATTGTTTGACGATAGCCTGTTATTAACCGCAGCGGTATTCGATATTACGCTCGAAAACATCACAATTTCAGAGAAATTATCAGCACCAATTGGTGATTATACCGATATCACTACTCAGGGGGGTGAACAGAAACATCGTGGCTTTGAAATGGGAGCACAGGGTCAAATCGGTGATAGCTGGTTTGTGACTTCTTCCATGATGTATTTAGATGCAGAGTATCAAACGGGAGATGCCCGTGAAGGTAAAACTCCGATTGATGCCCCTGAGTGGTCGGCCAATATCTGGACCCGTTACGAAGTGACTGACAATTTTGCGATGAACTTCGGTGCTATCTATGTGGGTGAGCGTTTTGCCGATCTCGATAACACTATTACTAAAGATGGTTATGTGCGTTTCGATATAGGTGCAGCCTACACTATGGATATCATGGGCAAAGATGTGAGCCTTCGCGCCAACGTGAGAAACCTCTTCGATACCGATTATATCGATGGTGGTCAGTACAATATGGTCACTATTGGCCAAGACCGTAACTTCAGTGTTGCAGTTGAAGCTAAGTTCTAATACTTATTCGGATTTTTAATCCATTTAAAGCAGTTTATTCCTAAAGGATAAACTGCTTTTTTATGGGCTAATTTCCAAGTTGACAGGCTAGACAGATAAAAAAATTGCTTGGATCATGCAAAAGTGTGTTTCGTATGACTAGCAAAAAAGTTTCGTTTCACTATAATGCACCTTTCGAATCGAAACTTAACTGAAAGGTTTTATGAATAAACGAAACACACAGCAGCGTCGCCACAGCATAATCACCATATTGAACGAACAGGGTGAAGTGAGCGTTGATGAACTGTCGTTACGTTTTGAAACCTCAGAAGTGACGATTCGTAAGGATCTCGCCGCGCTTGAGAAAACGGGTTTATTATTGCGCCGTTACGGTGGCGCCGTGGCGATTCCAGACGAAGTCACTCAACAGTTCTCTGCTAAAATTGCGCCTAATAAACTTTCTATTGCTAAAACCGCCGCGCAGCTGATTAAAGATCACAATCGCATCATTATCGATAGCGGCACTACAACGTCAGGCTTGATTGAACAGCTGAACGATAAGCGTGGGCTGGTGGTCATGACTAATGCGCTACACCTTGCAAATGCCATCCATGAACTCGAAAACGAGCCAACTTTATTGATGACCGGTGGCACGTGGGATCCGCATTCTGAATCCTTTCAAGGCCAAGTCGCCGAGCAAGTGTTGCGCTCATATAATTTCGATCAACTGTTTATCGGTGCCGATGGTATCGATCTTGAACGCGGGACCACCACCTTTAACGAGTTAACAGGCCTAAGTAAAGTGATGGCCGAAGTTTCCCGCGAAGTGATCGTTATGGTCGATTCAGACAAAATCGGCAAGCGGATCCCTAACTTAGAGTTGCCGTGGGCCAAGGTCAGTGTGCTGGTTACCGACTCACGTATCGACGAGAGTGCGCTCAAACAAATTTCAGATCAGGGCGTGCGAGTTATGTTAGCGCCCTACGCTCAATAGACAAAATAGCTTAACAACTTCATTTTAATTTATAGGTAAAGACTATGTGTGGAATAGTAGGCGCCGTGGCGCAAAGGGATGTGGCTGAAATTCTGGTAGAAGGCTTACGCCGTTTAGAATATCGCGGATATGACTCTGCAGGCGTTGCCGTTATTCACAATGGTGAACTCAACCGTACGCGCCGCGTTGGCAAAGTACAAGAGTTGTCGGCTGCGCTTGAAACTGACCCATTAGCAGGCGGAACCGGTATCGCGCACACTCGTTGGGCGACCCACGGTGAGCCGAGTGAGCGTAATGCTCATCCGCATTTATCGGAAGGTGATATTGCCGTGGTGCACAACGGTATTATCGAAAACCACAATAAACTGCGCGAAATGCTTAAAGGTTTAGGTTACAGCTTTAGTTCAGATACCGATACCGAAGTGATTTGTCACTTAGTGCACCATGAGCTGAAAACCCATAACACTCTGCTTGGTGCCGTACAAGCCACGGTTAAACAACTCGAAGGCGCCTATGGCACAGTCGTTATTGACCGTCGTGATAGTGAACGTATGGTTGTTGCTCGCTCTGGTAGTCCATTGGTGATTGGTTTTGGTCTAGGTGAAAACTTTGTTGCTTCAGATCAACTTGCCTTATTACCCGTCACTCGCTCATTTGCTTTCCTCGAAGAAGGTGATGTGGCCGAAGTGACCCGTCGCAGCGTGAGTATTTTCGACTTAAACGGTAATGCCGTTGAGCGTGAAGTCAAAGAATCTGAAATTACCCATGATGCCGGTGACAAAGGCGAATATCGCCACTATATGCTTAAAGAAATTTACGAGCAGCCATTGGCACTGACGCGCACAATTGAAGGTCGTATTGCTAATAAGCAAGTGCTAGACACGGCTTTTGGTGACAACGCTGCTGAGTTTTTAAAAGATATCAAACATGTGCAAATCATCGCCTGTGGTACTAGTTACCATGCGGGCATGGCGGCACGTTACTGGTTAGAAGATTGGGCTGGCGTGTCTTGTAACGTCGAAATTGCCTCTGAATTCCGTTATCGCAAGTCGCACTTATTCCCAAATAGCCTGTTGGTGACGATTTCACAATCGGGTGAAACTGCCGATACCTTAGCGGCCATGCGCTTAGCGAAAGAAATGGGTTACAAAGCCACATTGACGATTTGTAATGCGCCAGGTTCATCACTGGTTCGCGAATCTGACATGGCTTACATGATGAAAGCGGGCGCCGAGATTGGCGTGGCATCGACTAAAGCTTTCACAGTACAACTTGCTGGCTTATTAATGTTGACTGCGGTGATCGGTCGCCACAATGGTATGTCTGATCAAATGCAGGCTCAAATCACTCAAAGCCTACAATCTATGCCAGCAAAAGTGGAACAAGCTTTAGGTTTAGATGCTGCGATTGCAGAATTGGCTGAAGATTTTGCCGATAAACACCATGCATTATTCCTTGGCCGTGGCGATCAATATCCGATTGCGATGGAAGGCGCGTTAAAGCTGAAAGAGATTTCTTATATTCATGCTGAAGCTTATGCCTCTGGCGAATTAAAACACGGCCCACTAGCGCTTATCGATGCTGATATGCCAGTGATTGTCGTTGCGCCAAACAATGAATTGCTCGAAAAACTGAAATCGAATGTTGAAGAAGTGCGTGCCCGTGGCGGCTTAATGTATGTGTTTGCCGATGTAGATGCCGAGTTCGAGTCGGATGACACGATGAAAGTGATCCCTGTGCCACACTGTGACATCTTTATGGCGCCACTGATCTACACTATTCCTTTACAGCTATTGTCGTACCATGTTGCATTAATCAAAGGTACTGACGTGGATCAACCACGTAACTTGGCAAAATCTGTAACAGTAGAATAAATAGAGGTATTTAAATGAAAACCGCCTTTATTGGCGGTTTTTTCATTTAGATTCACGACAAAATGACGATTAACTTACAGCAATAGCAAATGCTGGTGGCTTAGCTTTCTATGCTGGAATGGCATCTAGCTCGTGCTGCTTTTTTGCCTCAATGCGTTTCCACACTTTGTCATGGAAGTAAAACACTACAGTGTTAATCGCGGGTTCTACTAAGGCTACTGCGCCACCGACGACCACACTGCCAGTTAATAAATAGGTTACGGTAAAAGCGACGCTAAAATGTAGTACAGCAAAAGTGAGTGTCTTAGTCATGATCTTGTCCTCTAAATAGGCTCCCAGCGGGAATATTTAGATGATAACAATTCTCATTAAAATTAAAAGCCGTGTTTTCAGATTAGTTTAAACGGTTTTATCTATTTATCCGTTGTAAAAAACATAAAGCCCTCACGATGGAGGGCTTTGAGCATTTAAACGTAAATTAATACGATTCTAAAATTAGTAGTGCCAAGGGAAGGCTGAAAAATCTTGATCGCGTTTTTCGAGGAAGGCATCGCGTCCTTCCTGTGCTTCGGCGCTCGCATAGGCTAAACGCGTCGCTTCACCGGCAAATAATTGCTGACCGACCATGCCATCGTCTGTCATGTTGAAGCCGTATTTAAGCATACGCATAGCCGTAGGTGATTTAGAGTTAATCTCTTTCGCCCACATTAATGCTTCGGTTTCTAGCTCTGCATGGGGAACGGATTTATTAACCATACCCATGTCGAAGGCTTCATCAGCGCTGTAGTTAAATCCGCAGAAGAAGATTTCGCGGGCACGTTTTTGGCCTATCATTTTGGCGAGATAAGCACTGCCATAACCTGAGTCGAAGCTCGCAACATCGGGATCGGTTTGTTTAAATATTGCGTGTTCTTTCGAGGCTAAGGTTAAGTCGCACACTACGTGTAAACTATGGCCACCACCCACCGCCCAACCTGGCACAACGGCGATGACCACTTTAGGCATAAAGCGGATAAGGCGTTGCACTTCTAATATATGTAAGCGGCCCATTCTGGCTTGATCGGCTTTACCTTCTTCGGCGCCTTCATATTTATAGCCATCTTTGCCGCGAATACGTTGATCGCCACCTGAACAGAACGCCCAGCCACCATCTTTTGCCGAAGGACCGTTACCCGTAAGCAGTACGCAACCCACATCAGACCATTGGCGTGCATGGTCGAGTGCGATAAATAACTCATCAACGGTTTTAGGTCGGAAGGCGTTGCGGCACTCTGGGCGATTAATGGCAATGCGTACTGTGCCGTGCGCTTTGGCTCTGTGGTAAGTAATATCGTCGAAATGAAATCCACTGACTTCATCCCATAGGGTGGGAGCAAAAATGTCTGATACTTGTTGGGTCATGATTCATAGGCCTTTATGCTGTAATGCCTCAAAGGCTAGGCGGAATCATATATAAGGTCAATCACCTAAGTCTAAACCTTAGCGCTATATAGCAAAATCCCGTTTGCCTATGAGTCTGTAATGATTAAAGGTGATCACATAGATAAAGCTGATTATCTTTGCTAAACACTGGATGTTGAGGTGCCATAGTACCGCAATAGTTAGCCTTAAAGTCGGCAATAGACTCGGGTGTCATTGGAATTTGATTGAAGGCTTCGAGTTCTAATGTGGATAAACGTTCTATGATGTCGGTTCTTACCTTAGTCAGTTTATGGTCGATTTTAATAATTTTTGTTCCTGTCATAGAGTCAACTTTATTCTCTATTTCTTTGATCATCGCCTCAGTCTTTGCAATAGGAACATCTAATTTATCTGTTTCTGTGTATAAGTAATATAAAGCACCCGCGAGTAGCGCCAATATGATCCAACCTTTCATCTTTTAGTCCAACATAAGTGAATAACCATTAAGAATATGGGTATAATAAGCTAGTTTTCGTCCAATATTAAAGCAGTAAAAGGCTGTAACGATGAACTCAGAATCTAACAACAAGGACTATTCGAAAACCAATCGAATTAAGATTCACCAGCCAGATGCGAGTAAAGCCGATCGCTTTAATCCTCGTAATCGGATTTATGTCCGAGCCATAGACGGTTTGTGGAGTAGCGTACGTCGCCGCATGGGCTGGATCGCCATGTTATTTTTCCTGCTTTTACCTTGGATCCCTTGGGGCGACCGTCAAGCCGTATGGTTTAACTTGGGCGAACAAAAGTTTCACGTCTTCGGTTTAACGATTTGGCCGCAGGATCTCACCTTGCTTGCAGCGTTGTTTATGATCGCTGCCTTCGCTCTGTTTTTTGTGACCACCTATCTTGGCCGTGTTTGGTGTGGATACACTTGCCCCCAAACAGTATGGACCTTTATGTTCATCTGGTTCGAGGAAAAACTTGAAGGCGCACGCAATAAACGCATTAAGCTCGATCAAATGCCATGGAGCTTTGACAAACTCTGGCGCAAAACGGCAAAACATACGGCCTGGCTATTGCTCTCACTGATGACGGCGATGACCTTTGTGTCCTATTTTGTGCCAAGTCGTGAAGTCTATGTCGATGTATTTACGCTTAATGCTTCTGGCGGTATCTACTTCTGGGTCGTGTTTTTTACACTTGCCACATACGGCAATGCGGGTTGGATGCGTGAAATCATGTGTATCCACATGTGCCCTTATGCTCGTTTCCAAGCGGCCATGTTCGATAAGAATACTTTTATCGTGGGTTACGATACTAAACGTGGTGAGACTCGTGGTCCGCGTTCACGCAAAGATGACCCTAAAGAGCTAGGGCTTGGCGACTGTATCGACTGTGACTTGTGTGTGCAGGTATGTCCTACGGGAATCGATATTCGTAATGGTCTGCAATATGAGTGTATTAACTGCGGCGCTTGTATCGATGCCTGCGATCAAACCATGGATCGTATGGGGTATGAAAAAGGGCTTATCAGTTATACCACCGAGAACAAGTTAGAAGGAATTAAGCAAAAAGTGCTGCGACCTAAACTTGTCGGTTATGGCGTGGTATTGATAGCGATGATATTAGTCTTTATATACTCCAGTGCGACCATCGCGCCTGTGCGTATGGACATCATTCGTGATCGCAACCAGCTCTATAGAGAGAACAATCAAGGTTTGATTGAAAACACCTTCACCTTGAAGATTCTTAATAAGACAGAGCAATCCCACGAATACACTATGAGTGTCGAAGGATTAGACAACTATAAATGGTACGGTCCAACTTCGGTCACTATTGCGGGTGGTGAAGTGTTAACTCTCCCTATTAGTGTGGGTATCGATCCGGTTGAGCTGTCTCGTTCAGTTACTAATATCGAGATAAAAGTGAAAACTCATATCGACGGTGAAGAAGTCGAAGTTGAGCAAGAATCTCGCTTCTTTAGTCCATAGATAACAATATTTATGATGATCTAGCTGAGCGTGACTCATATAGATTGCCAGACTTAATCGAGATAAAGGGGCTTTTTAGCCCCTTTTTTATACGTATCGTTTGATAAGTAAACGTCTAAACCATTAATCGTTATTTTCCTACAAAAAGCCCTTGCACAAAATCTCCTGCTCCCTATAATGCGCATCCATTGACACGGCAGACAGCGAAAGCAAGCTGACGAGTTAGGTTGAATTGAGTCGCTTTTAAGTACTTAATTCAAGCGCAGCAAGAAGTTGAAAAATACTCCTTGACGCGAAACGGGAAATGCGTAGAATACGCAGCCCTAGCCAACTGGAAGCGTTCGACGCTCAGTGCGGTACTCAAGTTCTCTTATGAATATTGAGTTGCTCTTTAACAAGATAAAACAAGAAATCTGTGTGGACACTCACAGGTGTTGAGTTAATCGAAACTGCTTAGCCTTCGGGTTGGCAGTCAAAATTTAAATCAATGTAACAATGAGTGTTCATAGTAATATGTACAGTTTGTTTCTTTAGCTAGAAACAAAAAATCAGAATTCATTGAGCCGCTGAAGTCGCAAGACGGAAGCAACAAAACTTTAATTGAAGAGTTTGATCATGGCTCAGATTGAACGCTGGCGGCAGGCCTAACA
>NZ_JAHKQZ010000026.1:0-60918 GCF_019345585.1 Shewanella sp. NKUCC05_KAH
AGAGTAGGTCATCGCCAAGCGCCTAATTATCTCATTGAGATGCAACGAAGCCAGCTGAATAAGCTGGATTTTTTGCGTCTGTAATTTGTGAAATCCAGCCTAGTGTCTATTCAATTAGTCAGTTTTCCTCCTATTTTTCTCTCGATAATCCCTTTTTTACCTTCCACGATACGAATAATTTGCACCATTTGGCTTTATATCAATTCTATTAATATCCGCGACAACTGTTCTATCAGATTCAGTTCCGGAGAATAAGGCTGCAGTTTTATCTCAGATTATAAAATCTTCTGCCATCTTTATTTGATGCCCCCGCACAGTCCATCATGATCGCGGTATAGCGGCCAAAGAACGTAGCTGTAGAAGTTAAGGCGAGGTGCAGCTGCATATAATCGCGGTTTGCAAAAGGCGCTGTGATGGCTTTGGATGGCGAGTAAGGGGGGTTATTTAGGATAGTCCTGCTGATGAAGCAAGCGATAAATATTGGCTTTTTTAAATGTGATACCAAACTCAGATTGAGTGAATTTAGGACTGAGTGAACTTAGCAACGTTCTTTCCCATCAACTGATCACCTTATGAAGATAAGTTTTGCTGATGTACGAAGGCGTTAAGACACAATGGACAAACGAGCGTTTCGTATAAGCAATGATGGGAATTGGTATTGTGTGGTTTTCACGTATACACTTTTTTACATTCCCCATCTAGCATCAGCTTTTAGGTTGAAATTTCAATGGAATTGCGTGGCTTATTGAGGTTAGTGTCGCTATTGCTGTGTATGCCATTACTGGTGAATGCGGATCGTTTCCTGGTGTCTAGTACTAAACTTGCGGATCAAGATGTTAGCGTCAAGTCTGCTGTGATAGTCCGTTATTGCGTTGATCCTGATTGGCTGCCCTATGAAGGAATACGAGAAGGTAAGCATCTGGGGATTTCATCGGACTATATTCGTCATGTTGAGTCACATTCTTCCCTTAAGTTTCAGCTAGTGCCGACATCTTCTTGGACCGAAACTTTATCTTTTTTGCAAAGTGGTCAGTGCGATTTAACCCCTATGTTGAATAAAACGCTAATACGCGAGACTTATCTGCACTTCAGTGATGTCTATTTCCGCTCACCAAATGTGCTTGTTTCACTTAAAGAACAGCCTTTTCTGCAAGGATTGGAGAATATCAATACGCGTATTTTAGCCGTGCCCAAAGGTTATCGTTTAGCTGAGTATATTCAGCATTATTATCCTCAGATAGAGATGCTTACTGTTGCCAGTGAACCTGCGGGATTGCAGTCGGTTCTGGATAAACGTGCAGATCTGTTTGTTGGGTCAATGTTTTCGGTTAACGCTTACATTCAACAAATGGGATTTGAACATTTAAAAATTGCGGGTTGGGGCGGGCCGGAAGATGAGTTACGGATGGGGGTCGCTTATGGTCAAGAGTCCTTGTTACCTGTGATAAATAAAGCCTTAAACACTGTGAGTGAGCAAGAGCGGATCACGATTTATCAGAAGTGGAATAATGTGACTGTGATAGATGAGACTAACTATTCGCTTGTGTATCAAATTATCTGCGCTACGTGTCTGTTGCTCCTAATGTTGGGGGCGAGAACTTACTTTATGAGTCAATATAATCGAAGATTAACCGATAAGAATAAACAGTTGGAAACTTTACGCGAACAGCTTGAAGCGTCAAATGCCGAACTCGAATTTTTATCTACCCACGACCCCTTAACTAAATTGTATAACCGACATTACTTTAATCGCTTTTTTATTAATAACGAGCAGCATGATAAATCTGCTGGGGCAGGCATGTGCCTTGTAATGATTGATATCGACTACTTTAAAGAGATTAATGACACGCTAGGGCATAACGTCGGCGATCGCATTCTTGAGCAAGTGTCACAGGTATTACAGCACTGTGTGCGTGATTCTGATGTGGTTGCACGTTGGGGTGGCGAAGAATTTGTTATCCTCTGCCAACAGTCATCATTGCCATTAGTTGAAAGCTTGTGTGTGCGGATTGCGCAGAGGATTAACAATTATCAATTTACTGACAATGTTCACTTAACTTGTAGTTTTGGTGTCGCTAAGCTCGCAGAAAACGAACCTATACAATTGTGTTTTGAGCGGGCAGATCGAGCCCTTTATCGTGCTAAAGCACAAGGGCGTAATCAAATGTGCATCGACACGTAAGGGTTTACTCAAGACTGATTTGTGGTTATTTGGCTAAAAGACTGTGATTGAAGTGAGTCGCGGATGTCATCTCTATTTTGGAGATAGGTATAACATGATTGTTCTAGCATCCATGCTTGCAGGTTAATGTTTGATGTTTGTACTGACGATATGATAGAAATCCCTTGAAAATCGCTTTATCCCATTAAAATGAGGTTTATTTAAGGTTTTTTATTGATTGAGTGAAAAATAAGCTAAAGTGTTTTACTTATCTGTTTTAGTTCGTGTTTATGGCTATTTACCTAAATTATTACGCGACTTTATCGTGAAAAAGTACTCTAGCCATTTGCGCCGAGCAGGGTTCCAATTTACAATATGCGCCTAAAATAATCTGATGTGCGGTGTGTCGGTGTTTGTCGCATACTCCGTCTACTTCTTAAACTACTCATTAAAGTTGAATCATGACCGAATTATCCAAATACAGAAACATTGGTATCTTCGCTCACGTTGACGCGGGTAAAACCACGACCACCGAGCGTATCCTTAAGCTAACCGGTAAAATCCATAAAATCGGTGAAGTTCACGATGGTGAATCTACCACTGACTTCATGGTACAGGAAGCTGAGCGCGGTATTACTATTCAGTCCGCTGCTGTAAGTTGCTTCTGGAAAGATCACCGTTTCAACGTTATCGACACCCCAGGACACGTTGACTTCACCGTTGAAGTTTATCGTTCTCTGAAAGTGCTTGATGGCGGTATCGGTGTATTCTGTGGTTCAGGCGGTGTTGAGCCTCAATCAGAAACTAACTGGCGCTATGCGAACGAATCTGAAGTTGCGCGTATTATCTTCGTAAACAAGTTAGACCGTATGGGTGCTGACTTCTTACGCGTTGTTAAGCAAACTAAAGACGTATTAGCTGCAACTCCACTGGTTATGGTTCTGCCAATCGGTGTTGAAGACGAATTCACTGGTGTTGTTGACCTATTAACTCGTAAAGCATACGTGTGGGATGATTCTGGTATTCCAGAAAACTTTGAAGTATTAGACGTTCCTGCTGATATGGTTGACATGGTTGAAGAATACCGTGAAATGCTGATCGAAACTGCAGTTGAACAAGACGATGCAGTGATGGAAGCGTACATGGAAGGCGAAGAGCCATCTATCGAAGACATCAAGCGTTGTATTCGTACTGGTACTCGCAAACTAGCATTCTTCCCAACATACTGTGGTTCTGCGTTCAAGAACAAAGGTATGCAACTGGTTCTTGATGCTGTTGTTGATTATTTACCAGCACCAGACGAAGTTGATCCACAACCATTGACTGACGAAGAAGGCAACGAAACTGGCGAATTCGCTATCGTTTCTGCTGATGAGCCATTAAAAGCGTTAGCGTTCAAAATCATGGATGACCGTTTCGGTGCCCTGACTTTCGTACGTATCTACTCAGGCCGTCTGAAGAAGGGTGATACCATCCTGAACAGCGCGACTGGCAAAACTGAACGTATCGGCCGTATGTGTGAAATGTACGCTGACGACCGTATTGAAATTGAATCAGCTCAAGCTGGCGACATTATCGCTATCGTGGGTATGAAGAACGTTCAAACTGGTCACACTTTATGTGACGTGAAACACCCAGTTACCTTAGAAGCTATGGTGTTCCCAGAGCCAGTTATCTCTATCGCAGTAGCGCCAAAAGATAAAGGCGGTTCTGAGAAAATGGGTATCGCTATCGGTAAGATGATCGCTGAAGATCCATCATTCCGCGTAGAAACTGACGAAGATTCAGGTGAAACCATCCTTAAAGGTATGGGCGAACTTCACTTAGATATCAAAGTAGACATTCTGAAGCGTACTTATGGTGTTGAATTGATCGTAGGTGAGCCACAAGTTGCTTACCGTGAAACCATTACTCAAATGGTTGAAGATCAATACACTCACAAGAAACAATCAGGTGGTTCTGGTCAATTCGGTAAGATCGAATATATCATCCGCCCAGGTGAGCCAAACACTGGTTTCGTGTTCAAATCTTCAGTTGTTGGTGGTAGCGTTCCGAAGGAATTCTGGCCAGCAGTTGAGAAAGGTTTCGCGAGCATGATGAACACAGGTACTATCGCTGGCTTCCCAGTGTTAGACGTTGAGTTCGAATTAACTGACGGTGCATTCCACGCAGTTGACTCATCAGCAATCGCGTTCGAAATCGCTGCTAAAGGCGCTTTCCGTCAATCTATCGCTAAAGCTAAACCACAACTTCTTGAGCCAATCATGAAAGTTGACGTGTTCAGCCCAGATGACAACGTGGGTGATGTGATCGGTGACTTAAACCGTCGTCGCGGCATGATCAAAGACCAAGTTGCTGGTGTGACAGGTGTTCGCGTTAAAGCTGACGTACCGTTATCAGAAATGTTCGGTTATATCGGTACTTTACGTACAATGACTTCTGGTCGTGGTCAGTTCTCTATGGAGTTCTCACACTACAGCCAATGTCCAGCTAGCGTAGCTGAGAAAGTTGTTGCTCAAGTTAAAGAACGTAAGGCTGCTGAAGCTAAGAAGTAATTCTTAACTTACCTTAGCTAATAAAAACCGCTGTCGGCCCCTAGGCTCGCAGCGGTTTTTTTATGGGAGAGATCCAACTGTAATCACCCGATACGGCTGACGAAGTTTCGTATCTCTTTGTTTAAAGTCCGTATCCCGTTGTTTAAAAAATGTCAGTTCTCGCTTTATTTTCTCAGCGTTCAGTTTTTTGTTTACTCAATTCGAGCAAGGCCTTGGCCGCCGGTGTTAAAGGTAAACTTTGGCGCCAAATAAGCGCCAGATCCCATGTCATTGCGGGCTGCATAGGTTTAAAGACCAGTTTACTGGTGCTTAATCGATTGCAGATAGGCTCAGGTAAAATAGCGACGCCCATATCGGCTTCGACCATGGCGGCAAGGAAATCCCACTGGCCGCTGCGAAAGGCTATATTGAGTTGAACACCTGCTTTGCGACTGATGCGATTAATCAGTTTAGCGAGGGAGAAGTCTTCGTTATAGAGGATAAAAGGATAGGGCTGGAAGTCCTGCCATTTTAAGTGGTCTTTCTCGGCTAGGGGATGTCCCTCGGGCAGGCATGCGAGTAAAGGGTACTTAGTCAGGGGTTGGTTGACGAGTTCTGTCTCATGGGTCGTGGGTAGCGCGGTAAAGGCGATATCGAGACTGTTATTGAGCAATGCTTGTTCGCAGCCGAATCCACCGTACTCATACATGTGTAGTTCAACTCCCGGATAACGCTTACGATAGCTAGTGAGCAAACCAATAATAAGACTACTCATCATAGGACATACACCCAGTCGCAACCGCCCCGATTTGAGACCGCTAAGGTTACTCATGTCCTCTTGCAGTCTATGCCATTGGCCGAGGATTTCCCGTGCACTGTGCTCAAAGAGCTGACCAGCTTGAGTTAACTCAACCTTTTGGTTATTCCGGATCAGCAAGGTTTCACCAAGGCTTTCTTCAAGTCTCTGGATTATTTTGCTTAGTGTCGGCTGGGTGATAAAACATTTCTGCGCGGCGCGGGTAAAGTTTTCAGTTTCCACTAAGGTCAGAAAACACTGTAAGGTCTTGATTGGGATGTTCATGCTCAAATGGAATCCATATTATGGAATTTATTCATTTTACTAATGATAGCCTAAGTATTACTTTGACCTTGTTAACAAAACAGGGGAATACCGATGAAATCAAGTTCAAGTCTGTGGGTAGGTGCTTTGTGGCAGGCGGCTATGCCTGTGGCAAAAGATGTGCAAAACGCTAAAGCGGCGCAAGTAACTAAAACGGCTCCAGCGGGTGATTTGCATAAAGCAAAACAACAAGTAAACCCAGCCTAGGCTGGGTTTTTACTTTTCTGTGTTTTAGATTCTGCTCTTATTTTCATTTCCCTCGATTCTCACTTTGCCTTTTTAACTTCTGCTCAATCCCTTCCTTGGTGAAAGTACTGTTCAGCAACGGACGCTGAACCAGCGATAGACGTTTAGTCTTATGTTTACTTGAATACTCATTACTGGCTCTAAGCTAACTCATTAGAATTGGATGCTTAAATAGCAAAAAAGCCACCCTAATCAATTCGGGTGGCTTGGCTTTGCAGGGGATGGAGATTTACTTGCCGGAGAACTGATTCTCGACGAGTGGTTGCTTGTTTTCGGCCTGAGCGACATGGCATTGAGTACAGAAATAGTTATGCCCGTTCACTGTGCCTTTATCATCAATCACGTGGGACTTAGCTACTGGCGTGGCTTTCATGCGTTTTGCCTTGTCCCAACTATGGCAGCTTAAACAGCCATTTTTATCTAAGGTGATCTTGTAATCGTCCTTATGTGGGATGAGCGGTGGTTGCTCGCTAAAACTGCGCTCAATGGCGGTGCCGCGACTGGGATAAATCGCCATGGCATCGGCTGGGCGAGTGTCTGTGATCGCCATGTTTCCTGCGAGGGATTGAATATTAACTGGTGCTACGTTGGTGTCGGTTTGCTGACCTGAACAGCCGGTAATGGCGACGAGTAACGCAGTTAAGGTGAGTATTTTTCTCATTGGTTATTCTCCGCCTTGAAGACTTTCACTGGGCATTTTTTAAAGTCAGTTTCTTTTGACAGGGGATCGGTCGCATCCAATATCAGTTTGTTGACTAACTGGCGCGCATCGAAGAAAGGCATAAATACTACGCCGCGTGGCGGTTTGTTACGGCCTTTGGTTTCAACTCGGGTTTTCACTTCACCGCGCGGTGAGGCCACTATGACTTCGTCACCACGTTGTACGCCGCGAGCTTTCGCATCTTCTGGATGCATAAAAATCTGCGCGTCGGGGTAGGCACGGTAAAGCTCGGGTACGCGGGCTGTCATCGAGCCGGTGTGCCAATGTTCCAGCACGCGGCCAGTCGACATCCACAAATCGTATTCTTCATTCGGCTCTTCGGCGGCGGGCTCATAGGGTAGGGCGAAAATCACCGCTTTGCCATCTGGCTTGCCATAGAATTTAAAGCCTTCACCCGCTTTGACATAAGGATCGCTCCCCTCAACGAAACGACGCAGAGTTTCTTTGCCATTAACGACTGGCCAGCGTAGGCCGCGGGTTTCGTGGTAACGGTCAAAGTCGGCTAAATCATGGCCATGGCCACGACCGAAAGCTGCATATTCTTCGAAAATGCCTTTTTGCAGGTAGAAACCGAAGTGTTCGCTCTCATCGTTTAATTCGGCTTTGCAATCGGAAGTTGGGAACTTGTCGATCACGCCATTGGCAAATAGCACTTCATATAAGGTTTTATCCGCGTATTCCGGTTGTTTGGCTATCAGTTCGGCTGGCCAAACTTCGGAGACTTTGAATCGTTTCGAAAATTCGACTAGTTGCCACAGATCTGAGGTTGCGCCTTCTGGGGCTTTTACTTGCTGATGCCACATATGAGTACGGCGCTCGGCATTGCCGTAAGCTCCTTCTTTTTCAACCCACATTGCCGTTGGCAAAATTAAATCTGCCGCCATAGCTGTGATGGTTGGGTAGGGATCTGAAACTACGATAAAGTTTTCTGGATTACGGAAACCTGGATAGATTTCATCGTTGATGTTGGGGCCTGCCTGCATATTATTGGTGCACATGGTCCAGTAGCAGTTGAGCTTGCCATCTTTGAGCATACGGCTCTGGAGTACGGCATGGTAGCCAGGTTTGGCGGGAATGGTCCCTTCAGGCACTTGCCATAGCTTTTCGGTAATGGCGCGGTGCTTGTCGTTAGTGACTTCCATATCGGCGGGTAAACGGTGGGCGAAAGTACCGACTTCACGGGCAGTCCCGCAAGCCGAAGGTTGACCTGTTAATGAGAAAGGACTGTTACCCGGTGTGGCAATTTTGCCCGTGAGCAAATGGATGTTGTAAAGCATGTTGTTCGCCCACACGCCGCGAACGTGTTGGTTAATGCCCATGGTCCACAGACTCATGACTTTAACGTTAGGGTCGGCATAGGCTTTGGCTAAAATCTCCAGCTTCTCTGGCTCGACGCCACTCATCTTGGCGGCATATTCCAGCGTATAAGTGCTGACAAACTTGGCATACTCGTCAAAGCTAATGGGCGTGGATTTACCATTGCCTGGATTTTTAGCTTTTTTCTCTAATGGATGATCTGGACGCAGGCCATAGCCGATATCGTCAACGCCTAAGGCAAACTTAGTGTGTTTGCTAACAAAGTCGGTATTAACTGCTTTATTTTCAATAATGTAATTGGCGATAAAGTTGAGGATCACTAAGTCCGACTGTGGGCGGAACACCATAGGGTTATCGGCTAAATCGAAGCTGCGGTTCTCAAAGGTCGACAGCACATGCACTCGGCACGTTGGACTGCTTAAACGTCTATCGGAAATTCGTGCCCACAGAATTGGGTGCATCTCCGCCATGTTTGCGCCCCAGAGCACAAACTGATCGGCGGCTTCTAAATCGTCATAACAACCCATGGGCTCATCGATACCGAAGGTGCGCATAAAGCCGCCTACGGCTGAGGCCATGCAGTGGCGCGCATTAGGATCTATATTGTTGGTAAGGAAGCCTGCTTTATGAAGTTTAGAGGCGGCATAACCTTCCCAAATAGTCCATTGACCAGAGCCAAACATACCTACCGACGTTGGGCCTTTGGTGGCGAGACTGTGTTTCCATTTCGCGGCCATAGTATCGAAGGCCACATCCCAGCTGACTGGGGTGAACTCACCTTCTTTATGGTATTTGCCGTCTTTCATCCGCAGCAATGGCGTGGTTAATCTGTCCTTGCCGTACATGATTTTTGATAGGAAATAACCTTTAATACAGTTAAGGCCACGGTTGACTGGACTTTCAGGATCGCCCTTAGTGGCGACCACTTTGCCCGCTTGGGTGCCCACTAATACGCTACACCCCACACCGCAGAAACGGCAGGGAGCTTTATCCCACTTGATACTGTCAGCTTGTTCGGCGGCTTCGACCATCTTAATGGGAAGTGTGACGCCAACGGCCGTCGCAGCGGCAACCGCTGCGTTGGCCTTGAGAAACTCGCGGCGGCTTATGCTCATAATATTTCCTCACTCTCTTGTACTAAGGGTTCTACTTGGTGGTAAATCAAGCTGGCAGATAACACGCCGGACAGGGCATTGATGGCTTCAATATTGTCAAGAATCGCTCTTTGGCTACTCCCTTCTAGGGTAACGACCAATTTTCCTTCGGGTGTAATTGCATGAATATCAGTACCCACTAATGCGCGGATATTGGCTTCAACCTGCTGTAAGGTTTTAGGCGTGGCATGCACCACAAGGCTGGTGACGTGGTATTCCTGACTCATATTGGATGACCTGTAGTAGCGTAAACTCGGTTACTTAAGATTAAAAAGGAGGGTAACCGAGTGCTGATACTGGCGAGTCTAGACCTGATAAAAAATGTGGGTATACCTCACAAGAGGTATTGAAAGCGATAGTCGATCCGGATCAAAGTTTTGCGAGTGATCTAACTCCCAGTTTGATATTTAAGCGCTTAGCACTGTCCTCACTAGGACATAGTGAGGAGTACATTTATGGAGAATACTATTGTGTATATCTGGAACCCGTGAACATTAACGGAAGCACAAGTGTGTAGATAGGAATCCTATACTTTTTTACCAATTACAGGTGTTTATAAAATTTCTGAGTAAGAGCAATAGCTGACGTGCATGCTTGCAAAATCCTGCGATAGAACATATTTAGGAATAATTAGTTATATTCACATTGTTTAGTATATATAAGACGTTAATAGCCCGTTAGCTCCATATAACCCGTACCTGTATGGCTGCCAGAGAGATGCACTGGGCCTTCCCAGTAGGGCGTTGATAATGGCATAGCGCTATTGGGATTGAGCGGGGTGATAGTGAGATCGATATTTTCGCTGGGGATTTTGACTTGCCAGCTAACGGGATAGTCGCCATTGACTGTGTGTTGCCATTTAAGAGGCGTCATCTGAATGTCATTGGGATTGTCAGTGGAATTAATGTTGCGCCCAGTGCCATCGGCAAACATTCTTCTGGCGCTATAAAATGCTGAGATAGGCGTATTCTTTGTGTTCTCTGCTGGCGACTGATCCCGTAACTGAAACAACATCAGCGTCGAGCCATCATTTAACCTGAGCGCGAACCAATCCCATCCCTGTTGCGTTTTAGTGAGAAATTGCGAGCTCCATTCCCTGTCGAGCCAACCTTGGCCTGTGACTTGCTCCACTTTGCCATTGCGGTTGATTTCACCTGAAATTTCAATAAAGGGTTGGCTGTAATAGTAAGAGGCTACTTGGCCATCGCGACTTTTAAGGCTATAGCCGTTAGCGCCTTGGTATTGTAATGGTGCTTGGCTGTTAAGCTGAAGTCGATAGCTAAAATCAGGATTCTCCACCGTTAAGGTCGCGGGGAAGAGTGCATTGGTTTCGCTCTGCCAGTGCCAGTTATCGAGGCGGATTTGATAAGGATCTAATTTCACCTCGGCAAACTCGCTATGGCGGCGTGACCACTTTTCGTGGGCCAAGTGAGCATTACTCGAGGTTAATGCACTGTGGGCTAAATAAAGCTGCTGAGTCTCCCACGTGGATTCACTTTTGGGTGTTGCATCAGTTGCTTGCGGAGCTGCTGTTTGTGGATCTGTTGCTTGCAGAGTTGTTTCTTGCGGAGCAGGGGGGTTAAGGGCGACCCTAAACTGCGTCCACTGAGCGCCGAGTTGCTCACCTTTTTCTGTGGTCAAATTCGCGGTTAGATACCACCATTCCTGGCGAAAGCCATTGTGCGCCAAGTGATCCCGCGGAAATTCAAATCTATAGCCGGGAACAACAGGCGTAAAAGCTAAATCATCTTGATTAGTAGAGGTTTTCCCCACCACATTGGCCATGGATTTGGACTGAGTGTTTTGCGTCGATGGCGTTTTATCGCAGCCGCCGATCAGCATTAACCCAACTACTGCCCATACAATACTGTTTAGATTGAGTGTTTTCATCACAGTGTCTCCTGTTGCAGACTGGCGACCAGTGGTTTGCGGGTTTGCCAATACAGCGGTAAAAGTACGGCTAAGGTGCAGGTGGTTAAGGCAATCAGTATTGCATGGCCGTAAGCTTGCCAATCCCAAATCATTTTTATCGTCCAGCCAAAGGCTTGCAAGGTGATCTTATTAATAAGCAGGTAACCTAGCAGCGCGCCCGTTGGCATAGCGAGCAGGCAAGTGATCAGCACCACAATCAGCATTTGCATAAACACCATACCGCGCAGAGCATTACGACTGACGCCGAGGGAATACAGCCGTGCCAGTGGCGCTTGCCTTGCCTGAGTCAACATTAAGCAGGCACTAAAGAGGCCGATCGCAGCGACAATCAAGGTTAAACTATTCAGCACTAAGGTAATGGAAAAAGTGCGTTTAAACATAGCGATAGCTTGGGTTTTAATCTTAGTTTGGCTGTAGATTTGCGCTTGGGATAAACCTAACTCAGTCGCCAGTTGGACTTGTAGTTGATCCAGTTCTGCTTCGCTTATCCTACTGCCTTGCTCTTTACCGTGAAAACTCGCCGCTAAACTCACCGGCAGTACAGGTAACTGGGCCCGGTGCCAAAGTGGCTGGCTGATAATGACCTCGTTTCGGGTATTGCCGTGGTCATAATAAATGCCGCCAATAATGGCTTTGCTGTTACCTGTTTTCTCGAGCACATCCAATGACACAGTATCACCAAGCTGTAATTGGTATTTGATGGCAAGAGGTTCGCTCACCAATACAACGGGTGCATTAAAGTAGGATTGCCACAATGTGGGCAGGCTTTCCTTAAGCGCACTGGTGTGCCGAGTCGAAAATTCATCGCGGCTGAGTAGGCTAATTGGAATCGTCAACTCGCTCGAATTATCCGTCGATGCTGGGAGTGAAAGCTGGGCTTCAATCTGCCACTGCTGATAAAGACCGCTGACTCTAGGATCGTGTATCAATTGGGTTTGAATCGTGTCGATACGCTGGCTCGGTGGGCGGATATAGAGATCAGCATGCAAGCGAGTTTCTAGCCAAGTTCGCAGGGTTTGTTCGAAGCTTCCAACGAGGGTGTTCATCGACACATTGGCACTGAGTGCCAGTAAGATAGCCATCATAGCAAGGGAAAGCGGTGCAATAAGCTCACGGGTTTCGGCGAGCAGATATTGCCATAATCCAGGACGTGCCAAGGGCATTAACGCACTGACGCCCCAATGCAATAATTGCGGTAACAATAAGGGAATAGCGATAGCGACGATACCGAGCAACACTAAGCTGATGTTATAGCTTTGGCTGAAGGGAAACAGCAGAGCCGCTAAGGTCAATAAGCCACAGGCTAAGGCAAATTGAATGCTATGGTTTTTGCGGTGTGCCTGCATTTGCTGATAGCGATTCGCCCCTTGTGCCAATGCTTGGCGCGTAAGATCTAAATACAAGGGCAAGCAAGCGGCGAGCGCGGCAATTAAGGTGAGGATAATTGCCTCAAAAAGCCAAGTCCATTGCCAAATACCGGGGAGCAAGTGGGCGCCATACATTTGCTCTAAGGTCATGGCGACCATAGGTTGCAGCCAGTGGCTGAGTTGCAAACCACTGATAAAGCCCAGACTTGAGCCTATGACAACTAACAAAATTAATTCGAACATCAGTGCCGTCATCAAGGCGCGGCGCTCAATTCCCTGTTGTAATAACTGTACTAACAATTTTTGCCGTTTCATTAGGCTGTAGCGCACACCGTTGTAGGCGATAAAGAGGCCGACAACAAAGGCTAACATGCTCATAGCATTAAGATTAAGGTGAAAACTGCGGGTCAATGCTATCAGTGCTTGGCCTTGATCCTGTTGGCTAAAGCTGGCCTTTTGGGGCGTAATCCCTAAAGCGTCGAGTTGGGATTTTAGTTTAGGTAGGTTTTCTCGCTCACTGAACATGGCGATATAGCTCAGTCGGCCTTGCATGTTTAGTAATCGCTGGGCGAGGGACATATCGGCCAATATGGCGCTGCCAAGACCAAAACTGTCATCAATTGCAATGACATCTAAGGTGCTATTTTCTAAAACAAGTTTACCGTTGGGCGCCACTTTGGCAGCTAGGCTGCGGCTCATGATTACTGTGGCTGCGCCGTTGAGGAGATCGGCAAGCGGTAAGTCATTCATCTGTGGCGAGGTGGCTAATTGTGTGCCAGTCGAGGTGTTACGTTTCGATTTTTGTAGTGTCAATGCGGCGACTAAATCGCTGCCTTCCAGTTGCCAGAACTGACCGTTTTTACCGGAGATTTTACCACTTACGATAGCGAGACTCTGACTTAATCCGGCTCGTCTCAAGGCGAAATAGACGGATTCATCTAAAGTGTTTTGTCCAAGGGGCGGCGTGAGTAGCACATCGGCGCGTTGACTCAGTAACTCAGTCGCCTCGCTATAGCTGCGCACGGCATTGTCGTTGGTTGCCTTGACTCCAATGAGCAGAGTCACAGCTAAGGCGATACCGAGCAGAATGGCACCTGCTTGTATGGGCGCATGGCGATAATGGGCGATAAAAACCTTTAGGCTGAGCCACGTCAGCCTAAGCCCCGAGGGAGTCGCCTTAGTGAGCAGTTTATTGTTCATAGATAGCGACTGCACCTTGGGATAAGTGCCAACGTTTTTGCATAAAGGCGGCGCACTCTTCGCTGTGGGTGACCATTAAGATACTGGTTTGGCTTTCCCGTGCCAGTTCACACAGTAATGCCATGACTTGCTTACCCGATACATCATCTAAGTTACCCGTGGGTTCGTCGGCTAACAATAAGGTTGGCTTATGGGCTAAGGCGCGGGCGATGGCGACGCGCTGTTGTTGACCGCCTGACAGGGCTTCAACTTGCCGATGAAGTAATGGCATCAGCCCAAGTTTTTCAACCAGATAGTCACACCAAGGCGACCATGGCTGCGCGGTTAAACTTAAGGAGAAGGCGATATTGTCTTTCACGTTGAGTGGCGTGAGTAAGTTAAATTGCTGAAACACGACACCTAAGGAATTACGTCTGAAACGGCTCCACTCTTTATCTTGCCAAGTTGAGGTGGATGCTTGTTCTAGCAAGATTTCACCCGAGTCTGGCATTTCAAAACCGGCGATCAGGTTGAGTAAGGTGCTTTTGCCGCTGCCGCTGGGACCTGTAAGCGCCACGGTTTCACCTCTGTGGATCTGTAGATTAACCGCTTGCAGTACTTGATGATATTGCTCACCATCACGAAAGCCTTTGGTGACTTGGTTAAGCTTAGCGACGTCGGCCATTGAGCAACTCCTTTATATCCATTGGCGGCGGGTGTGGTAAGCAGTGTTTCAAACTGCGGCGGCAACTTACTTAGTGGCCGCAATTTAGCATTGCCATTCTATGTTCAAGATAAAGCATTTTCTATTCAGATAGATACTGATTTTTCTTGTAATAGGATCATCCACTGAGTAACAAAACATAAATCGTCATTTGGTGTAAAAATAGTCAACTGGATTAAATCCTCCGCGAACTGTGAGCAAACGGCTTGAGCTGACGCCGCATTTGTTGCATTCTGTGCGTCCTGTTAGCTTGGGAGTAAATCTCAATCTAGCAATCCGTTCGGATGAAGGTAGCAGGAGAGTGGGGAATAGACCCCACACCGACGAGGCAACTTTGGTTTTACAGAAGCGAGTCTTCTTATAAAAACAAAGCACTCTTTCAGGTGCCGATAGGCGTGGACTGTTACTGGACGAGCCTCTGGAGAGACTACCAGTTGCACTCATTGTGCAATCAGGTGGCGCCGAAGGCGAAAGTGTCGTGGTGTTATTGTATACCCTGCGACGCGAAACGCTCAGGCAAAAGGACAGAGGAGAGGATGACTGCACAGTCCCTGTCGTTTGTCGTCGTGGGCTATTTTTACTCTTTTGCTTGAGATGGAGCACTTTTGCTCTTATTGAAAGCACTCGTGTAGAGCTCTCGCTTGCTACGCTTTTAGCGTTCAGCTTAGGCGATTCTCGGCCGAGATTAGGTCAAAATAGCTCGCTATAGCGTCCGACTGCGGCGCGTCACAGCCATTTCTTTTCCTCCTCCGTTTATTAATTTTGTTGTTTAATATTCGAGGAATATCATGAGTTTTCAAGCTTTACTTGCCAGTATTAATGGCATCGTCTGGGGCCCAATTACTCTTTGTTTGCTGGTGGGTACAGGGGTTTACCTCACTGTGCGTCTCAAGCTTATCCAAGTATTTCGTCTGCCGATGGCGATGGGATTGTTGTTTAAACCCGCCAAAGGTCATGGGGATTTATCTTCCTTTGCCGCGCTTTGTACTGCGCTGTCCGCCACTATCGGTACCGGTAATATTGTTGGCGTGGCGACGGCAATAAAAATGGGTGGCCCTGGGGCGTTATTTTGGATGTGGCTGGCGGCATTTTTCGGCATGGCGACTAAATATGCTGAATGTATGTTGGCGGTAAAGTACCGTACCACCGATGCTCGTGGGCAGATTGCGGGTGGCCCTATGTATTATATCGAGCGCGGCCTTGGTCTGCCTTGGATGGCGAAATTGTTCGCTCTTTTTGGGGTTGGTGTGGCCTTTTTCGGTATCGGTACTTTTGCACAGGTTAACGCCATCAGCGATGCACTGACGATTGCCTTTGAAGTGCCGACTTGGTTGACCGCGACCGTGTTGACTGTGTTAGTTGCCGCAGTCACTTTGGGTGGCGTAAAGCGCATTTCAAATGTGGCGCAAAAACTTGTGCCTGCGATGTCGATTGGTTATGTGCTGGCCTGCGTGTGGATCTTAGTCGGTTTCTCCGAGCAGATTTTACCCGCCTTAGCTTTAGTGATTGAATCTGCCTTTACGCCACTCTCAGCTGCGGGGGGCTTTTTAGGGGCGACAGTCGCGCAGGCGATTCAAATCGGTATTGCCCGCGGTGTGTTCTCGAACGAATCTGGATTAGGTAGTGCACCCATTGCCGCCGCTGCCGCTAAGACCAATGAACCCGTTGAGCAAGGTCTCGTCAGTATGACGGGTACTTTCTTCGATACTATTATCATTTGCACTATGACGGGGTTAGTGCTGATCATCACTGGGGTATGGAGTGGTGAGACGGCAGGTGCTGCGATGACGAGTGCAGCTTTTGCTCTGGGAGGCTCAGCGCTTGTGGGTCAGTATTTGGTGACGATTGCGCTCGTGTGTTTTGCGTTTACAACGATTTTGGGCTGGCATTATTATGGTGAACGCTGTTGGTATTACTTAGTCGGTGAGCGCGGGTTACGCATGTATCAAGTGTTGTTTTTGGTGCTGATTGCGGGTGGTGCTTTTATCAAACTGGATGTGATTTGGTTGTTGGCCGATACGGTTAATGGTTTGATGGCTATCCCTAACTTGATTGCCATTGTGGGCTTGAGGCATATCATTATCGCCGAAACCCAAAGCTATTTTGCTCGTATCTTACCTAATCAAACCTTAGAGACGGCTTATTAGTGTTTTTAAAACAATAAATTACTTCACATTATTTTAACTTTGACATTGTCGCCACTAAATTCTTCGTTTACTTTATAAGTGCTATTTTTAAATGCAGTGCTTATAAAATCGAGGGCTTTAGGGCGACGCCATGGAAAAAAGTAAACTTCGTACTTTTCGCAGCAGGATATTATCCCACATAGCCTTGCCTCTCATTTTAATTATGGCGAGTGTCTATGGTGTAAACGCTTGGTTTAGTTATATCTCCACAGAGAATCGGCTTTACCATAGCCTGACACAAGAGGCGAGTCATTCGGCTTCTCGTCTGCAGTTTCTGCTCGAACATGCGCAGGCCAACACCCAAGGCCTTGCTGATTTTATTGGTTTTTTGTCAAGTAAAGAAGACATGAATGACACTGAGAGTGTTAAAAGTGTCTTGATGAATCGAGTCAAACGTCATCCTGATTTTTTTGGCTCCGCAGTCGCGTTTAAACCTAATACCTTCCCCAATCGAAAGCTCTTTTCCCCCTATGTTTACCGCGATACAAGTGGTGGTAACGATTTACACTACCTCGATATTGGCGCCGAAGGCTACGACTATACCGATGGTACTTGGGATTGGTGGAGCAAGGCTATCAATCAAGCGAACGGTTATTGGTCAAAGGCATACTTTGATGAGGGGGCGGGGAATATTCTGATGTTGACCTATTCGGCTCCTTTTGGTGCGGTAGATAATTATTTTGGGGTTGCGACGGTTGATTTAGCCTTAGATGGATTGCCAAAACAATTGGGGATTGCACCAAATCGTCTGGTGGTTTTAGACGACCAAGGGCGGCTTATTTATCATATAGATAAAGAAAAAGTGCTGGCAACGACTTCAGCCCTGTGGCTCGATAAGAATAAAGATAAAAATGCCGATTTTTGGACGCTACAGGATAAAAGGCTTGATGGTCAAGCAAGGTTTGTTGATAACCAAGATGTTGTTTATCTTGCGAGTATTGCGACTGTCCCTCAATTAAAGTGGCGTGTGATTGTATTCGCGCCAGAACAAGATTTATTCAACTCCCTACTTGATGATCTAGCATCTATTATCCTCAATTTAAGTTTATTAACCCTCTTATTATTGCTGACTTGTTATCTGGCGGCGAAACGATTAACTCGGCCGTTAGAGCTACTCGAGTCGGGTATCTTGTCCTTTGGACAGGGTAAAGCTCAGCAGCTCATTGTACCTAAAGGTGCCGTGAGTGAAATAGTGACGCTGAGTACTACCTTCAATCAAATGGCGGAATTACTCGCAGAACGTGAACAAGCCATTCTTGATTCCCGTGGCAACCGCTTTGCGCGCCTAATTGATGGTATGAGCGATAAATCTTTCTACTGTTCCCTCGAACCCAATGGTCAACTCGCCCAGGTTAGTGAGGGGGTAACTAAGGTGTTGGGGATTACCCCTGATTTGCTCAAGCGCAAATATCAAAGGCTCTTCTCGGCTAATCCCCTCAATGAGAAGAACTGGGAATATACCGATTTAGCCTTAAAGGGCCAAAATGTGCCTTCGCACCAAGTGGAAATGCTGGATGAAAAAGGGCATTTAAGAAGACTCGATGTGTTTATGCAGCCGTTATTATCAGATACGGGTGAGTTAATGTCTGTGGAGATGTTATTTACCGATGTTACTGAGCAGTTTTCAGCGGCAGTCTGGTCAAATGCCGTACTAGAAGCCGCTCCAGAGGCCATGCTCATTGTCGACGAACTTGGGAAAATCGTCTTTACTAACAGTCGCTGTCAGCAGCTCTTTGGATACGAAACGGGCGCTATGCTGGGTTTGCAGGTTGAGGCGTTATTGCCGCAAGAGTTAGGAAACGGGCATGTACTTGAGCGGCAAACATTCCTGCGCGAAGGCCGCGATAGAGGCATGGCAAATGCCCGTCATGTACGGGCGTTAAAAGCCGATGGTAATGAATTTATTGCGGAAATAGCGCTGAGTATTCTTCCCCCTGCCTTTGATGGACGAAGGCAAGTGGCGGCTTCAATACGCGATATGACACAAAAACTGGCCGTTGAGCAGAAGATCCGTGATAGCGAACAGCGTTTTCGTGGCTTAGTGACTAATATTCCCGGCGCCGTTTATCGGACTCGCATCGGGGATGTATGGTTCATGGAATATATCAGTGACAATATTGCTGAGATTACGGGTTATGCAGCGAGTCAGTTTATTGAAAATCGCCAACGTACCTTTGCTTCGCTGATTTTAGAGGAGGACAGGCCTACATGTCATTTGCATATTGATAGAGCGCTCGCGCAGCAAGAAACCTTTGAAGTGGAATATCGTATTCGCCATCGCGATGGCAGTATTCGCTGGGTACATGAGAAAGGTAAGGCAAGTTATACCGAAGAGGGCGTTCCACTTTGGTTCGACGGCAGTATTGATGACATCACAGAGAGTAAACTTGCTATAGGGCAGTTGGAGGCTTCGCGCCTGCAATTGACCAATATTACAGAGTCTATTCCTTGTACCGTGTACCAATTGTTGTGGCACTCGCCTACTGATCGCAGATTTACCTTTCTCTCTGGTGCGGCAATGAAAATGCTGGGGCTGCATCGCGATGATCTAATGAGTAATTTTGACATCATAGCTGAGCGGATTTTTGATGAAGAAAGGCCCGATGTCGTGCGGGCATTGTCGGGTCAGAGTGAAGACAGACTGCAATGGATACGCGAGTTTCGTTATCGCCATCCCAATGGCAGCATACGTTGGATGGAGGCGGGTGCGAGCGGCCATGTAGAAGAGGATGGCGCCATTACTTGGAATGGGTATGTAATGGACATTACCCAACGCAAGAGCATAGAACAAGAGTTAGCCCTCAGTGAAGCGCACTTTAAGGCACTGTTCGATGGTGCGACCATTGGTATCGTCAATGTGGATGTTAAAGGCGTTATCTTAGATTGTAATGACCAATTCTGTGCCGATATGGCGCGGTCACGGGAGAGTTTACGCAATACCGCAATTTTTGAGGTCCTTAGCGCGCAAGATAAGCATATTGCCAAGGCGCAATTTAAGGAATTGGTCGGTGGCAAAATTGACCATTATCGTGGCGAGAGGAGTTTTATTCGTCCTTCCGGTGCGCCTTTATGGATGACGGTCAATGTGTCGGCATTGTTAGATGCCCAAGGACAATTTGAATCGGCTGTGATCAGCATGGTCGATATGACAGAGCTTAAATTGCTCTCCGATGAACTGTTACTTGCCAAAGAGCAAGCCGATGCCGCCAGTAAAGCAAAGGGTGACTTCTTGGCGAATATGTCCCACGAAATACGCACCCCAATGAATGCCATTATTGGCATGTCCCAGCTGTGCTTACAGACCGAATTAGATAAAAAACAGAAAAACTATGTGGAGAAGATTGAGAGGGCATCGCAGTCTTTACTGTCTATTATCAATGACATTCTGGATTTCTCTAAGATTGAAGCGGGTAAGCTCGACATCGAATCTGTGCCATTTCAGCTCGATACTATGCTGGAAGATCTCAGCGATATGTTCTCTGAGAAAGCCGCACATAAGCAGATTGAATTGTTATTTGCAGTCGCCCCTAACGTGCCGCGTTATTTATATGGTGATTCGCTACGCTTAGGTCAAGTGTTGATTAACTTGATGAATAACGCCATTAAATTCACCGAGCGGGGTGAAGTATTACTGTCGTTAAATCTTGTTGAACAGCAAGATGATGATGTCGTGCTGCGTTTTAGTGTGCGTGATAGCGGCATAGGCTTAACTGAGCAGCAGCAAGCAAAATTATTTAAATCCTTTACCCAAGCGGATACTTCAACCACCCGTAAATACGGTGGTACAGGCTTAGGCTTGGCTATTTGCAAGCAACTCGTTGAACTCATGGGGGGCAATATTGGTGTCGAAAGTCAATTTGGTCATGGCAGCACCTTCTATTTCACTGTGAAGTTACAAATTTCCGAGGGCCAAAAATTAGTGCTTGAGCAAGAGCTTGAGGGCATGTCTGTGCTGGTGGTAGATGATAACGCGACCGCTAGGGACATAATGCGTACAACGCTCGAAAGTATGGGCTTTAGAGTCGATACGGTTCGTTCAGGTGAAGAAGCAATAAGCCGCTGTTTACTGCAGACCTATGAAGTGGCATTAATCGATTGGAAAATGCCCAGTATGGACGGGTTAGAAACCGCCCGTCAGATCCAACTACAGGCTAAGTCTCAGCCTAAGATCTTGATGGTATCCGCCCATGCGAATCATGAATTTATCACTCAAATTGAGCAATTAGCACTGGCGGGGTACATCAGTAAACCCATCAGCGCCTCACGCATGCTCGATGGCATAATGAATGCGATTGGCCGTGAAGGCATATTGCCAGTCAGACGCCGTACCGAAGACCTGGCGCCGCAGTTATTATTACCACTTCAAGGGAAGCGTATCTTATTAGTGGAAGATAACGAGATGAATCTCGAAGTCGCCAGCGAGTTTTTAGAGCAAGTGGGGATTATTTTATCCATAGCGACCAATGGACAAATTGCCTTAGATAAGCTATCCCAACAGCATTTCGATCTAGTGTTAATGGACTGCCAAATGCCGGTGATGGATGGTTATCAAGCCACTAAAGCGATAAGGAAAAGGCCTGAGTTGGCAAATTTACCTGTCGTCGCTATGACTGCGAATGCGATGGCTGGTGATAGAGATATGTGTCTTCGTGCTGGGATGAATGACCATATTGCCAAGCCCATAGAAGTGAATGTGCTCTATCAAACCCTATTGAAATACCTCGGATCTTCTTCTGGAATTTCTGCTGCGATAAGGGCGGAAGCCTCAACTCGGTTAACTTCGTCCAGTACACAGGGTGAAGTCAGCAATGGCGCTGATCAAACGGTATTGCTCAAATGGCCAGAACACCCTGAGCTGGATATCGATAGAGGTTTGCAACTGGTGCAGCATTCGACGCGTCTTTATCAACGAATCTTTGATCGTTTTGTGAGCAGTCAACGTAATGTGGTGGAGCAGGTTCGCAAAGCGATTGCGGCGAATCAAGTCGAAGATGCGGTGCGTATCGCCCACACCCTTAAAGGCTTAGCGGGTAATTTAAGTTCGGCAAAGTTGGTGGAATTAGCGCGTTTGCTTGAGTTGCATTTAACAGAGAAAGTGCCCTATGAAGATGAATTGGTTCAAATTCAACCGCTAGTGGCCTCTATCTGCGATGCGATTGAACACGCCAAACCAGCAGCGGTGAATCAAGCCGAACTTCAAGCCGTTGATTTATTATCTGCTGAAGATTTAAGGGCGGCATTACAGGCCTTGCGGCAGAACTTAGATGATGCCGATGCCAGCGCAGTGGCAAAAATTGATGCGTTAAAGCCGAAGGTGAGTAGTGCAATGTGGCAAACATTAAGCCCCGCTTTATCTATGATTAATCAGTATCAGTTTGATGAGGCAATCGACTTAATTGACGATGTGATTACACAGTTAGGATAGAAAGCGGTAGCGCGAATTTATAATGCGTGACACTGAGTGGAGTTGTTAATGGAAAAAGCAACAATATTAGTCGTCGATGACACACCTGAGAATATTGATATTTTGATCGGTATTCTAGGTGATGATTACAAAGTCAAAGTGGCGATCGATGGGCCAAGGGCATTAGCGTTAGTGACAAAATCGCGGCCCGACTTGATTCTGCTCGATGTCATGATGCCAGGTATGAATGGCTATGAGGTCTGCAAGCTGCTAAAGCAAGAGCCGCTGACCAGCCATATTCCGGTGATCTTCGTGACCGCCTTATCTGAAATTGCTGATGAAGCCCAAGGTTTTGCATTGGGCGCGGTGGATTACATTACTAAGCCCGTAAGTGCGCCTGTCGTTAAAGCGCGGGTTAAAACGCATCTTGCGCTCTATGATCAAAAACGTCTACTCGAACAACAAGTTAAAGTTCGTACCCACGAATTAGAAGAAACCCGTTTCGAGATTATCCGTCGTCTTGGCCGTGCTGCTGAATACAAGGACAACGAGACGGGTCTACATGTTGTGCGTATGAGCCATTACGCCCGCATATTAGCGATAAAGCTCGGCTTACCGACGACCTTTTGTGACTTGATTTTTAATGCGGCGCCTATGCACGATATTGGTAAAATCGGTACGCCCGATGCAGTGCTGAAAAAGCCAGGGAAACTTGATGCGCAGGAATGGGAAATTATGCAGCAGCACGCTGCCATAGGTGCAGAGATTATTGGTGAACATAGCGATCCGTTATTGCAAATGGCCCGTCGTATCGCCTTAACTCACCATGAGAAGTGGGATGGTTCAGGTTACCCCAATGGCTTGGTTGGCGAAGAAATTCCCCTTGAAGGGCGTATCACCGCGATTGCGGATGTGTTCGATGCGCTGACTTCGCAACGGCCTTACAAGCAGGCTTGGACGATTGAAGCAACTATGGAGCTATTTGAAAATCAAGCGGGAAAACATTTCGATCCTAAGCTGGTGGAGGAGTTCAAGCAAATCCTGCCAGAAGCAATTGCCATTAGAGATACTTATTTAGAAAATTGATGCTCGAAGTGCATTGACTAAGGTAAAGGCGCCATTGGCGCCTTTATTCTGCTTCAATATTTTATACTAATCATATTAAATCAAAGCATTACGCTTCATCTAATGAGTAGGGCAGGGCTTGGAGCGTTAAATGTGATTGTTCATCGTCGGCAAAACGTAGCTGAGTATCATTAGCCGTGTCATTAGGAAGTACGGCGGTTAACAAGACTTGATTGCCACGCTGCACAAACTCAATGATTTGACCGCCACGGCGAAAACTGTCTTCCATCGCGATTTCGAGGCCTGATGCTAGGGTGATTTGAAGACTAGTGTGACCGCGCAAAATATACAGGGCGCGTTTATTACCACCGCGATATTTCATGCGCGCTATGGTTTCTTGTCCCATGTAACAGCCCTTATTGAAGCTGATACCGTTAACCGCTTGTAGATTACACATCTGCGGTACGTACTGACTGGCATGGCTGGCGGCAAGGTTGGGGTAACCTGCTGCAATCTCTAACGCTTGCCATGCACTGGCGTCAAATACACTCAGTTCCGATTGCGCAACTAAAGCTGCTGCGGCATCTGGTGTTAATACTAAAATAAAACGTTCAGTGTCTTTTAAAATCGCACCATTTTCAATGAGTGTGAGCTCTTGCTGAATGTCACCAAAATGTTTGTTCACGAATTGGCTTGCCTGTTCACCGGCAACCCCGAGCAGAGTCCATTCAGCGGATGCATTGCTTAAGGTGGCTTTACTAAACACGGCATATTTTTGTAACTGGGGTAAATCGACTTCGATGGCATCCTTTGGCATCAACATAAAGAGTGCATCTTGAATGGCAAAGGTTCTGAAACTGGCCAGCATTTTACCTTTAGGATCGCAATGGGCGCCCCAGCGCCATTGATCCGTGGCCAATGAGCTGATGTCTGTGGTCACTTGGCCATGGATAAAACTGCGGCCTTGTTCTCCAACGACTTTGATGAGGCCCAAATGAGATAAGTTGGCAAGCATAAGTGGAGGCAAGGTAGCGTCCAGATCCCAATGGGGCGTAGAAACTGAAATAGTCATAGCGAGATCCTGAAAATGAAGACGATGTGAGAGGCTAGATTGTAACGGAATTCCAGTTGGCTCAAAAGCATAAGGCGCACATATCTGTGAATGATCTGTGCGCCTTATTATGTGTGCTTTAGTCGATAGGCTTAAAGCGAGTGGAGTTTAAAGTTTAAAACAGCACGCGGGTACGTAATGTACCTTCAATGGCTTTGAGTTCAACTAAGGCTTCTTCCGCTTGAGTTGTGTCGACTTCCATCACGACATAACCAATTTCTGCGGTGGTCTGCAAATATTGGGCGGCGATGTTGATGCCTTTTTCCGAGAAGGCTTGGTTGATCTTGATCAACACGCCCGGACGGTTTTGGTGAATATGCAGCAAGCGCGAGGTGCCTTTATGGGTTGGTAATGACACTTCAGGGAAGTTAACCGCAGAAACGGTTGAGCCGTTGTCTGAGTATTTAGCGAGCTTACCCGCGACTTCGATACCAATGTTTTCTTGGGCTTCGGCCGTGCTACCACCGACATGCGGCGTGAGGAGAACATTGTCTAAACCGCGTAGAGGACTGATAAATTCATCGTCATTCGATTGTGGTTCAACGGGGAATACATCGATTGCGGCACCTGCGAGGTGACGTTCTTTTAACGCAACGGTTAAAGCTTCAATATCGACTACAGTACCGCGTGATGCGTTGATAAAGATGCTGCCCTTTTTCATTGCTGCAAACTCGGCAGCGCCTACCATGTCTTTTGTTTGTGGAGTTTCAGGGACATGTAAGCTAACCACATCAGCTTGTGCTAATAGGAGTTCTAACGAATGGACTTGTTGTGCGTTACCTAGTGGCAGTTTGTCTTCGATATCGAAGAACACGACGCGCATACCTAAGGTTTCCGCCAGAATGCCAAGCTGAGTACCAATATGGCCGTAACCAATCACACCTAAGGTTTTACCACGCACTTCATAGCTGCCCGCTGCGGTTTTCATCCAGCCGCCACGGTGAGCGATAGCGTTTCGCTCAGGGATACCCCGCATCAACATAATGATCTCGCCAATCACGAGTTCGGCAACACTGCGAGTGTTTGAGAAGGGAGCGTTAAATACTGGGATACCAAGGGATTCGGCGGTGGCAAGGTCAACTTGGTTGGTTCCAATACAGAAACATCCTATCGCGATTAACTTCTCGGCACGTTTCAGCACCTCTGCAGTTAATTGGGTACGCGAACGAAGTCCCACAAAATGCGCATCTTTAATGGACTCAAGTAAGGCTTCATCGCTTAAGGAAGCTTTGTGGTATTCGATATTGGTGTATCCCGCACGTTCAAATACATCGACCGCAGATTGGTGGACGCCTTCCAACAGCAGGATCTTGATCTTATCCTTGTCCAGCGAATGTTTCGCCATGATATGGGTACCCTCTAATTAATAGAAATGTTTCTTATGATATGCTCACAACCTTCACCCACCAAAGTAGCACTTTTTTTGCTCAGTGTGGAGGGCTAGATGGCTAAAGTTAATATTCTAAATTTAGAACAATATCGCATAAGAGGAAGAAACATTGAATAACAAAATCGCATGGTGCGGTATTTACCTCTCAGTTTTGGTGTGGTCGGCGATAAAACCCGCAGATCCTTTCACGTGGTGGCTCGAAGCCTTGCCTGCATTGATTGCTGTACCGATTTTATTCTTTACTCGCAAACGTTTTCCACTGACACCTTTAGTGTATTTTCTCGTCTTAATACACTGCTGTGTGTTGTTTGTAGGCGCTCATTATACTTACGCTGAAGTGCCGTTATTCGACACGATTGCCGATTGGATGGGTTCAGAACGTAATAATTACGATAAAGTAGGTCATTTTGCGCAAGGTTTTATCCCAGCCATGCTCGCCCGTGAAATTATGTTGCGTAATCAAGCTGTCAAACCTGGGGCTTGGTGCGCGTTTCTTGCCACTTGTTTTGTGCTCGCTTTTTCGGCGTTTTATGAACTGATCGAATGGTGGGTTGCCGTGGCAACCGGCGAAGGGGCGGAAGCCTTTTTAGGGACTCAAGGCTATGTATGGGATACCCAATCTGACATGTTTCTTGCCCTCATTGGTGCAATTGTCGCGTTAGCTTTACTGTCTCGTTTTCAAGATAAACAAATCGCGAGACTCAAGCAGAGGATTTAGCGGCTAAAAGTGGGTGATGCTCTCTGTTCGAGTTGTAAGACTTTCTTCCCTGAAATGTATGGTGTGAGTGTGATGACATTGAGTTGTCATACTTTAGTGTTGTTATTGTGTTTTCTTTGTGTTGCAACTTTGGATTGATAACGTCATAGTTGGAAAGTATTAGGTGCTGGGCGTTGGCCAAGTAAAACGGTATTTTTGACTGTTATTCCATTTTATTGTGGTGAGTTAGTCGAACCTACTAGCATTAAACAGGGAATAGTACATTTGGGTGATGTTTTTCAATCGTTAACTAGTCAGAATTAACTAGGTTAATGGAATGTTGAAAAATCTAACTAAAAAGACGAGTCAAACATACCATTTTGCAATAGAGAATACTTTTCAGGGAGGAGAGTCATTGAGCACAATTAATGAATTGGTTTTTTTACACCAAATGGCCGCGCCATGTCATTTAGCGTTACTCGCTGAATCCATAGGTTTGAAAACGCGTATAGTAAAGCATGCGGCAGAACTGGATTTAGACAAGAGTCGCCGTAGTTTTTATCTGATCACCCAAAAAGGTTCTGCATTAGATAACAAAGGGATACCTCTGTTAGCTTCGCGATTAGTGTCACATTTTCCTGTGGCGCTGTATCAAGTTGAGCGAGACTCCTTAGACCAAGAATCTGCAATGTTGCTCGGCATTCGAGGTATTTTATTTGCCGATCAACGTATGGATCTGATGTTAACGGGTTTACGTAAAATGGTGGCAGAGGAACTTTGGTACGATAGAACTTTGCTAAGCAAAATGTTCCGCCGTGTCGTACAAAAGTTAGAAGGTAATAATGAAATGCCCTCTGATACTGTGGCTATGCTGCAGATGCTGACATCCCGTGAACGCACTATCATTCAATTCGTATCGAGTGGTGCGAGAAATAAAGAAATCGCTCATAGGTTATGTATCAGCGAACATACAGTGAAGGCGCATATTTCTTCTATTTTCCGCAAGACACAGTCTCGTAATCGGGTTGAGCTTTTACGTTGGGCGCAAACCTATCAAACTCACTTTGAGCTGTGCAGTTAGTCAGTTAAAGATATTGGTCGTTAGCTTTTCGCTGTGAGTGGTTAATGTTAATGATTACTAGCATATCAACATAGAAAAGCGGGAATGTTTATTTAAACATTCCCGCTTTTTGTTTAACACCCTTTTTATAAACCACCACCAAAGAGTTTAGCTGTGGTGGTTTAACAGTATTGACTAGTATTGCACTACAGTGGCAACGTTCATATTGCCTGATTGGTTCACGTTGATGCTGTTGTTAGTGCCTGCTTGAGAACCTAACACTAAGTTGTCATTACCCGTTTGAGTGATTGACAGGCTGTTATTGTCACCGCTAACGCCAAATGAATTTGATGCAAATGAAGTGTCGTTATCGCCGCCTACCCAGTTACCGTTACCTGATTGAGTAATTTGCGCGGTGTTTTCATCACCTTCAATAATCAGGTCAATAACGTTAAGATCGCCACTTTGAAGTGCGCTGACATCGGCATTGTTGTTGCCAGCAACAGAAATCAATGTTTCGTTCTCAGCGCCATCTTGCTCAACATCAACTTCGTTATCGCTACCCACGGCATCTACATAAGCAAAGTTCTCATCACCTTCTTGGCTAACTTCAATACTGTTATCTTGACCATCAGCGAAGGCAATGATTTCGTTGTTATCGCCTTTAGAAGATAAATCGAAGTCATTATCTGTACCGTATGCACCAAAGGTTGCGAAGTTCGCATCGCCTTTTTGTTTCAAGTCAACGTCGTTGCTATCGCCCCATACTTGGAACTCCGCACCGTTGACATCGCCTTTTTGAGTTATAGTAATATCGTTATCATTACCTTGGATATCGGCCACTAAAGTATCACCGATAGTGTTGCCGCTGCCATTTTGGGTAATATCGACACTGTTGTCATCACCCGTAGTCATCGCAAGATAAGCCGTGTTGCCGTTACCTTTTTGATCCATTGAAATATCGTTTTCGCTGCCCGCCAGTGCGTAAACGAAGCCTACATGGTTATCACCTTTTTGGATCATGTCTACTTTGTTGTTGTCGCCTGCAATACCCTTAGCCGCGCCAAAGTTGTTGTTACCCGCTTGATTAACAGAAACGTCGTTGTTGTTACCCACGTTAGCGGTTAAATCAAGGGCAATTAAACCCGCTTGGTTGTTGTCACCGATTTGTGTGATTTTACCGTCGTTGTTGCTGCCTTCAACGCGAAAAACTGCAAAGTTTGCGTCGCCTTCTTGCTCAACAAACACGCTGTTTTCAGCGCCAGTGATTTCAACTTGGCTTTCGTTGACTTCGCCTAATTGGTTAACGAATACCGTGTTATCGTTGCCAGTAACATCGCTACTGCTTTGGTTAAAGAAACCATCTTGCGACACATTTACATTGTTGTTGTCACCTACAACATTTGCACTTGCCACATGCCAGTCAACTTGTTGCGTTATTTGGACCTTGTTATCATCACCCGTTGAATTAATAGCCGCTTCATGCCACACACCGTCTTGGATGACAGTTGCGGTTTGAGCTGTACCTGTTTGCACAACCGCAGCAGCGTTAAGGCCACCCGTTTGTGAGACTAAAGTGTCTTGGGCTTGGCCTGACTGTACTACGCTAATTTCGCTCACTGTACTGGCAGCAAAAGCTTGACCGCTTAAACCTGTTGCAATGGCCAAAGCAATAAGTGATTTTTTAGCTTGTGATTTCATGTGACGCTCCCTGTTTAATATTGAGTTATTGAGATTGCAGCACCGTCCGCAATCTGTTGAATCGAAAAGTTGCCGCTTCCTAGTTGGTTCAGTTGCACGAGATTGTCATTGCCAATTTGTGTCACTGAAGCCGTATTTTGACTGCCGACTTGCAGTAGTTGGACTTCATTGTTTGAACCAATCTGTGTGATTAGCGCATCGTTATCATTGCCCACTTGTGTTACATCGGCCTTGTTATCGCTGCCTGACTGGAACAGTAATCCTTGGTTGGCAGTGCCTTGTTGAACCAGCTCGATAAGGTTATCGCGACCGGAACGTTCCAGTAATGCCTGAAGGGTTACGGGTAACTCGTTGACATTCAGCTCTTGTGCTGAAGTCATACAACTACAGAGCAAGATCAGCGGCACCAAAAAGCGTATAGAGGTATTTGGCACGGGTGACTCCTTGCATCAAATATCTTGGGCTGCTTAAAGCAACTTGCATCCCAAATTCAGACCTGAAGATACGAGTCCCGTTAATATGTCGCAATTGGCCAAACGGGTATTTATTCTAGAAAGGATTAACGGAAGGTAAATGATGGCTGTATTAATATCATATTGATTAAATAGATTTTATATGTTTATTGACGTGTTTTTATTTAAGGGGTCTAGCCTAGTTGTCCTAGTAGTTAAGTCGTATTTGTTGTGAAGTGAACATTTGATTTTTAAACAATGCGATAACAAGTGAAGGGAAATACATCGACTATCGCGTTTGCATTTTCTTGATAAAAAAGCACGCATTTGTGCCTGTGAGAAACTGCTGTGGAGTTTAATCAACTGTAGCAAGCTATGTCATTTACCCTGTTTGTAACAACAGGCTTCTTGTCCTTGCAGTAATGAATCCTAGGTTAAACAAAGGGACATTGCTGTGAGCGGAAGATTAACCATTATTATGATTAAATTCCTTAATGAGGTAGAGAGAAGATTAATACTACTGTTTTATGCGAGATCAGTGCTTTTCTGGTTTTTTTAACTCTTCATGGAATGCTTCGGTACTGATTTGGCTTTTACGGTCTTCCAGTTGTTGCATCGCACTGTTATTACTCACAGTTAACGCATTGAAGCGAGTATTGATATCGTCCATTTCGTTAATGTATTCAGGATCGGTTTTCTCTTTATTTTGCCAATAACGCTTACGTTCTAATTTCTGCAATTCACTGGCGCGCAGAATTTCAAAATAGCTATTTTCCTGCTTAAGACGATATATCTCGCCGTCGAGTAACTGCAATAATTTTTCTTTAGAAATGGTTCGGCTATTCAGTAGAGTGTGTAAAGGATCGACAGGAATGTCCCTTTTATCAGAGTCTACTTCAGTCGTTATCCCTAACTGGTATTCGATTTTATGTTGGCTAAATTCTTGCGGACAAGCGGTTTGGCTAAAGACAATTTTGTCATCTTTACGGCATTTATAAATGGTATTTGCCTGTATTGCAGTGGGCAAAATAACACAAATTAGGGTGAGTATCAGTCTTGCCATGAGGCCACAAATCCTTTGTACACTTGCATAGCTATTATGATTTAATTGTTTGATTAAGCATGATAAATAATGATTATGACGTTTACATTATTATGCCTTTATAATCGTTTTTATTAGGCTTAACCGGCTGTTAAGTCCAATAAATTAAAGGATTAGCCATGCATCATTAGAAGGTCAAATTCACTCGTCAATGTCTGCCGCTAATCATTTACCTTAAATTAACATCTGCATCATACTATGGCGTAAATTTAGGGATAAAACCAGTTTTTGACGCTTCAAATTTTTGGCGCTGGGATTGATTCTAAAGAAGAAAATAGCTTCTGGTCGGTCATTAGGTAAATAAAAAGGAGCGACTGCTCCTTTTTATTTATTGATAACGCTTAAGAGATTAGCGATCGAACCTTAAGTTGTCGATAAGTCGCGCTTTACCTATATAGGCTGCGGCCAAAATGACTAAGGTTTGGTCTTGGCTCTGCGCTTTCTCAAGCGTGTGAGCATGACGAATTTCCAGATAATCCGGCGTAAAGCCCGCCGCCACTAAACTGATTTTCGCTTGCTCGGTGACAGCATCAACACTCTGACCTTGTTTGATCCCTGCAGCCATAGCATCTATTGCCTGTTTTAACGCTGGTGCCGCGGCTTTTTCTGCGGTGGTGAGATAACCATTGCGCGAACTCATGGCTAAACCTGAGTCCTCACGTATGGTATCAACACCGATAATCTCAATCGGTAATGACAAGTCTTCAACCATAGTTTCAATGACTAATAGCTGTTGATAGTCTTTATTGCCAAAGAGTGCCACATCGGGCTGTACTATGTTGAATAGTTTACAGACGATTGTCGCAACGCCACGAAAATGCCCCGGACGGCTAGCGCCGCAGAGCAGATCTGAAATACCTGGCACTTCAACATAGGTTTGTTGCGCTAAGCCCTTGGGATACATCACGGCTGGCGTTGGGGTAAACAGCAACTCAGCGCCAGCGGCGGTGAGGGCTTCACTGTCGGCGGCGAGTGTGCGTGGGTAGGCATCGAGATCTTCGTTCTGGCCAAACTGCATTGGATTGACGAAAATCGATACCACCACATGATCACAACGTTTAGCCGCTTCTTTCACTAAGGTGATGTGTCCCCGATGGAGATTGCCCATGGTCGGCACAAAGGCGACAGTCTCGCCCTTGGCACGCCATGCACGCACTTGAGTGCGAATATCATCAATATGGGCGCTAGTGATCATTGAGCCTTACCTTGCATAAATCTGTTATTTGTTAAAAGTGTGTTCTTCGCCAGGAAAAGTTCCTTGGGCAACTTCGTCGATATAAGCACGTACCGCAGAACGAATTTCACCGGTTTGTTTTAGGTAGTTTTTCGAGAAACGAGGAATGTAACCACTTGAAATACCTAACACATCATGCATCACCAAGATTTGACCGTCGGTCGATGCGCCTGCGCCAATTCCAATGACAGGAATCGTTAAGGCTTGAGTGATCGCCGCAGCGAGAGGCGCAGGGATACATTCTACGACTAATAGTTGAGCACCCGCGGCTTCTAAAGCCTTAGCTTCGTCGAGGATGCGCTGGGCATTTTCGGCATCGCGGCCTTGCACTTTAAAACCACCAAACACATGAACCGACTGAGGCGTCAAGCCTAAGTGGGCACACACAGGAATACCGCGTTCGGTAAGCTTAGTGACGGTTTCGAGTAACCAGTGGCCGCCTTCGACCTTGACCATGTTCGCGCCAGCTTGCATTAACTCAGTGGCGTTGACCATAGCTTGTTCTGGCGTGGCGTAACTCATAAAGGGCATATCGGCGATCAGCAGGGCACGTTCAATACCGCGACGAACACAGCGAGTATGGTAAGCGATTTCTGCTGTAGTGACGGGCAGGGTATCGTCATGGCCTTGGAGAACCATTCCCAAAGAATCGCCGACCAGCAGCACATCGACACCTTCGCTATCGAACGCGCTGGCAAAACTGGCATCATAGGCTGTCAGTGCCGTGAATTTTCTACCTTCCTGTTTGTATTTCAACAGGGTTGAGCTAGTAATTTTAGACATATGGATGATCTTCAAACCAAATAGAAGTGGTGTTATAAGCTAACTGAGGACGGACTTCAATGATCAATGCCCAGTTGTTGTAACTCGGCCAACATTTTTGTATCGATAAGACTGTCGATGGCAGTGTTGCACGGCAGAATCAGATCCGGTGCAATTGCGGCTAAAGGCACGAGCACAAAGCCGCGCGTTTTCATGCCGTAGTGGGGCACTTTGAGTCTAGGAATGTCAATGTTATCATTACCATACAAGAGTAAATCGAGATCTAAGGTTCTCGGCCCCCAACGCTCTAGACGGACTCGTCCTTGGGTGTTTTCAATATGCTGCAGTGCATCGAGTAAAGCTAATGGCGCAAGATCAGTATCGAAACTCGCTACCGCATTAACATAATCGGGTTGCACGACATCGCCCATGGGCGTCGAATGGTAATAGGGAGAAACGACGAGACTATTGCCTAAGGTGGACAATGCCGTCACGGCATTGTCCAATTGCGCCTTGGGATCTTCAAGATTTGCGCCTAATGCGACGTAGACGCGGGGCATTATTCAGCCGTTTTAACTTTAGGTGCGCTCGTCGGCGCTGAACCATCGGCATTCGGTGCACGAGGACGGCGACGACGTTGGGTGGCATTACGGTTGCGGTTTGGCGATTTACTGCCGCTACGCGCTATTGCTAAACGTTCCGTCTCATCGGCTTCGACAAATTGTTGCCACCAAGCGGCACTTTTAGCGACATTACCCGCTTCGACTTCGCCCCTGAGTAAGAGTAAATCGTATGCGGCTCTAAACTTAGGGTGTTCCATCAGTTTAAAGGCGCGGGTGCCTTGGCTACGATCAAAGCGTAACTGTAACTGCCAAATGTCCTTTGCCGGCGTGCTAAAACGGCGCGGAATGCTAATGGTTTGGCATTGTTGCTCCATCACATCGCCCATGGCGGCAAAGAAGGCATCATATAACGTCAGGCCACTTTCAACGGCAATATCTTCGGCGCGTTGACGCAGTGGATACCAGAGAAGCGCAGCATAGAAGAATGAAGGTGTGACCGGCTTATCTTCGTTAACTCTTTGATCTGTGCTCTTCATGATGGCTTGCACCATTTTCATGGTCGTACCTTTAGGATCATCTTTTAGCAGAGCGGCCACTTGCGGAAACAGCGGCGCGAATAGCTTGTATTCTTGCATCAGTTCGAAGTTGGCTAAGGCTTTGCCTGCAAAGAAGAGTTTCAACACTTCTTCGTACATACGCGCTGCGGGAATATCTTTTAGCAGCGGCGCTAATTGCTTAATCGGCGCTGCTGTTACTGTTTCGATACCCATGTTGAGTTTAGTGGCGAAACGCACCGCCCTTAACATACGCACGGGATCTTCACGGTAACGGGTTTCTGGATCGCCGATTAATCTCAGCGTGCCCGCTTTGAGATCGGCCATACCGCCGCCGTAGCTGCGAATCGAGTAATCGCTGATATCGTAATAGAGGGCATTGACAGTAAAGTCGCGGCGCTCGGCATCTTCATCGATTTCGCCATAGACGTTATCGCGCAGCAAACGCCCTTCGGCATTGGCTTTCGAGACTTTCTCATTGCTTTCGCCATGGTGACCACGGAAGGTGGCGACTTCAATCACATCGCGACCGAAAACAATGTGCGCTAAGCGGAAACGGCGACCGACAACACGGCAATTACGGAATAATTTTTTGATTTCTTCCGGTGTTGCATTGGTCACTATGTCGAAATCTTTCGGTTCAATCCCTAAGAGTAAATCGCGTACACCACCGCCGACTAAATAGGCTTTAAAGCCAGATTTATTTAGTCTGTATAATACCTTAAGGGCATTCTCGCTGATTTGTTTGCGCGAGATGGTATGGGCATCTCTTGGTACTAACTCTAAACTCAAAGCACCGGAACTTTGTTCAGGTGTTGTTGGTTCAATCTGAGCTGGAGTCGGAGCGGTCGTTTTAGGCGCGTCTTCAAATAGCTGTTTGCAGAATTGGCTGATACGGCGAAAAATGGGACACCTCGAAATATGATCTGTTATTTGATTAAAAATCTGGCGGCTATCATATACCAAATGCGGCCTAATGAGTATATCAGGGCTCGATCAGTATCTCAGATTGTTGCGGTATAGTGGATAATTGAAACTGATCCACGGCTTGAGCGAGCATTTGCGCCACAGAGCCGCGGGTTTCGACGGGTGTTTGGCCTAAAAATGCCAGCGCCGCATTAAGGCTCGACTGTGGATTAAGCGTATCAATTGCCTGTGCATGATTCTGTTTTGAGAGCTTAAAGCCTTTACTTAAGCAGGCGAGTGGCAAGTGCAGCCATTGCGGTGCGGCTAAACCAAAGCTTTGATACAAACTCAGTTGGCGACAACTGGCCTCGATTAAGTCGCAGCCTCGAACCACTTCGGTGACCCCTTGATAAGCATCGTCGAGTACCACGGCCAGTTGATAGGCGTACAGACCATCACTGCGTTTGATGATGAAATCCTCTGCGGCAAAATGGCTATCAACGCAAATATGGCCCATTAGATTGTCATCAAATTCTTGCACTTGCGCCGTGTTGACGATTCGCACCGCACCCGACCTAACAAGATTTGCAGACTGGGTTTGTGGCAATCGGTGGCAGCGGCCATCGTAGACGCCGCCCATGGCTTGAATTTGCTTGCGACTACATTGGCAGAAATAGGCTTTATCTTGGGCGAGCAGCGAGTCAATTTGCGCTTGATAAGCCGCTGTGCGCTGGCTTTGATACAGAGGCACATCATCCCACTCAAACCCATAGGCTTCTAAGGTGCGTAAGATATCATCGGCGGCACCTTTGACTTCTCGTGGTGGGTCTATATCTTCGATGCGGATCAGCCATTTACCCTGTTGCGAGCGGGCGCGGAGATAGCTGCCAAGGGCGGCGATAAGCGAGCCAAAGTGCAAGGCACCCGAAGGCGAAGGCGCAAAGCGGCCGACATAGGGCTGGCTGGATAAATCGGAATGTAATGGCTTTGACATAACAACTAGATGGCGTTTTAAAGTCGCGACGGTAAAAGTGGATGTATTTTAGAGGGATGCCAAGAGAAAAGCGAATCGGGGTAAATTGGAGTGAGCTTGGCTTAAGCTCGTCGAGTTTACGAGTTGCTAGAAACAAGTTGCTAGAAACAAGTTGCTAGAAACAAATAGGCGGGGAAATCCCCGCCCAGTATGCTTGATTAACCAGCCATTTGTTTCTCTTTGATCTCTGCAAGCGTTTTACAGTCGATGCATTGATCGGCTGTTGGACGCGCTTCGAGACGGCGGATGCCGATTTCGATACCGCAAGAATCACAGAAGCCGAAATCGTCCTCTTCAATTTTTTGCAGTGTTTTTTCGATTTTTTTGATCAGCTTACGTTCTCTATCGCGAGCACGAAGTTCGAGGCTGAACTCTTCTTCTTGTGCTGCACGGTCAACAGGATCGGGAAAGTTTGCGGCTTCGTCCTGCATGTGGCTAAGAGTACGGTCGACCTCTTCACGCAACTGATTGCGCCAAGCTTCAAGAATTGTCTTGAAGTGACCCAGTTGCTTAGCGTTCATATACTCCTCACCCGGCTTTTCCTGGTAAGGATTTACACCTGCGATAGCGAGTACGCCAAGTTTTTTGGTGCCTTCAGGCATAACGCATCTCCTGTAATCATTTGCGTTTGTAGGGCGTCCTTAAGAACGGCCGCTATCTATAGCAGAATCTTCACATCGAGGCAAACTTTTCATTCTGCTTTGATTGAATTTTTTGACTATGTTCGCTAATTCAAATGAAATCAAATTTAACTCAGCCTTAACATCATACTCGTACATCGCAGGCTTGGGCTAGGTGAATCTCAGTAGGGGAGATTTTACAGCGATAGGCTAGCACTTCAACGCCGGCTAACACAGCCATTTTCAGTAACTTAGCATATTCAGGGTCGATATGTGCTGCGGGGGCAACACTGAATATTTCACTATGCTGCACCACAAATAGTAATACGGCTCTATGGCCTTGGCTCACCATGTGCATCAATTCACGTAAATGTTTTTGACCGCGTAGGCTTACAGCATCGGGAAAATAACCTTGGCCATCTTCGAGCAAAGTACAACTTTTGACTTCTATATAACAGGCGGGTTTTTGAGCACCCTGTAGCAGGATATCGATGCGACTATTTTCATCACCGTATTTGACTTCACGGCTGAGGCTATCATAACCCGTGAGTTCCTTGATGATACCTTTATTGATGGCTTCTTCGGCTAAGGTGTTCGCCTGACCCGAGTGGATACCGATTAAGCCTGCATCTGGCGTGGTCATCAGTTCCCACGTATGGGCATATTTACGTTTAGGGTTATCAGAGGTAGAAAACCATACGGTTTCACCGGGATACAGGCAATTGCGCATAGAACCCGTATTGGGGCAATGTAGGGTGATCTCACTGCCATCGCTTAGCTGCACATCGGCCAGAAAACGCTTATAGCGGCGCAATAAAATGCCCTGTTGTAGTGGCGGTGTAAATTCCATAGGTAGACCTATCTCGGCTGTTCTAGGTCGCAAAGCCTAGCAAATTTCGCAAATGTTTACAGATTTTACCTGAGTAACTTCAGCCAATCGCTTTGCGTCATCGCCTGCTAGCAGTAAACTGCCGCCATAAAGTTTGTTCTGATTAATTATTCTAAAACGAATCGAAAAATAAGGATCCCTAATGAGTGAACTAAAAGTAACTGAATTGATGAAAGTGCAATTAACCAAAGAAGCACCCGCCGCGCACTGGGGCAAGGCTGATGTGACTTATACTGCCGACGGTGCGCAAATTCATTTAGCGGGTGGCGATGAGCTACGTCAAATTCAAATGGCGGCCCGTAAACTACGCAGTCAAGGTATTAGCAGTGTGGAATTAGCTGGGCAGTTTTGGGATCTCAATAGCCAATGGGTGTTTGCCCAAGGTTTCGCGACGGCAAAACCGGGCTATCAAATCCATTGGTGTGGTGATGAGTCTGTGCAAGCAGAATTGCAACGTCGACTCGATGTGGCAACCTTTGCCCGTCAACTGATCAACGATACGCCTGAAAACCTGTCGCCAGTGAAGCTTGCCCAACAAGCAGCAAAATGGTTGGCTGACGTTGGTGGCGACAAGGTAAGTTATCGGATTATCGAAGGCGAAGCGCTGCTTGAAGAACAGTGGATTGGTATCCATGCCGTCGGTCGCGGCAGTGAGCGTCCACCAGCAATGTTAGAGTTAGACTTCAACCCATTAGCCGCCGATGCACCCGTGTCTGTGGCGCTTGTGGGTAAAGGGATAACCTTTGATTCTGGCGGCTACAGCATCAAAGCTTCTGAAGGCATGTTAGGCATGAAATGCGATATGGGCGGCGCGGCGACTGTGACTGCCGCGCTCGGTTTAGCGATCAAGTCTGGCCTCAACAAACGCGTTAAACTCTTCTTATGTTGTGCTGAAAACTTGATCAGCGGTCGTGCCTATAAGTTAGGTGATATTCTGACCTACAAAAATGGTGTAACAGTTGAAGTGGTGAACACAGATGCGGAAGGGCGTCTAGTGTTGGCCGATGGCCTACAAGCCGCTTCTGCTACAGGCGCACCTTTTATTATCGATGCAGCGACCCTTACAGGCGCCGCTGTGATGGCGGTGGGTTCTAACTACAACGCGATTTTCTCGCCACAGGCGGATGTGTTGCAACTGGCCCAGCAAAAAGCCACTAGCGTTGCCGAGCGCGTATGGCCGCTGCCGCTGGATCCTTGGCACAAAGAAATGTGTCCATCTGCCTATGCTGACACCGCAAACAGCCGCGCAATGAAAGGCGGCGGTGCAGGTGGTGCTTCCAATGCCGCTGGTTTCTTATGGCGTTTTGTGTCACCCGAAGCTAAATGGTTACACGTTGATTTAGCTGGCGCTTTTGAAGATTCAGCTTCTGCCATGTGGGGCGCGGGTGCAACGACTCACGGCGTATTGACTATTAGTGAATTGATTAAAGGCTAAGCCTAGCGCTAAGACTAAATCAGATATGTTAGCTAAGATCCATTAAGATTCTGTAGCTTTGATTAAAACCGCCTACGGGCGGTTTTTTATTGGCTGAAAGATTAGAACACTCGTTTACTTGGCGTTTTAGCGGCTTCATGGCATGTTATGGCTGAGCATTTTTAATTGGAAAACATGATGATAACTATACGAAAAGCAACGAAAGTGGATGCTCAGGCCTGCTGGGATATCCGCAATGCTGCCATCAATAAAGGTTGCGCCGGATTTTATGATGCGGGCGATCTGATTATTTGGACCGAGGGCGAACTGACCGAGCAATTTAGTCGTATCGTCGATGCACATTTTTATGTGGCAGAGTTGTCCTCTGACGAGTCGCAGCTTAAGACTGTGGTCGGCACTGCCATGTTGGATGAACCCTATGCCCAGTTAGAAGCCTTGTTTGTTTCCCCCGATGCTATGGGGCTAGGTGTCGGTAAAGTGCTGCTGCGATTTATTGAAACCATGGCTTTTAATCAGGGGATAGCCCAACTCAGATTAGAATCAACTTTAAATGCGGTGGATTTCTATCGCCACTGTGGTTTTGGTGGTGAAGGCTTAGAGGAGGAATCTATCTACTGTTCGCCCAGAGGAATAGCCTTAGAGTGTATGGTGATGTATAAAAATCTAGGGAGGTCTTTGGCCTGCTAGGGCGCCGCGTTGCGGCTACGGATAACGGTACGCATCAAACGGCTACAGAACGTCACTTTTTGACTCACGATTTATGCAACGGGCTTTGCTCTTACGGTGAGCGCAGCGTTCTGTGAGTGAGTTTACGAACGTTCTGTTTTCCTAGAATCTAGAGCCTAGAACCTATTTTCTGAGAGGTTGTTGACATACTTAAGGTAATCAATATATCAAGCATGGATGCGGAATTAACTTATATAGTTTCGTTAAAAAGGTTGCTGACATATTCGAGGGAATCAACAGATCAAGCATAGATGTGGAATTCATTCTTCATAAAAGGTTGCTGACATACTCAAGGAAATCAACAGATCAAGTATGGATGTGGAATTAACTTATATAGTTTCGTTAAAAAGGTTGCTGACATACTCAAGGAAATCAACAGATCAAGATGGGGGAATTAACTCCCAAGAGTATGCCAACTATCGTTCTTTCGCCTGAAATCACGATGCCGACAAGATTAGCGCTAGTGGCTTAAATAAAACTTAATCCATTGCAAAAAAAGACTTTATTTCCTTAGCCTTTAGTCAAACTTACCCGTAAATCCTCAAGGTTTCAGTTCGCCTCTGGGGTATTAAGTTGTTGACGTTTTTCCATCAAATCTTTAATCAAAGGCGTGAGGATCAGCTCCATCGCCAGCGACATTTTGCCGCCGGGGACGACGAGTGTGTTGACCCGTGACATAAATGAACCTTGGATCATATTGAGGTAATAGGGAAAGTCGACATTATTGATACCGCGGAAGCGGATCACCACAAAGCTCTCATCTAAGCTCGGAATATCTTTGGCACTAAATGGGTTAGAGGTATCGACCGTCGGTACTCGTTGAAAGTTAATGTGAGTGCGGGAGAACTGCGGCGTCATGTGCTTAATATAATCATCCATACTGCGCACAATCGAGCCCATGACTTTTTCACGGCTGTGACCACGCTCCGAAGTATCGCGGATAATTTTTTGGATCCACTCTAAGTTGACTATGGGGACCATGCCGATCAGCAAGTCCACATGCTGGGCGACATTGGCATCACCAGTAACTACGCCGCCATGTAAGCCTTCGTAGTAGAGCATATCGGTATTTTCAGGTAGTGGTCGCCATTGAGTAAAAGTGCCGGGCATCTGGTTAAAAGGCACTGCCTCATCGAAGGTGTGTAAATAGCTGCGGGTTTCACCTTGGCCTGTGGTGCTGTAATCGCGAAAGCATTGCTCTAAACGAGCAAAGTTATTAGCCTCTGGGCCAAAATAGCTAAGATTGCGGTTTTCAGCTTGGGATTTGCGGATCATGACTTCCATTTCGGCGCGGGTAAAATGATGAAAACTGTCGCCTTCGACAAAGGCGGCGTTGATCCCGAGTTGGCGAAAAATATGGCTAAAGGCGGTGGTAGTCGTGGTGGTTCCCGCGCCTGATGAGCCTGTAACTGCAATAATGGGATGTTTTGCTGACATTTTTTCTACCTAGCTAGGAACCAAAAGAGCCGCTTATGGGGAAGCGATAAAAACGCGAGTACTATTTATACGGTACAGAGGTAGGACTGGTCAATCTTGCTGCTGTGCTATTTGTTCCGCTGAACGTATGGCGAAGGATTCATCGTCTTCACTGTACTCTAATTTCAGCTTACCTTGCTTAAGTGCTTGTTGACATTGGACTATCGCCTGAGCAAGCTCCTGTTCATCGAGACTGGCAAAGCTGCCATCCTCCACTTGACCTAAGAGATATTCGCGGATCACATTGGCGAGCGTTTCCTTGGGGAGTTGTAATAGGGTTTCATAGGGAATGAGCATCGGTGTTTCCTTGGGTGATATTGTCGCCGTTGATTGGGTCTGCGCTAAGCGAGTCAACACTTTGATCGCCTAATAAAAAATGTAAAATCCGTCTCTCAAGGTAGAAGCGCGGTTTCCAAGGTGTACCGCCTTCGATAAAGCCGACATGGCCGCCATAGGGATGCAGTTCGTATTCTACATAGCCCGACAATTGACTTGATTGGGGGATCACTTCATCGGTCATAAAGGGATCGTCCTTAGCATGTATGATGAGCGTCGGTTTAGTTATGCGGCTGACAAAGGGTAAGCCACTGGCACGCGTATAGTAATCGTCTACGCCGTCAAAGCCGTGTAATGGCGCTGTGACTTTATCGTCAAAATCATAGAAGGTATTTAAACGGTCGACCTGCAACTGGCTCAGCGGCATAGAGATGGCTAAGTCGGGATCATTCAGTTTATGGCTGATTTTTTGCTGCAACTGTTTGATTAAATAGCTTTGATATACCTTCGAAAAACCATTTTCTAAACGTTTTGCGCAGGCGGACAATTGCAGCGGCGCCGAGACAACCACTGCGCGAGCTAATAAACTGTCATCCTGATATTCGCCCTGATACTTAGTCAGTACATTGCCGCCTAAACTGTAACCTACGGCTAATAAGGGCGATTGCGGATACGCGCTTTTCAGTGTTGATAGGCTAAACTGTAAATCGTCCGTATCACCACTGTGATAACTGCGGGCGAGGCGATTGGCCTCACCCGAACAACTTCTGTGATGGTGCACGACGGCAGCGAGTTGCTGTTCTTTACAGGCTTGCAGTATCCGCCGCGCATAATGGGACTGAGCACTTCCTTCTAAGCCGTGGATGATCACCACGATTGGTTTGCAAGACTGTGGAACATCCTGCCAATCTAAATCGATAAAATCGCCATCGGGTAACTCTAAGCGCTGCCGCTGTAATGCTGGTTTGGCCACTTTAGTGAATACGGGTAAAATCGTTTGTATATGGGGACTCTTGGCCCACCAAGGTGGCATAAAGGAATTTGGCATAGATGTTTATCTTGGTATCGGCTATTGCTGAAAATTAAAACGTGTGTTTAATTTATACCCAAACCAACTCAAAATGCTGAAATTCGTATTTTGAGGTCGCTTGGGTATAAACTCGCGGCCATTGTAGCACAATTGTTTTTTATGCTGATATTTAGGCCGACATTTAGGTTGATAATTAGGAGATAGAGATGAAGCGACGAACCTTTATAATGGGCGCGTTTGCCGGTACGGCGGCGTTAGCCTTAGGGGTTAATCTCTATTCTCCTGAATTTAGTTTGCCCGAGGATAGCGAAGGCAAAGATTATCGTTTGTTGTTTAGCGTGCTTTTGCCTGTGATGCTCGACGGCGCCTTGCCTGATGTGGCCATTCATAAGTTAGCGGCGCAAAACCGCACTTTAGATGCCATCAAACAGTCGATTGCTGTGTTACCCGATGAGCAACAGACCGAATTGTTTGAGCTGCTCGATATGCTCGAAAATCGTCTTGGTTTACTGGTGCTCACTTCGAGTATGACGCCGCTATTGATGCGCTCTCCCGCCGAGTTAACTGATATGTTAGAAACCTGGCGCCACAGTTATTTTGCTTTGTTACAAACGGCTTATCTCGGATTGCGGGAATTAGTGATGGCAAGTTACTACGCTTGTCCTGAGCACTGGAGCCGCCTGCATTATGCCAAGCCTGAGCTGTTCAAATAGCGAGTCCATTTTTAACCTAATTAAACGCCGAATAATAAGCATTTTACCCGCGACAGTGGAGCACTCAAGTTGGCAATCATAGATCCTATAGTGAATGGTTTAAACTCTGGTTGGTTGCACACTGATGCGAGCCAATTGCAAGAAAACCAGCAGTTTGAAGCTGATGTGATTATTGTCGGCACAGGTGCTGGCGGTGGTGTGGCGGCTGAAATCCTCACCCAAGCTGGGCTGAGCGTGATCATGATTGAGGCGGGACCGCTAAAATCCTCCAGCGATTTTAATATGGAAGAGCGGGTCGCTTACCCCAACTTGTATCAACAAGCTGCGGCGATGAAAACCGCCGATAAGGCGATTGGAATTTTTCAAGGCCGCGCAGTCGGTGGCTCAACCACAGTTAACTGGACCACTTCTATTCGCACGCCGACCGAGGCGTTAGCTTTTTGGGCGCAACATAAATCGGTTGTTGGGCTTAATCGCGAGAGTTTAGATCCTTGGTTTGAGCAAATGGAACAACGGCTCAACATTCATGAATGGAACTATGAGCCTAATCGCAATAATGCCGCCCTGAAGCAAGGTTGTATCAATCTTGGCTGGGAATACACTGTGATTAAACGTAATGTGGCGGGTTGCTGGAATACCGGCTATTGCGGAATGGGTTGTCCGGTCAATGCGAAGCAATCTATGTTAGTCACCACGATTCCCGCGGCACTTGAGAAAGGCGCGCAGCTGATCAGTCGCGCTAAAGTGACTAAGATTGAGCACCATAATGGCCAAGTGTTTGCGTTAAAGGCGCAGGCGCTGGATGTGAATTTACGACCCACTGACGTTGAGCTGTTATTTAAGGCTAAACATTATATTTTGAGTGCGGGTGCTATCCATACACCGACGATTTTGATGCGTTCGCAAGTGCCCGATCCCCACCAACTTTTGGGTAAACGCACCTTTTTACATCCTACTTTGTTATCCGGCGGCGTATTTGCCGATTCGATCAATGGCCATAGCGGTGCGCCGCAATCTATCTATTCCGATGAATTTGTGTGGAACAATGGCGCCGATGGTGAGCTGGGTTATAAACTTGAAGTGCCGCCGGTGCATCCGATTTTAATTGCCTCTAAAACCTTAGGATATGGTACAAGTCATGCTGAGTTAATGTCACAATTCAATCAGTTGCAAGTGACTATCGCTTTGATCCGCGATGGCTATCATCCCGACAGTCAAGGCGGTGCAGTACACTTAACGGATAAGGGTTTTGCTTTAGATTATCCGCTGACCGATGCCTTTTGGCGGGCCGCGAGACGCGCTTTTGCCAGCATGGCGGAGTTACAATTCTCGGCGGGCGCCTTAAAAGTGTTGCCGATCAGCGATGGCATGCCTTACTTATCCTCGTGGAAAGACGCCAAAGAGAGCATTACGCAGATGTCACTCGCGCCACTGCGCACTATCGTCGCATCGGCGCACGTGATGGGCGGTTGTCCCTTCGGCGAAGATGAAAAGCTTTCTATGGTCAACAGTTATGGACAGTCGCACTATTTAGAGAATTTATCTGTAATGGATGGCTCTATCTTCCCGACCAGCCTTGGCGCTAACCCGCAGCTGTCGATTTATGGCATCACGGCACGTAATGCCACCGCACTCGCACAGAAGCTCACTGACGGTAAAGCCTGATGTTATCTTATCAAAATGCAGCTTAGCTTGATAAAGCTTGATGGGGTGTGAATGTCTGAAAACATATTACGGGAAGGTGGTTGCTTATGCGGGGCGATTCGTTATCAGGTTGAAGGTGAACCCTTTGATGCGGATTATTGCCACTGCCGTTCATGCCAAAAAAGCACGGGATCTGCATTTGGGGCTTGGATGGATTTTAAACTCAGCCAAGTGATTTGGCTTAAAGGTCAGGTGACTGAGTTCGCATCGTCCGAGTTTATTCGCCGTGGATTTTGTGACAAGTGCGGTACATCGTTAACTTACCGACATACTCAATATCCCGATTATTCGACCTTGAGCATAGCGAGTCTGGACGATGCTAACCAAGTTCAGCCTAAGTACCATATTTATACTGAGAGTCAGTTGAACTGGTTGGTGATCGAGGATGACTGTGAACGCTATCCGCAAGGCCGCAGCTGTTAGCGGCTCAGATGATCATAGCGTTAATTTGATTGAGTTTGAGCTAACATGGTTGAGCTTGTTTTAACTTGATTAACTTAGATCAGGGCGCAATGAGGCCGATTTCGTTGGCGTCAATGTCACTGAGTCCAAACAGGCTTAAGTAGCTCACTAGATTCGTTGCTTGGCCGCTTGGGCTGAGCTCGTTGAGTTTATTTAAGATGGTTCGCTGCGCTTTACGTTCCATCATTAGCTCAACGGCGAGCATCTGCTGATACTCTTGCTCATTCAGGCTGGATTTAGCGAGTTTACGTAATTTGCGATAGGGCGTGAGAAACCTTTCATCCCATTCACCTACAGCAGTCATCAGTGCTTGCCATTGGTCCGTGCTGTATTGCTGCGGCCCAGACACATCCATAGTGATATCTAAATATTGTGCCAGTAGCAGTAGATTGACGTTCACCTGACAGCTATTTTGCAATTCGAGACAGAGCGCTTTGTTTTGCGCATAGCTCATATCACACCATTGCCAGAGTTGACTGTCGAACTGGGTTAAAACCGCCATACTATTTCCTTGTATTGCCGCTGCTACTGACTTTTATGTAAAAGAACGCTGGAGTTATTGTTGCTCCATGACCTCTTGCTCCATTGCATCTATCTCTTCTTGCAACTCGAGCCATTGCATTTCACTGTCTTCTAAGGTTTGCGTCAAGCTCGTTCGCTCGGTTAATACCGAGGTTAGCTTGGCTTTGTTATCTTGATCATACAATTCGCTATCGGCCAGCAAGTGCTCTAGCTCGGCGAGGCGTTCGCTCAGCTTTTGTTGCTCGGTTTCTAACTTAGTTTGTTTGCGCTTGAGCGGCGATACCTTTTGGCGGATCTCGGCCTCGAGGCGTTTTTGCTGTTTTTTATCGGCGGCAGGTTTGATCTCGTCACTGGTGCTGTTTTGATTCGAGTTGGCTTTCGCCGCATCGAGCAACCATTGGTGATAATCGTCTAAGTCACCATCAAAAGCGCGCACTTCACCTTGATCGACCAGATAATAATCACTACAGGTTAAACGCAGTAAATGACGGTCGTGCGATACGATAACCATAGCGCCTTCAAAGGTTTGCAATGCCATTGTCAGGGCGTGGCGCATCTCTAAGTCTAAATGGTTGGTGGGTTCATCGAGCAGCAATAGGTTAGGGCGTTGCCAAACTAATAGCGCCAACACTAAACGGGCTTTCTCGCCGCCGGAAAAGGGTCGTACAGGTGAGAGCGCCATATCGCCGTTAAAACCAAAACCACCTAAGAAGTTGCGTAGCTCTTGCTCTCTGGCATTAGGGGCCAGACGCACTAAATGCTGCATCGGCGTATCGTCGAGGCGCAAAAATTCAATTTGATGCTGGGCAAAGTAACCGATATTGACGCCAGGATTAGGTTCATACAAACCTGTCATTGGCGATAATTGACCCGATAACAGCTTGATTAATGTCGATTTACCTGCGCCGTTACGGCCGAGTAAACCAATGCGGGCACCCGGCACTAAGTTTAAATGCACCTTGCTCAGGATTGGCTTATCGCTATAACCGATAGCGACTTGCTCCATCTTAATCAGTGGATTGGGCAGGGCTTCTGGGGCGCGAAACTCCATATAAAATGGGCTATCGGCTTGAGACGGCAACAACTCAGTCATGCGCTCTAGCGCCTTTAAGCGGCTCTGCGCTTGTTTGGCTTTACTCGCCTTATAACGGAAACGGTCAACGAAGGACTGCATGTGCGCACGTTCTTTTTGTTGGCGTTCGAAGGCAACCTGTTGCTGCGACATACGTTCGGCACGAATGCGCTCAAAGGCACTGTAATTGCCTTTGTAGAAATTGAGTTTTTGATTTTCAACGTGGACGATTTCATCAACGATTTCATCGATAAAGTCCCTATCATGGCTGATTAAAATCAGCGTGCCTTGATAGGACTTAATCCAACCTTCGAGCCAGTACATGGTATCTAAGTCTAAGTGGTTGGTCGGTTCGTCGAGGAGCAATAAGTCAGAGCGGCACAGTAGCGCTTGGGCTAAGTTGAGGCGCATACGCCAACCGCCCGAAAAGCTTTTTACTGGATTGCTTTGCTCGGCTTCACTAAAGCCCAGACCCGCTAACAATGAACCCGCGCGCGAATGAATCGCATAACCACCGATAGCGTCGATTTTGCCGTGTAAGAGTGCGATAGCATTGCCGTCGTTATCTTCTTGGGCCTTGTGTAATAGGGCTTCTAATTGACGATATTCGCTATCGCCATCGATCACATATTCCAGTGCCGAGACGTCGAGCGCAGGGGTTTCTTGGGCCACAGTGGCAATTTGCCAGCCAGAAGGCAGACTAAATTCACCTTTATCTAGGCTTAAGTGACCTAAAATTAATGCGAGCAGTGAGGATTTGCCTGTGCCGTTAGCACCGACTAAACCGACCTTATGGCCGGGATAAATCGTGAGAGAGGTCTCATCTAGCAGGGTTTTGCTGCCACGGATTAATTGCGCTTGGTTGATGCTGATCATTAACTACAACTTGGTTAGAACGTAAATTCGTCAGGGCACAGATAATAGCGTACAACCCCGTATCAAACCACAGCCTGACCCGATAACTCGGACAATTATTCGACTTTTCAGGATGATCTTTAGCGAATCGCATCACATCGACCTAAGGCCTCATACTTTCAGGTAACACTGGCATTCAATCATCAGTGTGGCAAAATAGCGCCAATTTCTTCGGCCGAGTCCCTTGGCCCTGCTATCTGGTCCTTTATCTATTATGACAAACACTAAAATCAAAAAGCGTTTCGTAGCCGGTGCTAAGTGCCCAAAATGCAGCGCCAAAGACAGCATTTTACTCTACAAGGAAAACGGCATCGAAACCGTTGAATGCACAGAGTGTGATTACCGTGAACAGCAAACCGATGAAAAGGTGGCAGAAAAAGCCACCGGCGCAGTGATCGGCGTGTTTAAGCCGGATTAGGTTGAAGATTTAATTCAATTGGGTTGCTTCGGCTGAGGACGCCTGTCCTATCTCTTATTTTTCCGTTTGTAGCTTTGCGAGTAAAAGGTGCGCAAATCATTAACCACTCGCAATTAGCTCAAGTTCATTGAAACGGTCTGAGTTAGATATCAGAAATGGTAGCCTAAGCATTGGGTACGGTTATGACCGCTGACCTTAAACATCACAACACTTTTACCATAAAGAATTTACTGCCGGTTTCTGGGTAGGCTTGTTGTATCCACTGCACGCGATAGTCGTGGCGCTCATAAAAGGGCTTAGCTTGAAAATCTAAGGTATCGAGTAGGGCAAATTGGCAGCCGCGCTCCTTTGCTTGGCTTTCTGCGGCTAATAATAAGCGCGTGCCGATACTTTGGTGTCTTAAAGAATCATTGACCCACAGATAGTCGATTAACAACCAATTGCCGAAGGTTTTACCGCTGATCCCTGCTAACAGTTTACCTTCGGAGTCCTGTAGTTTGAGTCCGAGATTTTTACGGCTAAGCCCCTGCCATTGGACTTGGTTGAACTCGACAATTTTTTGTTTTACAGCGTCGGCGAACTCGGTTGATTCATCGTTAATTAAGCTTAAATTCATCGTCACTTCTCGTTTGGTTTTTTATGATGTTAGCTCTGAATATCTAGGCTGATAGGCATTGGTATGCCGCCAAGGATTAGGGTAAACTAGCGCCTTTGTCACTGGCCATAAGTATCGTAATGGAAACTTTTTACAGTCTATATCCTGCGGTTAAACATCTGCATTTTACCTTTATCGCGTTGAGCGTGTTACTGCTTACCGTTCGCTTTGTCCTGCATCTGCGCCAATCGGCTCTGATGGAGAAGAAACTGCTCAAGATAGCGCCCCATGTTATCGACACTTTCCTACTGCTGTCGGGCTTAACTTTATGTTTTATGATCCAGCAATTTCCTTTTGTGGATCCTTGGATGACCGAAAAAATCGGTGCTGTAGTTGCTTACATTGTCCTAGGCGCCATTGCCATAAAAGCGAATAGAAACAAATTGTTCAAAGTGTTTGCTTACTTAGGCGCGATAGGTTGGTTGGTTTATGCTGCTAAATTGGCTCATTTTAAACAAGCGGTATTATTGGGTTAATGGGTAACTACACTCTGCAAGATGGCATTTCATTGCCCGAGTCGGCATTGGATGTAGGTGCGCACCTTGGATTTTCTAAACTTGAAGCCGCTAAATGGGCTTGGTTTGAAATGGCGGGAGCCGTATTAAGTCATTACTTGGTTGATCAACAACAGCGTTTTAATGCGCTGTTGCATTGGTTTTACGAGGATTTAGGTTTTTGTGTTCGTGAGAACTACTTCAGTACAGAGGCGGCAGATTTAGGTACTTGCTTAATTAGTCGCCAAGGTAATAGTACAACGCTGGCGACGGTATTGATGTTGCTGGCGAAGCAGTTAGATCTTGAACTCGAACCCATATTGCTACCTGGCAATACGGTTCTGCGTTGTAAGATTGGCGGTGAAGTGAGTTATTTGGATCCTTTAACGGGCAAGGAACTCACCCGTCACCAGTTGCACGTGTTAGTGCGCGGCGAGTTAGGTAATGCTGCTGAACTTAAGGCAAGTTACTTAAAGCCTGCAACGGTGAAAAAACTGCTGACGCGTATGCTGCATGAGCTTAAGGCGGGTTGCATAGTGTCGCATCAATTTGAGGCAGCGATGGAGTGTTGCAGCCTGCTGTTGCAATGGCATGTTGACGATGTGCATTTGAATCGTGAGCGGGCGTTTATTGCACAGCAGTTGGGTTGTATTAATGTGGCCGCCGCCGATCTGCAGCATTTTGTTGATAATAGTCCTCACGATCCCGTGATCGAGATAGTGAAGATGCAGCTCAAAGAATTAAACGAACACGCCGAGGTTTATCACTAAAGCAGAGCCTTTCGGGGCTCTGCTTATTTATTCAACTTTTATTAACGAATTCAAACCGCAAAAATAATAACACTGGGCAGATGGAAGTTTGACCCAGGGACTTAAAAGTTAAGTCTCTAATAAAAATAATAACTGTATCAACAGGGAGAAATTAGCATGACAAGCACGGCTTTAGTGACGAATGATGCCACGGCGTTAGGAATACTCGCGACAATTCTAGGTTTTGTATTTTATACCAGTAGCAGTAGTCATCCTTTTTGGCAGAAGTTTTATCGTTTTATTCCCGCCCTTTTATTGTGCTATTTCTTGCCATCGTTATTGAATACCTTTGGGGTAATCGATGGTAATACCTCACAACTGTATTTTGTGGCATCCCGTTATTTGCTGCCAGCTTGTTTAGTCTTATTGATTTTAAGCGTTGATTTAAAAGCTATTTTAAGTTTAGGGCCGAAAGCTTTGATCATGTTTTTAACCGGCACTGTCGGTATCGTTATCGGCGGCCCTATCGCCTTGTTGCTGGTGTCGGTTATTGAACCTTCTTTAATTGGGGTCGATGGCCCCGATGCGGTATGGCGTGGTATGACGACCTTAGCGGGGAGCTGGATTGGTGGCGGCGCAAACCAAGCTGCAATGAAAGAAATTTATGACGTGGGCGGTAATATTTTCTCTGTGATGGTGACAGTCGATGTGATAGTCGCCAATATTTGGATGGCAGTGTTGCTGTTCCTAGCCTCAAAAGCGAAAGAGATCGATGCTAAAACCGGTGCAGATACTTCTGCTATTGAAGCGTTAAAAGATAAAGTTGAAAAGTATCACGCTGAAAATGCACGCATTCCTAATCTGCGCGATCTTATGCTGATTGTCGCTGTAGGCTTTGGTATCACAGGTATTGCTCATATCGCCGCTGATTTTCTGGGGCCATTTTTTGAAGTGAACTATCCTTGGACCGCAGATTACAGTTTAACCTCTAAATTTTTCTGGCTAGTGGTGATAGTCACAACGATTGGTTTGGCGATGTCATTCAGCCCAGTGCGTCATTTAGAGGCGGCGGGGGCATCAAAAGTGGCTTCAGCCTTCCTTTACATCTTAGTTGCGACCATTGGTCTACATATGGATGTGAGTAAGGTGCTTGATACGCCATTGTACTTTTTAATTGGTATTGTGTGGATGATCGTTCACGCAAGCTTTATGTTATTGGTGGCTAAGCTGATTAAAGCCCCGTTATTTTATATGGCCGTAGGCAGCCAAGCGAATGTGGGCGGTGCTGCGTCGGCCCCTGTAGTTGCGGCGGCATTTCACCCCGCATTAGCACCCGTGGGCGTACTGTTAGCCGTATTAGGTTATGCGTTAGGAACCTATATGGCATGGATTTGTGGTCAAATTTTACAGTTAGTTGCGGTATAACCGCCTTAGCTCCTATTCACCGCTGGGAAAGGTTCCAGCATTTTAGAGAGAAGTTGCGATGAGTAATAAAATCATAAACCTAGGTTCAATCGAGATTGCCAACGATAAACCTTTCGTGTTGTTTGGTGGCATGAATGTGCTTGAGTCTCGCGATCTTGCTATGTCGATTGCTGAAACCTACGCCGAAGTGACTCAAAAGCTGGGGATCCCTTATATATTTAAGGCGTCTTTTGATAAGGCGAATCGTTCTTCGATCAACTCTTACCGCGGTCCAGGTATGGAAGAAGGCTTAAAGATTTTTGAAGAGATTAAAAAGACCTTTAATTTACCTTTGATCACCGATGTGCATGAAGTGCATCAGTGTGCGCCAGTGGCAGAAGTAGTTGATATTATTCAGTTACCTGCATTTCTAGCACGCCAGACTGATTTGGTTGTCGCGATGGCAAAAACTGGCGCTATCATCAATGTGAAAAAGCCACAGTTTTTAGCACCACATGAAATGCGCCATATCATCACTAAGTTTAACGAAGCGGGTAATGACGAGATCATCCTGTGTGAACGTGGTTCAAGCTTTGGATATAACAACTTAGTCGTTGATATGTTGGGCATGGATGAGATGAAGCAATCTGGCTACCCAGTGATTTTTGATGCGACTCATGCGCTGCAACGCCCTGGTGGTCGTGCAGATTCAGCGGGTGGACGTCGCGCACAGGCGACCGAGTTAGCGCGCAGTGGTATGGCGCTGGGTTTAGCGGGTCTATTCATTGAGGCGCACCCCGATCCTGATAACGCTAAGTGTGATGGCCCATGTGCGCTACCTTTGCATCAGTTAGAAAATTATCTGAAGCAAATGAAAGCGATCGACGATTTGGTGAAATCCTTCGAGCCAATCGATACCAGTAAGTAATCGCAAGCTAAGACTTAATGAATTAGTGACTTAATCCCAAAGCCTCGACTCGTTCGGGGCTTTTGTTTTTCAGTCGAGGAATGTGATTGGTATAGCCCCGTAGCTATCTGAAACATTAATGTTTTATGATGGGCTTTGCCTAACAATCTTGTTTTTATAGCCGATCAGATTCTTTACGGAATACCTTTATGTGGATCTTACTCACTTTGCTGGCGGCATTTATGCAGGCTTGGCGTAATGCGTTTCAAAGCCAGCTGAGTAAAGAAGTGAGTGTTGTGGGCGTGACCTTAGCGCGTTTTATTTGGGCTGGGCCGATTGCCGCCGTGTATTTGGCGAGCTTATATCTTTGGCAGGATGTCGGAATCCCCGATTTTAGCGACCGTTTTATCGGTTTTATTCTCGGAGCATCGGCGATGCAAATTCTCGCGACGGGCTTGATGGTGAAATTGTTCAAGCAACAGAACTTTGCCGTTGGTGCTGGGCTAGCCAAGAGTGAAGCCGTGGTCGCGGCGATCTTAGGCACAGTGTTTTTTGGGACGCATTTATCCCTTTTAGGTTGGTCGGGAGTGTTGTTGGGTGGTGTGGCAATTTTTCTCATGAGTGCCAAACAAGGCCTGCGAAGTCTGTTGCTCAATACGGTATTGATTGGTTTAGCCTGTGGTACTTCGTTTGCGCTGACATCGCTTTGGGTACGAGAAGCGAGTTTATGTTTGAATATTGGTTTCCCCCATAGCGCAGCTTGGGTGTTGCTATTTGTGATAGGCCTACAAACTTTGCTGTTAGTCAGTTATTTGTTGCTTAAGGATAAATTTACGCTGATAGCATTATGGCAACGACCTAAGTTGACTTTACTGACAAGCACCGCCAGTTGTTTAGGTTCTATCGGTTGGTTTAGTGCAATGTCGTTGCAGGCTGTGCCCTATGTTAAAACCTTAGGTCAAGTTGAAGTTTTCTTTATGATCTTGATTGCCACCTTTTGGCTGAAGGAAAAAGTAAAGATAAAAGATATGCTAGGGTTAGTCTTGATCGCTATCGCCGCCATTTTGGTGATGTGGGAATAGACTAAATTAATAGAAGGTGTGATGGTTTTTTAGACTAAAATAGAACTAGATTCAGTGTGTTTATATCAAGCAAACATTCGCTGAGATACAAATATACACACGTCTTGCTCCATAGATTTTGATACCATTTTTAACCGAGCGCAGTGCGAGTTAGGATATATGCGAAAAAAGTTAGCAAAATTAAATCTGCCATTATGGCAATGGCTGGCAGTCATATTGTTTCCAATTGGAATTGCTGCTGTCGCAAGTTATCTCTCTGCACAGTATTTTGTTGAAGATAAAGTCAAAGGTGTGGGGGCTATTTATGTGAGTCATATTGATACTTTGGTGTCCCATGCTAATGAAATCAGCCATTATGCATTGGCATTGAAGGATTCTGAGTGTCAAGAGTTATACAACTATATGTTGTTCCAACCCTACTTTCGCTCGGCTTTAATATATGATTCACAACATGTTTATTGCTCATCTAAAACTGGTGATATTGATACTCCCCTGAGCATTGTTAGTGCTACCGAAAATCTTGAAATATCTAACCAGTTTATTATTACGGGCACGCCTTTTATGCCTGAGGTGCCCGCGATAGTGTCATCTAAATGGGACCCTAAATCTAAACACGGCGCCGCTGTGATTATTGAAGGGAAATATTTAGTAGATTCCTTTGTACAGCCCGATGTGTTTCCCAGCGCAGTTATCAATGTCGCTTTATCAATCAATGGTAAAACGATTCCTGAATCACTCGGATTTATCAAAAATGAGGTAATGACTTTAGATTCTGATGAGCACAATTTTTCAGTGTTACTAGAAATGTCACCTGCTTTTTTTAGGCATTTTTTTTGGATATTTTTTGCCATCTCATTACCCTTTAGCATTATTTTGATTACGGGTTCTATCTTGTTTGTGCTCTATTCACGGTTATCTCGTCACTCCCTTGCAGATGATATTCGTAGCGGGATAGAGAACGAAGAGTTCTTTTTGGTTTATCAACCTGTGATCTGTGCTGAGGACGGCAAGGCCAAAGGAGTCGAGGCATTAGTGCGTTGGCAGCACCCACAAATGGGCTTAGTACGGCCTGATTTGTTTATTCCTATCGCCGAAGAGAGCAAGTTGATTGTTCCATTGACCAATTATATCTTCGAAAAGGCATTAAAAGATTTTGCTAATATGAAGGTTGAATCGGGCTTTAGAGTCGCGTTTAACGTGGCGCCAGAGCATTTTACCCAAGATGATATCGAGTCGAAATTTATTCATCTGCGGGATTCTTTGGATCGTATTGGCGTTAAGCCTTTAATCGAAATCACCGAACGGCAATTATTAACGCCGGATATTTGCCAGCGCATTGAAAGCTTACGCCAGTTGGGGATTTTAGTGGCTATCGATGACTTTGGTACTGGGCAAACAACCTTATCTCTGTTACAAACCATGCCATTAGATTACTTGAAAATCGATAAATGCTTCATCGATACCATAGGGCAGGACTCCGTGACTTCCCACGTACTCGATACCATTATTGAGCTCTCCCATAAGATGAATTATGTGGTGGTGGCTGAAGGGGTTGAAACGCAGGAGCAGGCGGACTATTTGACCAGTCGCCAAGTCCATTTTTTACAAGGTTATCTCTTTGCTAAGCCGATGAAGTTGGCGGATTTAAAGTTATGGTTAGTCGAACATTTCAAAAAGTAGCATCATGATGTAAGTCAGCCATAAGGGCGCCTTGGTACCCTTATGGCTATTCAACTGTCTTAACTAAAGGTTCTGGCTCGAGGTTCTGGCTCGAGGTTCTGATTAAAGGCTATAACCCGTTTCTTCGTGTTCCGATAAATCTAAGCCGTTAACTTCTTGTTCTGTGCTGACGCGAAGGCCGCCAAGTAGCTTACGGATGATCACAAACAGCAACCAAGTGACCACTGCAGTATAAGTGAATGTCGCCACAACCCCGATAATCTGTACCCCAAGTTGGTCTATCATAGTGTCGTTCACTGCCGCAAAACCGTAGCCGCTAAAGACGCCTAATTGGGTCGAGCTAAAGACTCCTGCCAAAAGGGTACCGAGAATACCGCCGACACCGTGCACGGGGAAAACGTCTAAGGAGTCATCGATTTTAAGTTTCTGTTTGATATAAACCGTTGAGTAAAAACACACGATCCCACCGAGTAAACCTATGACTAAGCCGCCTGCTGGGCCAACATAACCAGAGGCGGGAGTGATAGTGCCTAAGCCCGCTACCATGCCTGTGACTATGCCAAGGGCGCTGGGTTTACCAAACTTAATCCACTCAATTGCCGCCCATGTCATCGCGCCCATAGAAGCGGCGAGATGAGTGGCTAGAATCGCCATGGCTGCGGTGCCATTAGCGCCGAGCGCACTGCCACCGTTAAAACCGAACCAACCCACCCACAGCATGCCCGCGCCTGTGACTGTCATCGTCAGGTTGTGCGGCATAATCGCCGAGTTTAAAAATCCTTTGCGTGGACCTAGCACTTTAGCTGCCACGAGCGCAGCAACCCCTGCGGTGATATGCACCACGGTTCCGCCTGCGAAATCATACAGTCCTAGCTGTGCTAACCAGCCACCGCCCCAAACCCAGTGGGTGATCGGCGCATAAACCAGTAATAACCAAGCACCTGAAAAGATAAGCACAGCTGAAAACTTCATTCGCTCGGCAAAACCACCGATGATTAAGGCTGGCGTTATGATGGCAAAGGTCATTTGAAATAGCATAAACAGCGGCTCGGGAATATCCCCGCTAAGACTATCGCGACCAATACCTGACAGTAGTGCTTTGTCTAAGCCACCGATGAAACTGTTACCTGTGTCGAATGCGAGTGAATAACCTAGCCCGAACCATAAAACTGATACTAGGGCGGCAATAGAGAAGCATTGCATCAATATTGAAAGCACGTTTTTACTGCGAACTAAACCGCCGTAAAACAAGGCTAATCCTGGCAGGGTCATCAACAACACTAATGCGGATGAGCTTAAGATCCACGCTGTATTTGCAGCGCTAAATTGACCATCATCGGCGACGGCATTCGTCGCCAATATACTGAATAATATCAATAGGTATTTAATACTGAGTCTGAAGCTCACTAGCATCATAGGGCATCAACTCCTTCTTCCGAAGTGCGAATGCGCACCACTTGTTCTAACGAAGTCACAAAGATTTTGCCATCACCCACTTTGCCCGTATGGGCTGCAGCAATAATGGCATCAATAACGGCATCTTCTTGATCGGAATGAATGGCAACTTCGAGTTTAATCTTAGGTAAAAAGTCCACTGCATATTCAGCACCACGATACAATTCCGTATGGCCCTTTTGGCGGCCAAAACCGCGTACTTCAGTGACTGTCATGCCATGGACGCTGAGCTGGGTTAAAGCTTCACGTACATCGTCTAATTTGAATGGTTTAATGATTGCGGTGACCAGTTTCAATTTTCTCTCCAACAAGCTGCAGACTCAATTTATTGGAATAAAGCAGGAATTAGGCCATATAGATAAAGCATTTATTATCATTGCGTTAACATTAAAATGCACCGAAATAGCTTAAAATTTTGATGCAAAACGGTGCAAGGCAAAGTTAATCTGCCCTGATTTGGTGCGTATTGTTGGTGCAAGTTAAATTTGCTTGACTAGCATGAGTGCGGCAAAAGCCGAGTGAGTATGGCACTAGGGGAATTCGCGTTTTAATGCGGTAAATAAAAAGTGGGGATTTAGCAAAAAATTAAAAATTATATCAATTAAACATAATGTTATATTTAGTTTTGTTATGTGAGTTTTCTTGCTTAAGCTTCTAGCTGTTTGACGCGCGCCCAGAGGTCAGCATTAACTGGTGCACTTAAACCGTGCGCTCGTGCACGCTCACAGATATAACCATTAATTTGGTCTATCTCAGTTCGTCTTTGGTGTGCAATATCTTGGTGCATCGATGAGAAATTCCCCGCAGTGAGTCGGATCACCTGATAGACCCTGTCGTGTAACAATTGTTTATCGAGAGGCACGCCCTCGAGTGTGGCAACCGTGACTAACTCGTCGAGAATGCCTTTAATCATGTCACTAAAACCTGGCTCGGCGAGTGTGCCATTAGGACATTGATATAGTGCTGTAAGTGGATTAATCGCGGCATTAACGGCGAGTTTCTGCCATAGACAAGGCACAATGGCATCCACCCATTCACTGTTTGGGATAGCCGCCAGTAAAGCATTGCGATAATGCTCAGTGAGCTCTGTACCTGCAAAATGCCCAAATTGAGTTAGCCCTTGTCCCGTTTGCCTAATTTGCCAACTGGCTTGACGTAACACCCCTTGAGAAGTTGTCCCTAGGCTTAACCCTCTGCTATCAGCTTGCGCATCAATTAGCGGCGCTAGGGCTAAATGAGGTCCCATTCCATTGTGTAACAACAAAATGTGGCATTGTCTGGGCAGTTGGTTAAGTAAGGGCAAAAGTGCATCGAGCACTTGATAGGCTTTGACGCAGACAATCACGAGGCGGATATTATCGAGCGCATTGGCCGTCAAGATAGGCACAGAATACTGGAGTGCGTGTGTTTTCTGTTGATTATCATTGGCCGGCGCTAATGGAGTGACGCTAAGTGTCTGCTGTATAGATGCAATTGAATCGCGGCCGATAAGACCAACACCCATGCCCGCTGTAGTCAGTTGGTGGCAAATAAGCTGCCCAACGGCACCAGCACCTAAAATCGCAATATCCACCACGCGATTTATGTTCACAGCATGAGTCATATCTGTAGCCTTAAGGTATCGGTCATCAGTACCAGTTTGAAGCGCCTGAGTTAATCTTCTCGCAATTGCGCTGCGCGGAAGTATTTGCCATAGGCCCAATTGCAAAAGTAAAACAGTGCAATACCCGAAAAGTCGGCAATAACGTCACCCACAGAAGCGCTACGGTAGGGCAAACGTGATTGCACTAACTCAATTAAAATGGCGTAGCTTGCCAGTGTGAGAGATAACCAATACCACTTAGGTTTGAAAGCAAGATAGGTGAGATAGGAGAGGCAAAAAAAGCTCCCAAGATGGCCTACCTTGTCGATATTCGGAATACTTTGCGAATAGGTTGGTCTGGAAAATACCAGATAACTGATCACGACAAAGGCTACGGCTAAAGCCAGCTTAAATAGGGTGTTTTTAGTTATCACAAATATGTTTGTATTAGCTTAGAGTGGGGCAATGATAGGAAAATGTGTGGCTAAAGTCACCCATGATTACGCTTTTATTCTAGGCTTTACCTTCAACTTAGGCCTGTGTGTGGGTAAACTAGCTGCATATTAATTTGATATGGGACATAAAAACTATGCCTTCAATGGATATTGTGTCAGAAGTGAATGAAGTTGAACTGCGTAATGCGGTTGATAATACTAAGCGTGAGCTGGCGACACGTTTCGATTTTCGAGGTAAAACGGCTGACGTGGAATATAAGGACCATGTGGTCACGTTAACCGCTGAAGATGACTTCCAATGCCAACAATTAGTGGACATTTTACGTATGCAACTGAGCAAACGTAATGTGGATCCGTCTTCGATGGAAGTCGATGAGAAAGCCATCCACAGCGGTAAAACCTTCTCCCTAAAAGTGAAGTTTAAAGAAGGTATAGAAACCTTAATTGCTAAAAAACTGGTCAAGCTAATTAAAGACAGCAAACTTAAAGTGCAAGCGTCTATTCAGGGCGAGAAAGTACGAGTTACAGGTAAAAAACGTGACGATTTACAAGCTGTCATGGCGTTGGCACGTGAGTCTGAGTTAGGCCAGCCTTTCCAATTTGATAACTTTAAAGATTAATCGAGCAGAATTGGTTTAACGTGATGCAGTATCGCGTTTGCCATTTCGTCTTTAAATGTAAAAGCCCTCACACTAAGGTGTGAGGGCTTTTTTATATTGATGGCATAAGTGCTATGAGACCTTAATCCGATTTTGCTGCTGCACTTTTTGACGAATCATCCATTAATGATGTGCTTGGATGCGGCGCATACTTGTTGACTAAGACAACCAAAAACAACACCGGAAAGCCAATAACACTGGCGGCGACAAAGAAGTTCACATAACCAAATGCGTCGACATAAGCGCCCGAGAAGCCCGCGATAAATTTAGGGAAAAGCAACATAATCGAAGACAGTAAGGCATATTGCGTTGCACTGTAGCCGTTGCTAGTGAGACTCGAGAGATAGGCAATAAATGCCGCCGTGGCTATCCCAGCGCTGAAGTTATCCACTGAAATAGCAAAGGTTAAAAAGGGCACGTTGTAGCCAATCACTGCCTGCCACGCGAATAGCAGATTGGTTACGGCAACCAGTAAGGCACCGAGGAAAAGGATTTTCATAGTTCCGAAGCGAGCTAACAGAACGCCGCCAAAGGCTGCGCCGACTAAGGTCATGATCAGGCCATAGATTTTACTTAAATAGGCAATTTCTTCTTTAGTGAATCCCATGTCCACATAAAAGACGTTCGCCATAATCCCCATCACAATATCCGAGATCCGGTAGCAAGAAATCAGTAATAAGATGAGGATAGCGCTGCGGCCATAGCGTTTGAAAAAGTCGATAAAGGGTAAAATACTGGCTGTATATACCCAAGATATGCCCGCTGCGATAATTCTAGGATAACGTGCACTTAAGCGTTGTTTTAGCGCTAATTCAGTGGCATCGGCTGCGCGGGTATCGACTTCGGGTTCGCGGCTAAAAAGCGTGGTCAAAATCCCAACAGACATCAATCCTGCCATAATCAGGTAAGAAGTTTGCCATGCCACTAAGTTGTATGCCGTGTTACCGGGTTCAACCCAAGCCGCTATGGTGAGAGCACCTGCGGTGGCGATAATCATGGCGCTGCGATAACCCACTTGATAGGCCGCTGCTAGTGCGGCTTGCATCTTTTCTGGGGCTGATTCAATCCGAAAGGCATCAATAACAATATCTTGGGTGGCAGAGGCAAAGGCGACCATTAACGCGAACAGTGCCAAGCGCTCGAGATCTTTGAGGGGATCACTAAAAGACATGCCTAAGATGGCACCAACCAATAACAACTGAGCGAACAGCATCCAGCTACGGCGGCGGCCTAGAAATCGAGTTAGCAGTGGCAATGAAAGCCGATCGACTAAGGGTGACCAAGCCCATTTAAACGCATAAGCTAAGGCTATCCAGCTGAAATAACCGATTGAAGTGCGATCAACACCTGCTTCACGCAACCAAAAGGATAACGTTGAAAATACCAGCATTAATGGTAAACCAGCAGAAAAACCCAGTAATAACAGGATCAAAACCCGCTTGTGATAATAGACACTGAGGGCATCGAGTGTGCGTTGAATAAAACCTGTTGCGGACATAGGCATGAGTCTAAGTGTTTAATCCGCTTAGCTTACGGGTAAGGTGCCATAGGGTTCAAGGGCTAATGGTATTCCTTTTACTTTGGAGTCCCGTTTAGCACAATAAGATGGTTGAATATGGCGCGGGAGTTAACTTTTTGTAGCTAAAAGTTTATCGCTTATCTTTATCGCCAGCATTGATCTTGATAGTAAGGAGAGCGTAATAATGTACACACGAGGAATTGGTTTACGAAATAAAAAAGGCCCTATTACAGGTAATGCCGATCAGTTAAGACAGATCGCTTGACGATCTCGCTGAAAAGATCAAAATCCGATGACCTCATGTCATCGGATTTTTTTATGCAACTCTCAGAAGCACTCGCCCG
>NZ_JAHKQZ010000027.1:0-60721 GCF_019345585.1 Shewanella sp. NKUCC05_KAH
AACGCGCCGATGGTAGTGTGGGGTCTCCCCATGTGAGAGTAGGTCATCGCCAAGCGCCTAATTATCTCATTGAGATGTAACCAAGCCAGCTGAATAAGCTGGCTTTTTTGCTTTTATAATCTGTAACATTATTTGCACTAATAGCAATGCTGCCGACTGTAAGTATTGCTATTAGCTTTGTTGACGAGTCTTTTTTTCCCCTCAATACACAAGCTTTACTTCCAGATTTTTTCACTATTCATCGATAAAAAAAGCAGCCAGAAGGCTGCTTTGAGGTGGTGCTTTTGCATTAGTTTCGCATTAGGTTGCTTAAGCTTCTTTTTTAAGCCACTGGGCAGCACGTTTAGCGAAGTAAGTTAAAATACCGTCTGCGCCTGCGCGTTTAAAGCAGAGTAGGGACTCCATGACGATGGCCTTTTCGGCTAACCATCCATTCTGGATTGCAGCCATATGCATGGCGTATTCACCACTGACTTGATAGGCGAATGTTGGCACTGCAAGTTCAGTTTTAACGCGATGCACTATATCTAAATACGGCATACCTGGCTTAACCATCACCATATCGGCTCCTTCTTGGATATCGAGTGCGACTTCATGCAAAGCTTCGTCACTGTTCGCTGGATCCATTTGATAGCTATGCTTATTGCCACCTTTGAGGTTACCCGCTGAGCCTACGGCATCACGGAATGGGCCGTAGTAGTTTGAAGAGTATTTTGCCGAGTAAGCCATGATTTGGGTGTTGACGTGCCCTGCCGCTTCTAATGCTTGGCGAATCGCGCCAATGCGGCCATCCATCATGTCCGATGGTGCAATGATGTCAGCTCCAGCATCGGCGTGTGACAGTGCTTGCTTCACTAAAATCTCGGTGGTGATATCGTTAAGGATATAGCCCGTTTCGTCTATGATGCCGTCTTGACCGTGAGTGGTGAAAGGATCTAGTGCCACGTCAGTCATGATGCCTAGCTGTGGAAAGGCTTTTTTTAGCTCGCGCACTGCACGTTGCACTAGGGCATCTGCGTTATAGGCTTCTTCTGCCATTAATGTTTTTTTCTCTGCAGGTGTCACAGGGAAAAGTGCGATCAATGGGATACCTAACTCAACCAGTTCTTCAGCTTCTTTCAGTAGCAAGTCTATCGAGTAGCGCTCAACACCGGGCATAGAGGCTATTTTTTCACTGCGATTAGTGCCTTCTAGAATAAACATTGGGTAAATCAAGTCATTGACCGTTAGATGATTTTCGGCCATGAGGCGACGGCTAAAATCATGTTTACGCATGCGGCGCATTCTACGCTGAGGGAAGGCACTGGTAATGATATTCACATTTGACTCCTAATTAGGTACTGGTCTTGCTTGATCCGACAAATACAAGCTGACTTGATTACGTCCACCGTTTTTTGCTTGGTAGAGGGCTTTATCTGCTTGTTCTAGTAATTTAGTACTGTGTTGATCGTGGGTCACGATATCGGCACTGACTCCGATACTGATAGTCAAAGGTATCGCTTCACCTTCCCATTCAAAATGAATAGAGGCAACAGCGTCTCTTATTGTTTCAGCAACTTGGAGAGCACCTTCTGCAGTTGTATTAGGAAGGATGATAGCAAATTCCTCCCCCCCAAAACGTGACACTAGATCCGTTGGCCGTTTTAAATGGTGCTGTAATGTTTGAGCTATTGTACGTAATGCTTGATCGCCTGCAAGATGACCGAATCTGTCGTTGATCAGCTTGAAGCGATCAATATCAAGCATTAACAGTGCTATGGGTGTTTCTTGTCTGCGACTGATCCGGCTTTCAGCGATCAAACGTTTATCAAAGGCACTGCGGTTTTTGACCCCAGTTAAACTGTCGATAGTGCTTTGTTCTGTGAGCTTTTGATTCACCTCATGCAATTCTCTGAGGGTGATTTCCAGTTCTAAAGTCCGCTCTTGCACCATTTGTTCGAGTTTCTCATTGCTCTCGGCTTCCGCTTTTAGGGCTTCTTCCCGCGCACTACGAATTTTCTGTGCTTGTTTCAAGGCTTCTTGCTGGATACGTAGTTTAGCTTTGCGCTCATCGTTATAGCGGATGGCGAGCACCAGAGACATGAAGATAATTTCAAAAGTCAGCCCAAGCATCACAGGCGTTTGCGGTTTTAAATTTAAGTCGATCACGCTGAGATAAAGCAAGCTACTGATGCAGGCGCCTGTCAGCATACTCACCCAGCCAATAGTGTACATACGTGCCAGTTTATGGCCATTGATAGCCTGAGTAATGGCAAAGACCATCAGGACTAGGCTGAGTACTGCAACGGAAATGATCTCAATATAGAGCGCCGTTCCATATTGGATAAATGGTGTGGCGAGTCCAACACAGAGGATATACACAGCACTATAGCGACAAGTGAGTAACATACGGCGGTTTAAATATTTGAGCTGTAATATTTTTTCAGTAAACATTAACGCAAATGCCATAACGATTGGCAGTAAAAACGGCACCATAACTTGCTGCAATAGCGGCCAGTCTGGCCAGAGGAATCGGAAGGCAAAACCGTTAATCGTGGCAACGAGTAAGGTCATGCTAAGGACATAGCCAGAGTAATAGCTGTAGCTGAATGAGCCCGATGCTATGGCGATAAAAAGGCTAAAAATGCCAATTGCGGCAAGTACACCAAGTTGGAATCCATGCTCAACGGCGGTAGATTCGGCAATTTGAGCTAAGTCATTAGAAGACCATAGGTTTAATGGTACTGCAGCACTACCTTCCGTTTGAATATGCAGATAGAAAGTATGGGAGTCATCTGTGTTGATCTTGAAAGGATATAGGAAAATATTGCTCAAGAATGGTCGATCCTCATAGGGGAATATATCACCCATCAGCACAGTATTCATGAGTTTATTATTGACTAAATGGTAGATAGTTACCTTGTCTAACAAAGGGTTATCTAGCGCTAAAATGCGCGAAAGTGTTTCGTCAGGGCTGGTTAAGCTGAAACTGAGCCAAAAATCATGGCCGCTGAGTTTTTGAATGTCTTTATTGGTAAAGTTATGCCAATCAGTTTTTGGCAAAGCTTGTATTTCGGCCAGTTCTTTTGCTGGTGTAGGGTGGCTGACCATTAACCAAGGCGTAAGGTTTAAAGGTGTCGTGGTTGACTCGTCAATGCTCAATAGGGTTGCCAAGGCCTGTGTTGGGTATATCCATAGCCACAGCAAGAGTATGAGTGGCATGTTTTTGTTAAGCATGGATTCGATCCAAATTAAAAAACGCTAAGCTATTTTGGTAGCAACGTTTTGCAAACTCATCCGCATCTTCTCCGCGTAGGTTTGCAATATAATTTGCGATATAAGGAAGGTATTCGGGCTTGTTTTTGCTCGATTTAGGCTTGGGCCGCATACTACGGGGGAGTAGGTAAGGGCTATCTGTCTCGATTAAAATGCGATTCTGCGGAATAAAGGGAACGAGTTGCGCTAGTTCTTGGCCGCGTCTTTCATCGCAGACCCAACCTGTTATGCCTAAGTGTAAATCTAGGTCAATATAGGCTTCCATCTGTGTGTGAGTGCCAGTGAAACAATGCAAAAGCGCGCCACTAAGCTGTGGGCGATATTCCCGCAGGATAGCAATAAAGTCTTCGTGGGCATCGCGTTCGTGCATTAGCACCGGCATTTGCAGTTCAACGGCTAAGGCCAGTTGGGCAATAAAAGCTTGGCGCTGGATAGGTCTCGGGGAGAAATCACGATTGTAGTCTAAACCACATTCGCCAACGGCAACCACTTGCGGTGCGTGACAGAGTTCAGCTTGTCGAGCGTTTGAGCCATCATGCCAACCACTGGCATGGTGGGGATGCACACCAGCAGTGCAGTAAAGTTGGTTAGGATATTGCTCGCATACAGCAATGGCTGCCGCACTTTCAGTTAAATCGCTGCCAATAACAATTAACGGCGAAACCCCTTGGTCCGCCGCCGCTTGTATTATCGATACAGTATCTTGTTCGAGTGCGCTGCCAAGTAAATTGACAGCGATATCTATGTATGAGGGCATTATTTTAGACGTTTTACCCGAACCTTGGCATTGCGATCATCGGTTCCCATTAAAAAAGAACCTAAAGCGGCTTTTTCAATATAGACAGTTTCACCTTGCTTAACATTGTACTTACGGCCATCAGTTTGTTTCCATACCTGACCGTTAGTGAAAGTCACTTTAATGTCTCCGTAGGCATCTTCAGCTATAGATTGAATCTCTAAATAAATCTTATCGACAGTATTTTCTTGAACACGCTTGGCTTCCATCCCAAAGTCATCGGCAATTTTTGCCGCTGGTGCTTGGGGGGCGGTTGCCACTATCGCTGCTGCAGTCGTAGGGACTGCAACTGTTGCTACTGTAGCCGGTATCGCTTGAGTGCTAATGGTGTTAGGTGTCATGCCTTTTAGGCTTTCTGCTAGCTTGTCATAGCAAATCAAGCGGTCGAGTTTATCGGCGGTTGCTGCACATTGGGTTAACTGTTGTTCAATGCTGGCATTTGCTTGGACAGATACAAGCATGATCGCTGCCGTGATAAGGGTTAAGCGCATGAGAATGTTCCTTATTATATTATTCCCCTAACGCCTTCGAGGACGTTAGTCGTTTGTTTGTTCAGTATCTTCGTCTGACTCGTCATCTGGTTTGCTGTAGAAACGAGCCGCTAATAAACCGCCTTCGAACAATAACAGCATTGGTACAGCAAGCATAGTCTGGGAAATCACATCTGGTGGGGTTAATAGCATGCCGACGACAAAGGCGCCCACTATGATATAAGGACGTTTTTGCTTGAGATCTTCAGGTGTAGTGACACCTGACCAGCAGAGTAAAACAACGGCAATGGGGATTTCAAAGGATAGACCAAAGGCAAAGAACAGCTTCAGAATAAAGTTAAGGTAACTGGTAATATCTGTCGCAACTTGAACTCCCTCTGGCGCATTGTTAGCAAAAAAACCAAAAACAACAGGGAATACAAGATAATAAGCAAATGCAATGCCGAGATAAAACAATAAGGTACTGCTGAATAGCAGTGGCATCACTAAGCGTTTTTCATGTTTATATAAACCCGGTGCCACGAAGGACCAAATTTGAAATAACACGTAGGGCACTGCCACAAAAAATGATAAAACGAGGGTTAGTTTGAAAGGTGCAAAAAATGGTGCAGCGACATCCGTCGCAATCATGCTGCCACCAAGAGGTAAAGACTGCATTAAAGGTATTGCCATGTAGTGGTAGATATCATTTGCCCAGTACACACTACAAATGAACACTAATAACACACTGGCAATGGATTTTAGCAGCTTGGACCTAAGTTCAAGCAAATGGCTGATAAGTGGCTGCTGTTGCGACATGAATTATCCGTTGGCTTTCGGGTTAGAACTGGTATCCACGCCCTGAGATGCCTCACTTGAAGCAGCGGGAGAGGCCGATGTTGGACTCGCCTCTGCAGTGGCTGTTGGATTAGTTTGGCTAGCTTGAACTGGATTCACTTGAGCAGGTGTGTGAATTTGATTCTCAGGCGCAGGGGTGTCTTTTGATGGATCCTGAACCTGATAAGGGCGGTTCACTGACTGTGCCGCTTGCTTTAGTTGCTCAATAGACTCTTTGAGTTCAGGTGAGAGGTTAGATAAACCTTTGCTCTCTGCTTTTTTAAGATCGGCATGCAACTGCTCGATCTTCAGCTCCTGCTCAAGTTCTTCTTTTACCGAGTTCGCCATGCGTTTCATCGCACGGATCCAACTCGTTACCGAACGCACCGCAACCGGTAGACGTTCGGGGCCAAGAACCACTAGCCCCAAAACACCGATCAGCAGCAGCTCCATAAAGCCGATACCGTCAAACATAAAGAGTTACGCCTGTTCTTTGTTAGACTCAGGTTTCTTTTCAGTCGCCTGTTGAGTTGTTTGCGCTGTTTTAGCCGCTTCGGTGTCTTCTAATGCCTTCTTGTCTTCTTCTGAAGACATGGCGTTTTTGAAGCCTTTAACCGCACCACCTAAATCACCACCCAAAGAGCGTAATTTCTTAGTTCCAAACAACAAGACAACGATTAACGCAACGATAAGCAGTTGCCAAATACTAATACCACCCATGAAGGTATCCTCTTAATTGATATCGGTTCTATTATGAACCTCTGATTAATTAGTGCTAGCTAAAATTTGCGATTCTTTGGCCTAGATCGCCATCCTACAAACCACAATATCATGCCTGAAATTAGACAAACATAAGGGGTCCATAGTGTAGCGTCTCTATTAATCAATAACGTGCCACAGATCAATAAAACGGCAGAAGTGATAAGCAAGTAGTTACTCTTGTGTGCCTGCTGCTGATATTTCAAATACTTATCTAGCATTTGTTGCTGAGAACTCAGCAATTTCCTGCCTAACTTAAGATTATCGTAAATTAGTTCAGGGAATTCAGGTAGTTTATCAGCCCAATATGGCAGTTTTGTGGATACCTTTTTAAACATAGCTTTAGGACCGACTTGGTCGGCCATCCACTGCTCTAAAAAGGGTTTGGCGGTTTGCCATAAATCCAACTGCGGATACAGCTGACGGCCTAAGCCTTCGATGTAGAGTAAGGTTTTTTCCAACAATACCAATTGCGGTTGCACCACGATATCGAAGTGGCGCGCAGTGCGGAATAATTCCAGTAACACATGACCAAAGGAGATCTCGTCGAGCGGCTTGTTGAACATAGGTTCACACACCACTTTGATGGCCTGTTCGAAAGCTTGTAGATCGGTTTTTTCCGATACCCAGCCAGACTCAATATAGAGCTGGGCGATTCTGTGATAATCGCGATTAAAGAAGGCGAGGAAATTCTCGGCGAGATAGCGCTTATCGACTTCGCTGAGTGTGCCCATGATGCCGCAGTCGAGCCCAATGTAGTATGGGTTCTCAGGATGATCGCGGGAAATAAAGATATTGCCCGGATGCATGTCGGCATGGAAAAAGTTATCGCGGAATACTTGGGTAAAAAATAGTTCAACACCGCGCTCGGCCAATAACTTAAAGTTGGTACCTTGCGCTTTAAGTGCGGCAATATCCGAGACAGAAATACCGTAAATACGTTCCATCACCATCAGGCGTGGATAGCAAAACTCTTCATACACATAAGGCACATAGAGCGCATCTGAGTTGAGGAAGTTGTTGCGTAGTTTGACTGCGTTTAAGGCTTCGAGCTTAAGGTTTAACTCGCCTAAAATGGTCACGCGGTAATCTTCGATCACTTCAGCAGGGCGCAGTCGGTTACCTTCACCGAGGAGGTATTCAATCAGTTTGGCAGTTTGCGACATCAACTGCAGATCGGCCTGGATTTTAGCTTCTACATTAGGGCGCAGCACCTTAAGTACGACGTCTTTACCGTTAGATTTGAGGGTCGCGGTATGCACCTGAGAAATAGAGGCTGAGGCCAGTGGTATTTCATTAAAGTCATCAAATAGGGATTCAATCGGCGCTTTTAGCTCAGCTTCAATCGCTTGGCGGGCAAGTGCACCATCAAAGGGCGGCACTTTGTCCTGTAGCATGGCCAATTCACTGGCCCATTCATCGCTGAGTAAATCGCGGCGGGTTGAGAGCATTTGTCCAAGCTTGATATAAACGGGGCCGAGTTCCTGCATCGCCAATTTTAAGCGTTCGCCACCGGGCTTATTTTTATGCTTATTGCGGATCCAGAATAGGCTGTTACGGGCGAGTTTAAAGTACCAAGGTGTCATCTTTGGCGGCAATACGTCATCTAGCCCGTACTGAAGTAAGGTCTTGATGACGTGGTAACCGCGGCGGATACTGGCAAAGGTCATGGCTTAATTTGGTCTCTTAATTGGGCAATCCGTTGTTCAATCGCGCGAGTGTCGGCAACTAAATCATCCATTTGATCGCGAAAGTGCATTAACTCAATTGGGTGCGGTGCGAGGCGATACTCTTCAACTGCGAGTTGCCCTAAGTGGGAGCGGGTTTTACGCAACACTTCGAGTGCAAAGTCTTTTACCTGATGGCTAGAACAGATGAGTTTGTGAGTGGGGCCATCACCTAAATAACGGGAAACTGGCTCGGCAAAGTCAAACTCGATACCGCGTAGATATTGGCTAAAGCTTTGTAATAAATTGAGATCGCCCTCAAGCTTGAGTTTATCTTGCTTGATTAGTTCAGTTAGGTTGGCGCCTTCGGACACGCGGTAAAGCGTCGTCGCATCGGCATGTAGACTGACATCGACATCGCCTTCATAGCGGCTCAGTACTTGGATCTCTTTGGCAAACACTAAATAGAATGGCCAGCTGAGCTGTGATAATTGGATACGAAACACTTTGCCATGCAACTGGCGCTGGCGCGAATAATCGTCGCCCGCTTGGGCCTGAAGTTTTTTCAGACCCGTTTCAATTGCGGCGCAGGCAAGCAGCACAACTTCTTGCGGCATCATTAGAATTTATAACCACGGTGCAATGCGACAATGCCGTCGGTCATGTTGGTGTAGTCGACTTGTTCAAAGCCTGCATCAACCATCATTTGTTTTAATGTGTCTTGATCTGGGTGCATGCGGATCGATTCAGCCAGATACTCGTAGCTGTCGGCATCTTTAGTGATGAGTTCACCCATCTTAGGTAAGACTTTGAAGCTATATAAATCATACACTTTACGCATAATTTCATGCTGAGGCTTAGAGAACTCTAGCACTAATAACTTGCCACCGGGCTTAAGCACGCGATTCATTGAACGCAGCGCCGCATCTTTATCGGTCACGTTACGCAGACCAAAGGCGATGGTAATGATGTCGAAGTGGTTATCGGGAAACGGCAGTGCTTCGGCGTTGGCTTGCACATAACTGACATTGTTGACTATGCCCTTGTCGCGCAACTTAGTGCGCCCGACTTTTAACATGGAATCGTTAATGTCAGCTAAAACTACTTCACCTTTATCACCCACTAAGTGAGAGAATTTTGCGGTTAAGTCACCTGTACCGCCGGCCAAATCGAGCACTTTCATGCCAGGGCGGGCGCCAGAGACTTCAATGGTGTAACGTTTCCAAAAACGGTGAATGCCGAAGGACATCACATCGTTCATTATGTCGTACTTAGCGGCAACAGAATGAAACACGCCGGCAACGAGTTCAGCCTTTTTATCGGCCTCTACGGTTTTGTAACCAAAGTGGGTACTTTTAGATTCGCCCTCAGACATCAATGTGTTCCTATTGTTTTGCAATGTATTAGTTGCGAGTGTAAGCCATCGCCTGCATTTGCTGAATCTTTGATCTATCACTCTGTGATCGAGCTAGTAAACTAACTGCAATGCCTTAGCTTGATGCACTCCTGAACAGTCGTAGGATTAAGTGCTTAGCGACCACGTAAAATGGACTGGCATTAGACCACAATATCAGGATTTGGTGAATAGCTTAGCGCCCAGTTGGGTGCAACTGGTGATATTCATTGTGCCAAAAATTGCATGCGAGCCTGCACATAAGCGTAGATAAGCTCGCTTAGGCTTTGGCCAACATCCCTAAAACCGGCTTCAATCCCAGCTTCGTGGCAACTTGGTGCAGCCTCGGCTAAATGCAAATAAGCACATGGGCAGTGGCGAGCGATATAACTGACATAATGCGCCGCATCGAGTAATGGCACACCTGCAGCGGTTGAAGCGCTACTGGGCATTTTAGCGATAGCATCTACGTCAAGTTCTAATCCTACGGGTAAACCTGTGTCATTTAGTTTGGCGGCGATTTCAAGTAAAGCTTGGTTAAGGCTGATTTCACGGCGAACCCAAATTTGTTGCAAGCTATGCCAAGTTCCCCCAAATTCGCTGAGTTGGCTTAGGTTTGCTTCGCTGTTTTTTAACTCGTGTAAACCCAGTACATGGTAGCAACCTAAGGCGCCGCGATCGGCTGCGTAACTAAAACCATTGCCGCTGTGACGGCCTTCAAGCAAACGAAAATCCGAGTGAGGATCGAGATTCACCGCGGCGACTTGGCGTTGGTAGTGGCCGTAGGTTGCCATCAACAAACCATAGGCATTGTTGTGGCCGCCGCCGATGAGTATGGGTTCTAAACCCGCTTTTAAAATCGCACTGACGATACGGATCACGCGCTCATCGAGTTGTTCCACTGCATCGCGTAATTCATCTAAGGTGACGTCACTATTAGCTGTTGTATTGCTCGCGGTTTGTTGTTGCAGATCGGCTGTATTCACTTGGCCTAACACTAGGCATTCGGCGCCAGAAAGAAAACGATTCGATTGTAAATTGAGCCATTGGCGCATACTGGTTGTGAACGCATCGGTTGCACCGCCGCGGCCTAAATTGGCACGTGGGCCTATATCTTCGCCAACGCCGATAATGGCAAAGCTTGCACCGTGGGCTTTTGCAGTGGCGAGTATGGTCTCTAACATGTGTTCGTGATTGGCCAGATGGACGCATTGGCCTAGCTTAGTTTCGCCAGTTCTTGTGCTGACGAGTGAGGCGATATCGGTATGGGTAAAAGGAATAAATTCAGGCATAGATTGATATTCTTATTCGGCCAGAGTCGAGCTATTGTGGCCAGAGTAGGGCGAGGATTCAATGGGGAAACGCTGAAAATAGTGAATAAAAAAGCCAGCTTAGCTGGCTTTCTTGACTGAAGAGTGAGATTACTCAATGTCGAGTGGTTCAGGTGATAAAATCACACCTGTGTTATCAGCATAAATGTGATCACCGGGTAAGAAAGTCACACCGCCAAAATTGACTGGAATTTCCACTTCGCCTACTGAATTGCCATCAGCACCCACTGGAATAGAGGCAAGGGCTTGAATACCAATGTCTAATTCTTCCAATGCATCCACATCGCGTACAGAACCGTAAACGATAATGCCTTCCCAGTTGTTGCTGACCGCAAGTTCTGCGATAGCGCCATCGATCAGCGCACGGCGTAATGAGCCACCGCCATCAATGAGTAAGACTTTACCTTGACCATCCTCTTGTAGGACTTCGGTAATTAGGCCGTTGTCTTCAAAGCACTTGATGGTGCTAATAGAACCGCCAAAAGAGCTACAACCACCGTAGTTACTGAACATGGGCTCGACTACATCTACGACATCTAAGTACATGTCACATAGTTCTGAGGTGTTGTATTCCATATTTACACTCCTATTGATCCGCGTTGCGTACAGTTTAGCGAGTTTACGCCAGTATAAAAGGGATTATTGAAAAGAAAAGTGTTATCAATCACGGTATTGTTGCCACTTGGCTGTTAACACATCTGTAGTAAATTTTCGTCACACTATAGAATTTATTTGGTAAAACTTGATATTGGTCATTAAATAACGGTTTTTTATTACAACTCTGTTGCGCGTTTTGGTATTATATCCCAAGTTTAAATTAACTTACTTAACTTAATTTGCTTTAGGGGCATGGACCCCCCGTTACGCTTATGGACGGTAGAGGGCCTTCGAGAGGTGCCTATGGAAGCTGTAAATACGATTGAAATTATTGGTTATTTTGCCTCTATAATGGTGGCGATCTCTCTAATGATGAAGAATATCATTTGGTTGCGATGGTTGAATTTTGTAGGATGCACTCTGTTTGTGGTTTATGGGGTGTTTATTTCTGCTTGGCCTGTGGCCGGCATGAATGCGTTTGTTGCTTGTATTAATATTTACCATTTGACAAAAATTTACCGTGCTAAGGCAAATACTCCCGCTGCAGCCTAAGTTTTATTGGATTGTGTTGCTCTTGAGATTAACGTTTAGAGCAACACAATATCCTGTCTCAGTCCTATCGCTATTCCTAAATAAATCCCTTAGCCCCAGCATAACGTCTCTAGAATCCTTCTAGATCAAAACCTCAGCCATGCTTCTTGTCATAAAACCTTCGAGCAGATGTCACTTAGCCGTCACAGGTCTTTCTTAGTCTCAAGCTATCTAATAGTGCTTTAGCTAATGTGATTTAGGTTTAACTATTAGCAAACAGTAAATTAGCCGTGAGCAGTCAATAACGAATTCAATCGTGAATAGAGCCTTGGTGAGTCGGTTGGTTTCAGACTAAGCACTCTAAGCGTCGTCGAGAGAATGCACAGATTAACATCACAGTAAAACTCGCTGGTATGCCAGCAAGGAGCCTGTTTTATGTTGAGTTACGTTGCAGACTTAGATAAGCGAATGTTTTGCCATATCGTGAGCTTCACCCAGCACCATGGTTTATATGCCCATGCAAAGCGGGTGTCAGCGAGTGGCGATGGGCATGTGTATTTATATTTGTCCGTGGGTTTGATGCTAACGCACGCTCAAGGACAGGCTCTATTTAATTTGATGTTAGCGAGTTTTTTGGTTGAGTTACCTCTGTATTTACTATTGAAAAATAGTATTCGTCGGACACGGCCATGCCATGCATTAGTGGGATTTGAGAGTGGTTTTGAACCATCGGATCGTTTCAGCTTACCGTCTGGTCATACAGCTGCGGCCTTTGTGATGGCAACGAGCGTGGCACAAATTTATCCTGCGGCGGCTCCTGTGGCGTATTTATGGGCTTTTAGCATAGGGGGCTCACGTATTGCACTTGGCGTGCATTATCCCTTAGATATTCTGGCGGGAGCCTCATTGGGAATTGGGTCGGTATTGCTGGTTCATCCAGTGATTTAATTCAAATATGCGCCTGTTAATCATTTCATTAGTGGGAATTCTCCTTCACTCATCAGTTTAAGGATACGTAATGCGAATACTCTACGGAGTTCAAGGCACAGGGAATGGCCACTTAAGTCGTGCACGCGTCATGGCTAAAGCATTGATGAAACAAGATATTGAAGTGGACTTTCTATTTTCGGGGCGTAAGCCTGATCAGTTTTTCGATATGGAGTGCTTTGGCGATTATCGCGTTCAAGCGGGAATGACGTTTGCGACGCACTCCGGGCGCGTGAATGTGCCACAAACTGTCCGGCAAAATTTGTCCTTGTCGTTATTTAAAGATATTAAAGCATTAGATCTTAGTTGCTACGATTTAGTACTCAACGACTTTGAACCTGTGTCGGCTTGGGCTGCGCGGCGCCAAGGCGTGCCATCCATTGGTATTAGCCATCAGGCGGCGTTAACTCATCCGGTGCCAAAACTCGGTAGCACTTGGTTTAATGAGATGCTGCTCAATTATTTTGCTCCAGTGGATGTGGCGCTGGGGTGTCATTGGCATCATTTTGGCTTCCCTATTTTGCCGCCTTTTGTCGAAGTGGATGCCAGCCCATTCGAACACACGCATCAGATTTTAGTTTATTTGCCTTTTGAAGATGCGGATATGATTGCTCACTTTCTGTCTCACTTTACTGATTATCAGTTTTTGGTATATCACAGCCAACAACCTAAAGGCCAAGTTGCTGAACATATTAAATGGCACGGTTTTAATCGTGAGGGGTTTAAGCAACATCTTGCCAGCTGCGGCGGTGTGATAGGCAATGCGGGCTTTGAGCTTGCCAGCGAAGCATTAACCTTAGGTAAAAAACTCTTAGTCAAACCACTGATTGGCCAGTTTGAGCAGTTATCGAATGTGGCGGCGTTACAACTTTTAGCGGCTGCAGATAGCATGATGAGTCTCGATGTGAACATAGTTAAGCGCTGGCTTAAAACGGCATCGCCTAATCCAATCGCATATCCAAAGGTGGGGGATACGCTGGTTAAATGGATTAACGGTGGCGACTGGCACAATAGTCAGCCGCTGTGCCAAGAGTTATGGAGCCAAGTCACGCTTCCCGATACTTGGCGTTAAACAGCGTTGCTGTTCAGATGAAAAGCAACTTAGGCACTAGCTGGCTTAATTGCGTTAGCGTATAATTTCGTCAATTTTGCTGTTAGTCCCTTTCAGCACGTCTATTTTGGCCTAGCCTGGCCGTTAATTATGTTGTTATAAATGAGCCTGAAAAAGTTTACTCAGTACAAGTTACTGTTTTTAATGTTGTTATTACTTTGTGTCCTACTTCCTTTTATTCCAGATCAGGCTTACCACATCCCCGGCCCTGATATCGCTAAGCAAAATTTTCATGTGATTGAGTTTAATGATAAAGGTCAGCCCCACGACGAAAGGCAATGGCAAGGTTTAGAGACGCGAATTTTACACCCAGAGCCTGCACAGATCCCTGAATTATTGATTTTTGTCCATGGCTGGCATCATAGCGCTGAGCCTAAGGATGAAAACTTTATTGCCTTTGAGCAGTTTTATCAGCAAATGGCCGCGTCCGATACCCAGCGCAACTTGTTGGGTTTGTATATTGGCTGGCGGGGCGATAAATACGATCCTTTTTGGATCGATGGCTCAGATGATGCAAAAAGTTGGATAGAACCCTTAGATTTTCCTACTATTTTACAGCGTAAACGGGTTGCTAAACGTATCGGGCAGTTAGGTCTATCACAGCTGCTGGATAAGCTTGATAGCTTAGTAACACAGCATAAACTGCTGCGTTACACTGTGATTGGCCATAGTCTTGGCGGTGCTGTTGTTTTGCATGCGAGTAAAGATCGCATCAAAGCCGCCATTGATAATCAGCAGGATAATCCTAATTTATTCTTACTGTTAAATCCCGCCGTACCTGCTAAAGAGTATCAGCCATTAGATACGTTGGTGAGCTTAGATAGACAAAAACCGAGTATGGTGGTGTTGCAATCGAAGGGGGATTTTGCAGTAAAAGAAGCCTTCAATTACATCAAGGACGGCGAGCGCGCTGTCGGGAACTCTTGGGCTATTACTCACGATATTGACAAATGCTCTGGTGGCAATTGCACCACGCCAATGAAGATGCCTTCGGCCTTGATGGCGCACGATCAAATCCCTGGCTGTATGATGACGCTGCCTCAATCGGGCTGGAAAATTCGTGCTCGCCTGCAGGCTCGTCGTACCGTGCAAACCTGCCCCGATGCCAATATGCAAGCCGTATGGGTACTGGCCGTGTCTGACGAAATCGTCTCTGGGCACAATGGCATTCTCACTCCAGAGCATGGTAAAGCCTTGTCTGAGGTGATGCGTATGATTGATTTATATCGAAATCAATTACCTAAACATGCGGTGGAAAGCCCTGCAAACCAAGATCTCGGCACCTTAGCGCCAGAGTCAGAAGCTGCAACATCTACCGAAGGTGAAACGCCTGTGCCACAAGAGCCAGTGATTATTGTCGAGCCTTTACCTGAAGAGCAGAGTTCACCGACACCTAAGGTTAATGCACCATTGCAGGAGCCAAACGTATCACAGGAACAAGATAAGCCTGCTGCGACTGAGGCGTCACCCGCGCCAATTAAAGCGCCGGAATCAAAGCCTGAGGCTAAGCCAAATGACGGCGCAGAGTCTCAACCTAAGGTTGAAACTGAAGGCATAAAGTGATCGGTAGCTGTACGGAGTAAGTGATAGGGGATACATCTAGTGTTGTATGTCATTGAAAATAGGTAATAAGCTGGTGAATAAACTTTATGAGTCAATATGAGAGCTGAGTTAAGAGCAAAAATCATCACTGTTTGTCATAAAAAAATTGAGACTAAAGGCGATAATGTCGGCCTCTCATTTTACGCTTTCTTTGCGAATAAAAATGATAATCCAGAGCTACTTATGGAAGCCGCAACTTGGTGGATTCAAACTCATCGTTTAGACCATTTTGTTAAGGCTCATAAGGTGATAGAGATGATCCAAAAGGAATCGGAAGAATAGACTCTAAAGCTGTTACTGCGGATTTTTGGTTTGCCACCTGCGCCAAGTAAAAGTGATTAGTGCGGCGAGTATCAGACTGACCATGGCCCATGTGGGGTATTTATGCTGGTGGTAAAACGCCAGCATGGGAGCGATTTCATCGCGGATTAACACTGGGCCTAATCCAAAGAGCGTCACCCAAATGCTGGTGGCGAGAGCATTGCCAATCACAAATTGTTTTAGTGGCATTTTAGCGAGACCGCAGCCGATAAACATAAATTGTTTTAATCCCTCAACAAAACGACTCAGCACTAAAGCGGCAATGCCATATTGACCGATAACGCTGTGGATTTTATTTTCCAATGGCGGCTTTATCCACCCTTTTTTGAGTAATACGTCGCCAAAGCGCCAGCCGATAAAATATCCTAAACAGTTACCGCAGAGTGCTCCGCAAGCAGCGACGATTAATACCAATGGCAGTGACATTTGCCCTGTAGCGGCTAATAAACTGGCGACAATTAATAAGGATTGTCCTGGCGCCGGAATGCCAAAACCCTCGACAGCAATCGCGACAAATAGCAGAACATAACCATATTGCTGCAGCCAAGGCGTGAGTTCTGTGATGATATGTTGTAGCGCTTCTGGCATAGATGAAAGTGATCAAATCAATGTGACGATAGGGTCATCATACTCGCCAACTTCTCTGGTTGGATAGATTTATGAGCAAAGTTTCATGCCCGTTTTCATTTGCAGTGATTAGCAGGGCTAAGGCACTGAGGATATCAATTTTGTCTTAAAAATATAAAAGGCCGAATTGAGTTCGGCCTTAATACGCTATTACTGTTGCGATTCGGCGACGATATTATGTCTAGGCGAATGCTGCTTGTAGCTGTGGTACAACTTGTTTCTTACGGCTTAATACGCCGTCTAACCACACTTTGCCATCAACGGTATCTTTACCATAGGCACGTTGGGTCAGCTCCGCATCGTCAGACACAATCAACAACTCTGAACCTTCTTTCATGATGTCAGTCAGCAGCAATAAAACGCTGTGGCGGTTACCTTCCACTTTGAGCGCTTTGATATCGGCTTCTAGCTCGGCCTTGATATCGTCAAATACTGACAGGTCGATCACTTCTAACTGGCCGATACCGACTAAGTTACCGTTCATGTTGAAGTCTTTGAAGTCGCGCATTACTAAGTCACGTGCTGGTGTGCCTTGCACGGCTGATTTCACTTTGAACATTTCCATGCCCAGTTCTTTGAAATCTTCAACTCCGGCAATTTCAGCTAATGCTTCAACGCAGCGAATGTCTGCAGTGGTGCAAGTCGGTGATTTGAAAATCACGGTATCGCTCAAAATGGCGCACATCATGATGCCAGCGATATTTTTAGGGATAGCGACTTGGTAAAAGTCGAACATCATCTTGATCACTGTGTTGCTGCAACCCACTGGGCGGATCCAGCATTCTAGCGGGGTATCTGTGGTCAGATCGCCAAGTTTGTGGTGATCGACAATCCCGACGATGGTCGCTTGGGCGATATCATCCGGTGCTTGAGTCAGTTCTGAATGGTCAACGATATACACTTGCTCACCAGCGTAGCTGGTTTTGTATTCTGGAGCTTCGAAGCCGAAACGTTCCAAAATAAAAGCAGTTTCGGGTGACAATTCACCTAAACGTGCGGCAATGGCTTCTTCACCGATTTGGTTTTTTAAATAGGCTAACGCGATAGCACCGCAGATTGAATCTGAATCGGGGATCTTGTGACCGACAACGTAAATGGGCATTTCAGGGACTCTCCTTTAAATTTGTGACAATTTTAGCAATATTTGGCTTTAATCGGAAATAGCCAAAGCGCATATCACTGCGCTCTTCAGTTGCTATTTCTCTAAAAATCGAACGCTCAGGTTCGGCAAAGATGGCTTAAGGTTTAGATCTTCACTTTTATCACGACTTTACGCACCGCCGTGGCGATATCGCCTGTGCCGGGCATATGCATGTCACCGGGGAAAAATAACGCAAACATGCCTGCTTTGAGTTTGATATAAGAGGCATTGGCTTGGTTTGCCTCGTAATCAAACTCGGCGTAATCGTGTTTTTCAAAATAGGGTTTCGAGGGTGTTTGCTCCGCTAGTGGCAAGTAACCAAACTCTTCTTCACCGCTGAAAACATATTGCACATCGATATATTTTTGATGAACTTCAAAGGGTTCTGTCGACTTATGCTTGGTTTGATAGTCATTCACTATCACAAAAATATTGTCGCCATCGAGGGGATAATTGCCTACGGGTAGCTGACTAAAGTCGGTCGTCGCTAGATGTTCTAATGCAGTCGCAAGCCGAGGGCTTAACGATTGATAAATATGGCGGTTTTTTAAGGTATCGACGATCATCGGCTACTCGACATGGTGGAAGTGAAATGGGCGAATGGTAAAGATTATAATCCGATCACCACAGTTAGGACATAAGCTTTGTCGATTGGAAGCAGGTCTAAACATGTCGGCATAAAAAACAGGCCATTGAATGACCTGTTTCTACATCAAGTATGGCTAAACTTAGCTAAAACGAGTTTAGTAAGTGTATTTGGCTTCTAAAAAGTAGTAACCACCATTAAAGCCAAAAGGTGTATTGGTTAATGGGTATACAAAGATACCATTGAAGTTATTGTTATCAGGTCGTTTTTCTGGATACACATCAAACAAGTTTTGCACCCCAGCGGTAAAGCTTAGCGCATTGGTGGCGGCGTATCTTACCGACAGATCCATCACCCACTGATCGCTATAGTTCACATCACCCGTTGAATAACCTTCACTGTAGTCACCAAAGTAGTTTAAGCGGATATTGGTTTTAAAATCCCCGAGTTCATGGGTCAGCCCAATACTGCCCGTGTTATGCGGCGTAGCAGACGTCATGCGGGTTCTTTCTATACTATCAAAGAGTTTCTTGTCTAATCCGCCTAAAATAGACGGTAGATTGATGTCTTGGATCTCGGTTTTATTATAGGCATAGGCTAAGTTCGCCCGTAAATCGCCCCAAGTGCCAATATCAAAGTCTTGGCTAACAACAAGATCGACCCCGCGAGTTCGGCTATCGACGGCATTGACGAAGAAGCGTGCTGAATCAGCATTGGTACCTGCTAGTGCGGTCGCAACCGCGGGGCTATCAGCGGGTCTTAGAGCGCCAGATAAAATGATGCGGTCATCAATCTCTATTTGGTAAGTGTCGAGCGTTACCGCTAGACCAGCGTTATTGGTATAAACAAGACCGAGACTAAATGATTGAGATATTTCAGGTTCTAGCTCGTTAATCCCAAGTGCCTTTGTTACTGGTGATAAGGTGTTGAAAGTACCTGATTCAATAGGAACCAGTTGCCCCGTCACTGGATCGGGATTAAATAACGTCGAGATATTGCTGAAGTACAGCTGTTGTACGCTCGGCGCTCTAAAGCCTGTATTGATAGTGCCACGCAGGGCTAAGTTGTCGGTAAAATCGTAACGACCCGCGAGTTTCCAGCTCGTGTTGCCGCCAAAGTCAGAGTAGTTTTCGTAGCGTAGCGCTGCCGCCCAGTAAAACTCGTTGGTTAATTGGTTTTCAAGTTCGGCATAAATGCCTGTGTTATCGCGCGTTTCATCAACCTCAGACTCAGGGGTAAAACCGGTGAAGCCTTGGCTACCCGCTGCTTTGCCATTATTGCCACCATTGATATACGAATCTTCTTCTCCGGCTTCAATTTCATAGCCGTTTTGGCGCCATGAAACACCGGTCGCAAACAGAATTTCAGAATCGTTTATAAAGGCAAAATAACGGGAAATATCCAAATTGATATTGGCTTCACGGGTCGATAACGTTCCTGCGTCGAACTCGGTAGGAGTTTCAGGGCCTAAGGAAGCATTTAAGGTATTGACGATATTATAGTTAAATGAATTCTTGCCATATCCCACTGAGGCATCAATATCCCAGTCACTCAGGTTGAATTCATAGCCTAGGGTAAGAGACGTATCGATAATTTTGGGGTTAATTTGTGGTAAAAAACCGTCGGGATACACTTCGGGTAAGTTACGGGCATCGAGAGCTAAACGGTAAAAAGCACCCGATTTAGTTTCACGTTGGCTAATACCACCAAAGGCATACAGTTTTCCGTCGGTAGATATAGGCTGAGCCGCATTGATAAACAAACCGACATTATCATATTCGGCATCACCAACGTGGTGGCTCTTACGGTTAAATGTCGCTTCGCGCGGATCTGTTGAGCCATCTGCTAACTTAGGGTATTGCTGCCGTGGATCTAACCCTGCGCGGTTTGTGCTGTCTTTGTGATGCGCTTCGAGGGCGGCATTCACAAAGCCATCATTGCTTAAACTGATCCCATGGTTAACGCCTACACGCCATTGCTCACCGTCACCTTGGTAGGTTTGTCCGGCTTGCGCCGAGACGCTTCCCCTTTGATCGCTGTCCTTGAGTACCACGTTAATCACGCCAGCAATCGCATCTGAACCGTATTGTGCCGAGGCTCCATCTCGGAGAATTTCAATGCGTTTTATCGCTGTCATTGGAATCGCATTTAAATCGACGTTAGAGGAGCCTTTTCCCATAGTGCCACTTAAATGTACTAGGGCAGAACCATGGCGACGCTTGCCATTTACGAGTACTAAGGTGTGGTCTGGCGACAGGCCACGTAAGCTCGCGGGGCGCACCGCATCTGAACCGTCAGTCACCGAGGAGAATGGGAAGCTATAGCTTGGCGCCGCAAATTGCAGCGCTTTAGCGGTTTCGGTCATACCTGTTGATTCGAGTTGTTCGGCAGTAATGATATCGACCGGCGCAACACTGTCAGTTGCCGTGCGTAGTGCTATGCGTGAGCCTATGATCTCGATTTTTTCGAAGCCGGTTTGTTGCTCTGCGGCTTGGACTGCTGGAATAACCAGTGTGGATGACACTGCCAATGCGATAACGGCTAGACGCATAAAAACCTCTCAATGATGTTTGTAACCCAACACTCGAACTTAGGTGTGCAGATTAAAGATAAAATAACAATCTGATGCCGAGAAGGTTATCATTGTAACAATTGTTACATTTAGACGTAAATGTGCTAACTCAGAGCCTAGTGTTCTAAATAATATTCAAAATGCAGTTGAATATATTGATGAAAACCTCCCTATCGACCTGCGTGCTTTTGAGGCATCGTACGGCAAAATACACGTTGTCGCCTGCACATTGCGACTGAGTTAAGTCGATGATATGAATTGTTTATTGACGTATACCTTCGTGGTTTACTATTTTATTTTGCTCTAATGGCATTGATTTGAAGGAACACAGATTTGTCAGCGTTACGATTTCTCGCGGGAGCAACGGCATTTAAGACCTTGGCAGAACAAGGTCTTAAATCTGAGCATTTTACCCAGTTGCTTGCCGCCTCTGGTGGACCTAAGTGGCTTGGTATCGCTGGGTTAGATAAGTATCTGTTTGCTGATTTTTTCAAAGACAGGCAAACGCCTTTATATACATTAGGCGCTTCCTCTGGGGCTTGGCGTTTAGCGTGTTTGGCGCAGCAAGATCCCCTCATAGCCTATGGCCGCTTAGAGGATTTTTATATTGGTCAGCGTTACGACAATATGCCAACACCGCAGGAAGTCAGTGCGCAAGTTAAAGGCGTAGTGCAGGGCATTTTAGGGGGCAATGGTGGCAGGGAAATCGTTAATAACGCTCATATTCACAGTCATTTCGTCGTGTGCCGTGCTAAACATTTAAATCGTTTAACGGCAAAGCTTCCGCTTGCGGCGGGGCTGGCGATGGCGGCGGCGACCAACTTAGTGAGCCGTCGGAGTTTAGGTTGGCATTTTGAGCGTGTGGTCTTTAGCCAACAAGCTGCAGCATCTCCCTTTTTGCAACTCAACGATTTACCCAGTCAGCAGGTTGAATTAACTGAGGCTAATGTCGATGCTGTGATGTTAGCTACGGGGTCGATTCCTTTATTGCTGGCCCCTGTGTCCCAAATTGAAGGCGTTGCCGATGGGCAGTATTACGATGGCGGCATTACCGACTATCACTTTGATTTGCCTTTATCCTGTGCCAAGGGGCTGACGTTGTATCCGCATTTTTATCCGACCATCAGCCCTGGATGGTTCGATAAATCCTTGAAGTGGCGCCAAGGTCACGCTAATTATCACAATGCGCTAGTGTTGGCGCCATCGGCCGAATTTGTCGCTTCATTGCCCTTTGGCAAAATCCCCGACCGTGAAGATTTTAAGCAACTGGACCCTGCGCAGCGGATGCAATATTGGCGTACGTCTGTGGCTTTGAGTGAACGTCTTGCCGAGGAGTTTGCCTCGGTTGTTGCGAGGGGAAATGTGCTGGATCGGCTAGAGCACTTCTAGGTTGAAGTGATTTGGTCTCGAAAACTGGGTTTGACATGACGTGGTTGAAATGCCCTGATTCAAAATAGCGGGGTCGCAAATTTCTTTGTGCGGTCAGCGGCTTCAGGAAGGAAATTCTTTCACCTGCTACACTCTACAATAATAGGAAATACGAATGCATTGAGTTCGTTTCCTTCTATTTGGGGCAGGAGGTTGCTATGCAAACACGAGAAATGGCGTTACTCATGCGCGATGCCTTGTTACTGCCACAGGGACGGGTGGAGGTTCGCGTGGTTGACCCTGGTCATCTGCGCATGGTGGCCGATGTATTCAAGGGAAAGTATGTGCTCGCCTTTGCCACCATTAGACCCAGTGGTAGTCCGCCCTGTTATCCCACTGCCACCCAATGTGACATTATCGATTTTAATCAGCTAGAAGATGATTCACTCAGCATAGTGCTCGAAGGGCGTCAACGCGTCAGCATCCTCTCAGCGGCGCAGGCCAAAGATAAGCTGTGGATGGCGCGTACTTTACCTTGCCGTAACTGGCAAGAAGAGCCGATTAAAGGTGAATTTGAGTTGATAAGCGCCGCATTAGAGCAATTTTATGAAGTGAATCCCGATCTGTTTGAGCTCTATTCTCAAGTGCATTTGGAAGACGCCGCTTGGGTGAGCCAACGCTGGCTCGAGGTTTTGCCTATGTATAACAAAGATAAATTAGTGTTAGTGAATCAGCCAGATTGCCATAAAACCTTGGACTTCGTGCTGCAACTCATCAAGTCCCATGTGGACTGAAAAACCACAAAAAGGCTAGAATAGCGGCTTTCTATAGCCGCTTTTTTTGTGATATGACAGCATCTGCCCGCGCCGCCCAACCTTCTTACATAGTGCTTCCTGTGAATTTCACAGATAAACCCACAGTGTTTGCCTTTCTTGCACAACATTTTGCCCGTATAGGTGAAGATGTATGGCGTCAGCGGATCCTCGATGGAAAAGTGCATTGGCGGGATGGCAGTTTGATCGCCTTGGACACTGAATATCGCCCTGCGGCGCGGGTGTATTACTACCGTGAAGTGCCGGTTGAAGCGAAAATCCCCTTCGAAGAACAGATCCTATTCCAAGATGACAATGTCATTTTGGCCTACAAGCCGCACTTTTTGCCTGTGACGCCAAGTGGCAACTATGTGAACGAATGTTTGGTGCATAGACTAAGATTGCGTACTGGCATTGATACTATCGCGCCCGCTCATAGGCTTGATCGTGAAACAGCTGGAGTGATCCTGATGACTGTCGCGCCTGAAACCCGCGCGCTCTATCATCAACTCTTTATTGACGATGCGATTCGTAAAGACTATCAAGCGATTGCCAAGTTGACTCCTGAGATTATTGAACAATATCAACAGGGCTGCTTAACTTTGCCATTGCACTGGACGGTAACAAACCGCATGCAGCCGAGCGACCCGAGTTTTACCATGAAAATCGTTGAAGGCGAGGCGAATACCCATTCCGAAATCAGTTTGGTGGCCATAAAAGGCGATGTCGGTTTATTTCATTTGAGCCCGATTACCGGTAAAACTCACCAACTTCGTGTGCATATGCAAAGCTTAGGTATGCCATTGTTAAACGACAGATTTTATCCAAGCTTATTACCTAAAGGGCCGGATAACTTTGCGACGCCTCTTAAGTTGATGGCACAGCGGTTACGTTTTATTGACCCAGTGAGCGGGATGCACCACGACATGCAATGTCAAGGTTTTGAGTTTTAGTCAGCGGAAAGCATTATTTCCAGTCTGTTTAAAGGAAATAATCGGGTGCAATTGTGTGCTTGGCTCTGTGATGGTATGAATACAATCTGCAGTATCTGAGTCTCTGCCATAGGGAGCCATATTACGATTGTTTAAAGGAAGTCCATTATGACCAAATCTGCGATCTTCTCTATCTTGCTTTGCGCTGCAGTATTAGTGGGGGCCATGTATTTTGGTGACTGGACTAAGCAGCCTTATCTGAATGATATTGCCGCCGAGATCCGTAAGGCGAGTGCGGTGATTGAACCGAAGAAACCAAGTTCGTCAGGCGCATCGACAGCAGAAGCCGATGCCGAGCGAGATCAAAGCCCTAAGATCATTTGGGATCAAATGGCGCATGAAAAACCGTCGAATAAGTCGCAGCCAGAAGCACTGATTTTCAATCAGGCTCAGCCAAAACCTGCCAAAACCGATGAGGCGTTATCCAAAAATACGCCCTTGATGGATTCTGGCTCTGGTGCCACTCAGCCTGAAACGGTTAAACATAATAAACCCGTTTAATCTGTTATTCCTGTTTGGGTGGTTCGAACAGGGTTTCGCTCATATCGCCATGTAAAACCGCAATTTTTGTTGGTGCACCATCATCTGCTAATTCCAACATACCTATTCCGCTTTTATTCACTAGACGTTTACTCGGCTCATCATTTGGTCGCCTGCCGCGCAGCAACATACGTTTACGTTTTGTCAGCAAGTTAAGTGGTGAAAAGTGGCCATAAAACCAGCCATTGAGTTTATCGAAAATCGGTAACAGCTTCTCAGGGAAGTGATTTTTTATACCGCTGCAGGTGATTTGGTAGATGTTAGGGCTACTACGTCTAAAACGAATACTGATGTCGTAACTAAAGGAGTAATGCACATCGCCGGAGAGGATCACAAACTCCTCTGGGGTTTTACGGTGCATAAAAATACTCAGCAGTGCATTGGCGGCGCCCGGGTGGGCCATCCAGTTTTCGGCGTCTACTAACAGGGAACCGCCGATTAGAGTGGCTGTACGCTGCACAGCTTCAATCAACTTGACCCCAAACATGGGCGCAGGTGAGACGATAATGACCTTCGACTGGCCGAGTAACTCTTGCTGTAAATCCATTAACGCCTCCCAATCCATCAAGCCGGAAGGTTTTGCGAGATTAGATTCACTGCGCCAGCGGCGGGTACGCGTGTCGAGCACGACCAGTTTGGGTGAGGACTCTAAGGTGTAATGCCACTGCTCAAATTTAAGTAATTCATCGATGAGCAGATCCTGACTTTCGCTTTCTTGTCGCGCAAAAAACGCATCGAGCAGCGGGCGGATATCGGCGGTAAATTTATCAGGCGCGTTGCCAAGTCCTTGGAATAAGGTGTAGCCGATTAAGGCATTACCAATGATGCGTTTCGAAAATGCGTGTTCGTAGGCCGCTTGTTCCCATTTAGCCGTAAGGTTCCAATCATCGGTGACGTCGTGGTCATCAAACATCATATAAACGGGAATGTGCGCCATAAAGCGCCTGACTTGCCCCAGCCCAGCTTTAAAGCCAAGCAAGTGTTGCCACTCATTTTGCCAGCGGGCGATATTGGCGGGTGATAAGCCGTCGACATCCTTCGAGATATTCACTAATTCCCACAGCTCAGGTGACCAAGTGAGTAAATACAGGGCGATGATTTCATTTAGGCTGACCAAATGATTTACGGCGATGGAGGAGGTAAAAATGGGGTGATTGCGATACCAACGCCACAGCGCGGTTTTGGCCGGATATTGGGTATGAGGCAACAGGTTTTTATGCCGTTGATACAAATATGCGGGCTGATAATGAATGTCTTCACTAGTGGTGATGCTCGCGCCTTCAAATTGCTCATGTTTAAGACCAAGCAAATCGATGACTTGCCCTATGGCGCTTAACATAGGTCCCGCAACATCATCAATATAGACCTGATCACCACTCATTATGATAAGTGCTGGGCGATCCTCCTCCGCACCCCTGTTGATTATCTTGGCTAAATGGGTATCGGCGGCGACCAGTGCATCGTCACTGTGGTGATGCGGATTGCGGCAGGAACCGTGGAATACTTGGGTTAATTCAGGGGTAAAACGTACACTTGGCGTCGACGCATCGCCGTAGTTTAGCTGGCTTATCGTGGCAAAAATATCACCATGCTGAGCGGCAGACACTTGGTAAGGTGTGACGATATTGGGCGCGAGCAACTCTGGGCGCGACAGTATTATTAGATATTGATGGGCATGTTGCCCAAGTGGCACATAGTGTAAATCGGCATCCTGCAACAGGTACTCTTGCTCACCAAGACGCAGCTTAAGTTCAGTTAATGGCTCACGACTCACAAACCACAGGGTAAAGTGTGAGGCATCGCAGTGGCGCAGCATGGGGCCAGCTAATATCAGAGGAAGTGTCGTACTCAAATTCTGCCTATGGGTATTTGGGTTAATCTTGCATGAGTTAACCCTAAGTAAGTTTGGTTTAGAAGAGTAAACAAGTGCGTTGAATATGAAAAGCTTTTAGAATTGTTAGCCATAAATATGCGTTGAAACTGAATGGGGCGATATGGCTAAGATTATGGTCACGGGGGCGACTGGGCTACTCGGCAGAGCTGTCGTAAAACAGCTTGAATTAACAGGACATGAGGTTGTGGCCACAGGTTTTAGCCGCGCAAGTGAACGAGTGCATAAACTCGATCTTACCGCCCCTTTAGATGTCGAGGCATTTATCGCCCGCGAGCAACCGCAAGTGATAGTGCACTGCGCCGCCGAGCGTCGCCCCGATGTTTCCGAGCAAAATCCGCAGGCGGCATTGGCGCTTAACTTAGCCGCCAGCCAAGCCTTAGCTATGGCAGCTAAGGCCAATAATGCTTGGCTTATCTATATTTCCACTGACTATGTGTTCGATGGCACTCAACCTAAGTATGCTGAAGATGCAGCAACTCATCCGGTTAATTTTTATGGTGAATCTAAGCTAAAGGGCGAGGAAATAGTGCTAGACACTAGCGCTGATTTTGCCGTGCTACGTTTGCCAATCCTTTACGGTCAAGTAGAAAAGCTGAGTGAATCTGCTGTGCTAGTGCTGGTTAACCAATTGATTGAGCGTCGCGTTCAGGGTGTTGATCATTGGGCGATACGCAGTCCAACCTCGACCGCCGATATTGCCCAAGCCATAGACAAGATGATTGCACAACATATTGTAGCGCCAATAGTGCAGGGGATTTATCATTTTAGCGCCGCAGAGACTATGACTAAGTATCAGATGTTGTTGACCTTAGGGGAGATTTTACAACTCAGTACCGCGCACTTAACGCCTGAGTCTACGCCGACAGATAACGCCAAGCGGCCAAGGGATTGCACCTTAAGCTGTGCGCGTTTAGCTGCGCTGGGGATTTGTTCTGAAATTAATTTTGCCACTGGCGTGCGCCAAGCATTAACACAATCGAGTGGTGCACTTGCCACGCTCGGACTCACTCTGTAGGAATCGCCATGGCTAAGATCTTAGGGACCAGTCTACAGGCTGCCGACCAAGTCGCATTACTGCGAACCTTAGGTTTGCTGCTGCAAATAGGCTTAACCACGTTTGCCGCCGATACTTTTGGTCTTAGCCTGCAAATGGAGCCGTTAGTGCATGTGTTAGTGCTGGAGGTGTTATACCTTTCGCTCACATTGGCGCTACGTAAACCCTTATTTGCTAAGGAGCGCGGCCTCTTTATTGCGCTCAGCTTAGACACGCTATTTTGGATATCTTGGTTGCACTTTTCCGGCGGTGCGACCAATGCGTTTATCTCGTTATTACTGTTGCCGATTGCACTTGCGGCTGTGACTTTGCCAATCTGGGCGCCTTGGGCACTGACGGCAATTTCAACCTTTGCCTACAGCCTGATGATCTTTACTGTGCCCGAATCCCCCATGCAGCATCACGGTATGGACATGAGTTCCCACTATTTAGGCATGTGGTTCAACTTTGTGATTTCAGCTTTGGTGATGACAACTAGCGTGGCGTTAATCACTAAGCGTATGCGCCGTCAAGATGCGCAGTTAGCCTATATGCGCGAAGGGCAATTGCGTCAGGAGCAACTCTTAGCCCTAGGCACAGTATCGGCGCAGATGGCACATCAATTGGCCACACCGCTCTCGAGTCTGAGGTTATTACTCGATGAAGTAAAAGAAGACATGAGTGATACCTCGATAACGATTGTCGAGATGGAAACTGCATTAGGTCGCTGTGAACATACGCTTGCCGAGCTGAGATTAGCGACAGAGTCGATCCGCGATCGCCGCCAGCGCCCACTAAAGATCATTGAGCTGGTGGATAGTTTAAAGCAAAAAACCTTGTTGTTAATGCCGCAAACTGAACTGAATTGGTTGGTCACTTGTATGCCTGAACAACTGGCAGAGCAAAGTATTCTGACTGATATGACTTTAACGCCAGCCATCATGGCCTTGATTGAAAATGCTGCCCGCGCTAGCGCCGAAACCATAGGTGCGCCGCAGGTGGATATCAGTTTAGATATAGCGCCAAACGAAGAGCAGATCTACTTGCAGATCCGCGATTATGGCACTGGTATCGCGCCCGATTTATTGCCACAGTTGGGCACCTTACTCATAGAAAGTCCCAAGGGTTTAGGTGTCGCTTTGCTACTCAGTCATGCCAGTTTAGAGCGTTTGGGCGCAGAGTTGATTTTGGCAAATCATCCCCAAGGTGGCACTGTGGCGCAAATTCGTTTCACTATATTAAGGGAGCTGGCGCCGCCTGTATCGCACAAGACTAAGGCTAGTGACGAGGTAAGTTCATGAAACGTTTGTTGATTGTTGAGGATGACCTTTCCCTTGCGAGTATTTTAGGGCGCCGATTAACACGCCATGGCTTTGAATGCCGATTAACCCATGATGCCAGTGATGCTCTGCTGGTGGCGCGGGAATTTCGTCCTAGCCATATTCTTTTAGATATGAAGCTTGCCGAAGCCAATGGCCTAGGGTTAATTGTGCCGCTGCGTCATCTGCTACCCAAGGTGACTATGGTGTTACTCACCGGCTACGCCAGTATCGCCACTGCGGTGGAAGCGATTCGTCTCGGCGCCGATAATTATTTAGCTAAACCTGTGGATACCCAAACCTTGCTCGCCGCACTGGAAATGGATGGACATTCCCATACTCTTCAAGAAGATGAAGTCGACGATTCGCCACTGAATCCTAAGCGTTTGGAGTGGGAGCATATTCAGCAAGTGCTCAATGCTAACCAAGGCAATGTGTCCGCCACGGCTCGCCAATTGGGAATGCATCGCCGGACGTTGCAACGTAAATTGCTGAAGAAACCAGTGGGTGAAAGTGGACATTTGAAGTAACGATTCATCCACGTGTGAGGCAAGGGACAACAGCTTAAGGCAAACCTGATGAGGTGCTGAGGCTGAGCGTTTGACCATAAAAAATGCCACTCAAAAGGGCTGAGTGGCATTAACAAGAAAACGAGAAGTGAATCGATGAATTAGCGCTAGGGTTTTACGCTAGCGCCACGATACGATTATCTTATGTGATTAAAAGTTAACGGTTTCTTCGTTTGAGCAAGGGCCGTTAGTTTCACATACTTTATAGGTGAAGCTTGCGCCAGCTAGGTCGGTGAAACGGTCAATAAACGATGAGCTGCTTGAAGTACCCACCGCAACACCGTTACGGAAGATAGTATACTCATCAGCGTTGTGACCATCCCATTCGAGTGCAACACGTATGCTACCGCGACGAGATTTGTTAGCGTTTTTCACTGTCATTTCTAACGCCACTTCTGGCACTTCAACTGCAAATTCTGCCGAAGTGCTTGCTGTTGCGCCATCGTTGTCAGTTACAGTCAGTGTGACTGTGTAGCTGCCTGACTCGGCATACTGATGATTGACACTCGCACCTGCGGCATTTGTACCATCACCAAAATCCCAGTTCCATGATGTCAGGTCGCCATCGCTGTCAGTACTGGTGCTTGTGAAGCTGCCGTTACCGTTAGCAAAGCTTGCAGTAAAGCCTGCAGTTGGAGCTTGATTTGGTGTGTCATCGCCGTCATAAGCACCCACTAGGCTTACACCTGTGTAGCTGCTATAGCCGCTGACCATCACCCAATAAGTTCCCGTTTGAGCAGGATCAATAGCACAGCTTTCGGCATTACCTGACTTGTATGGACGACAGTCATAGCTGCTAGACGTCGGCGCTTGACCAAATTTAACATACATGTCCGCATCACCTGTGCCGCCTGACATATTGAAGCTCAGGTTAGTTGCACCGCTAGCGACGTCTAGTTTGTAGTATTTTTTGCTACCTGACGCACCGGCTAAACCTGCCACAGCGACACCGTTGGCGAGTTCAGTAGCTTCTGGTGGTGGCGGTGGTGGTGGCGTTTCACAAGGTGTGATACCCACAGCGGCAAACGCAGTAACCACATCGTCAGCACTTAAGCCTAAGTCAGTTGCGGCCGATTTAACACCACAGGCGCCTTGCCAGAATAAGCTGTCCGCCGTCCAATATAATTGGTTAGCGACTACAAATGTTTGGAATGCTTTGCGCGTATCCCAACCCGGTAAGTTAGCTAAAGTGTAGAAAGCTTTATTGAATACACCTGAACTGTGGTGCACATCGATGCCATCATAGTAATCGTCGATATGACCGATTGAGATACCGTCTAAGGTTGGATCTGCCATGTAGCGCAGTGCACCACTGCCTTTAAAGATATCGGCGCCGACTAACCAGTCGTTTGTGCCGTGCATGTAAAATTCAGCGGCTTCACCCGCCATATCTGAGAAGGCTTCGTTCATGCCGCCAGATTGATCTGCGTAAACCAGCCCTGAGTTTTGTTCAGTGAAACCGTGGCTCACTTCGTGTGCCGAGACATCTAAGCTCACTAATGGGTGGAAGGTTGTTGCGCCATCACCGAAGGTCATAGCGCTGCCGTCCCAGAAAGCGTTTTCGTAGTTGTTGCTGTAGTGAACTCGCATCGTTAACTGAAAGGTTAACGGTGCAGTGTTGTACCACTCGCTATACATCTTGTAGATCACGTTGCCGAAGTAGTGCGCATCGTTTAATGGCGAGTAAGCACCGTTGATCTCTTTGACTGTGTTTCGCGGACAAGTGTAAGAGAAGGGGGTGGCGCCTGATGTGGCACCGTTTAGGTTAACGGTTTTCACGTTAGGTGAGTTCATGGTGCAAGTGTCACCACTCACTTCAACGTCTAAGCTAGAAAAATCCGTACCGTATTCGTATTGGCCAGTCTTAATGTTACCGCCTGGGCCTGTGCCCGTTGCAGCGTGATTAATCCCTTCCCAACGCTTGAGCACTTCACCTGAGTGCGCGTCAACCATAGTGAATGGGCGGCTTGGTTCATCGCCATATACTACAAATGAAGTCACATAAACGAGGCGAGTTTTAGCGGCATCATCGAGGTAAAGCCATAATTTTGCTTGTTTGTTTTCAGCTTTTAGGCCTGCAACGGCTTTGTCAGACTTGCCACGGATCGCAATATCTAACGCTTTGTTAGCCGTTAAAGTGGGTTTGACAAAATCAGCCGACTTTTCAATATTTTTTAATACGCGCCCAGACATGTCGCTGTAAAAGCCCATGCTCGATTGTGACGTCGCAACAGAGAAACCATAAACAGGTACGCCATGGAAATATTGTTGTAAACGTTGTTTTTGCTTGCCTTGACCTAGGTTGAGTTTTTTCTCGACTTTGAGTTGGCTACCTGCGTCTAAGCTGAACTGAGACACTAAGTTATTGCTTGAAGACGCGCTTCTAAGAGTGCCGACATCGACAACATCGGCAGCAAATGCGGATGTGCCTAAAGTGGCCGACACAGCAATGAAGAGTAGCGACAGTTTTTTGTTTAGCATCATGCTTGAAATCCTTTTTCCGTTTTGTAAATAACGTTGGAATGCCATACAGCTTAACTGGCTCGGGCGAGCGTTTTTTATTGTGATTTCTACAGGGTCGTCGGCATCCCTCTGCCATGGCCGCATAGAATGAGCTGTTGCTCAGGCGGAAATTCTCAGATTTTTATTCTGTGCAAAGCGTGAATAACCGCATGACCCTAGATGTTATTTAAATGTGAAAATGTTAACAATCGTACAAAGGAACTATCTTCATCGTTCATTTAGACGCTTTTAAATCTGAATTAGGACTTTTGGGTAATAGCGATTTAGCCAAGCGGAAGGGTGATGCACTTGAGTGTTTTAAAACAATTTAATGATTTATTTCAATTGTTTATTTTTTCAGTGTTCTTGAAAAGGCTTGATTAAGGATGGGTTGTGCGTTGGGGTCATCATCCTATCAAGGTGTTGAGACCCTCTGCTTTGATTTATTAACTTAGAAAGACTCCATCGGAGTTGCCGCTGCTTGACTTGCTCTTCAGCTTATTTCACCAAGGTAACTCTGTGCCATCGTAGGCAAAAAAACGCCCTGTTTGTGCGGGTGTAGCATTGGCAATGATGGGCAGTAAGCAGTTGGCGACATACTCAGGTGTAAACAGTTTGCCTTTGGGGACACTCTGTTGAAATGGCTGAGATAATGGCGTGTCTGTCGTGCCCGGATGCAGAGACAACACCACGCCGTGTTTCATGGTGCGTAACCATTCAATCGACAGTGTTTTGAGAAACATATTCAGCGCGGCTTTTGAGGCGCGATAGCTGTACCAGCCCCCTAATTTATTATCGGTAATACTGCCGACTCTCGCCGATATCACCGTAAATCTTGCCGAGTGGCTTTGTGTTAATGCCTTAGCAAAGTGCTTCGCCAACATGATGCTGGGCAGGGTATTCAGCGTTAAATTGTGCTGGAAAAAGTCGATATCCAGTGACTGTAGGCTTTTTTCTGGCCCTTTATCTTGGGTGTGTAAGATGCCGACACAGTTAATAATCCAATCTAATTCAGTGAGTTGTTCACTTAGCTGTTTAATCTCAGCTTCATTGGTCACATCTAATGCATGCCATTGGAGCTTCTCTCGCATGTCTTGGGGAAGATGATGCCAGTAGGTGGTGTGCACAGTGGCGTCGGGATATGACTCTTGAATTCGCTTAACCATGGCTTTGCCAATACCCCCACTCCCGCCGACGATAAGTACTTTCATAGCAAACTCTCCCTATCCAAATATCTATATCAAATTCTTTATATCAAACTCTTTATATCAATGAGTCACGCTTAGCATTACTCCGCTACAAACGGTTTAGGTGAACGAGGTTGTGCTCGGCTGTGGCTAATATGGCGCTTCTTACGGACTCGCCCATTTTGTCCCAAGTCTGGTATAGCATGCCGATCCTAGGGTTCAGCGACAATCGCGCGCGGTGTTTGTCCATAAAGCGCCAATAAAAGCTATTGAACGGGCAGGCGAGTGCACCGCTGCGCTCTTTTATCTTGTAATGACAGCCGCTGCAGTAATCACTCATTTTATTAATGTAAGAGCCGCTGGCGGCGTAGGGTTTAGTACCGACAATGCCGCCGTCGGCAAACAATGCCATGCCGCGAGTGTTGGGCATTTCAACCCATTCGATGGCGTCAACATACACGCCTAAATACCACTCATCGACTTGATTTGGCTCGATTTCGGTTAATAAGCAGAAATTGCCGATCACCATTAAGCGCTGAATATGATGGGCGTAGGCAAAATCTAATGATTGAGATAAGGCTTGTCGCATGCAGCTCATCTTAGTGTCGCCATGCCAAAAATAATCGGGCAGCGTCCCATGGGCATCGAGCGCATTAGTGCTGGCGTACTGCGGCATATTGGCCCAGTAAATGCCGCGAACATATTCTCGCCAACCTAATATCTGTCGTACAAACCCTTCAACTTGGGCGATATCAATCTCAGCATTCGTTTGATAACTGTCGATGGCCGCATTGATGACTTCTAACGGGCTGATTAATTTACTGTTAAGGCTGAATGATAGTCGACTATGGTACAAGCTCCACTTGGCGGGATGTTGCGCTGTCATGGCATCTTGAAAACGGCCAAAGGAAGGCAAGCAAACCTGACAAAAATACGTTAATAGTGTGAGGCTTTGCGCACGGTTTATCGGCCACAGCAATGGCGCATCAATACGACCCATGGTCGGAATTTGATGACGCTCAAGCCTAGCGAGAATTTCAGTTACATCGAGGCTAAACATCAATGGCGCTGGCAAGACTTTTATATCTTGAGTTTTAAGTTTCTGACGGTTGCTGGCATCAAAGTTCCATTGCCCGCCGAGTGGCTTTCCGTCTTGCATCAAGATGTTGAAGCGTTTACGCATACGGCGATAAAAGTGCTCCATCATAATGTGTTTGCCGACGGGGAACTGCGCATCGATTTCGTCAAAGGGCAAGATAAAGTGCTCTGTATCGACACAGTTCACCACGGCTGTGTTGAGCTTAAGTCGGCTCAATTGCTTGAGTAAGCGGTATTCATCAGGCCTTTGGTATTCAAACTTGATCGCGCCAACCTGTGTTACCTGATGTTGAATTAGCCCCAGTAGATCGCTAAAGCCTTGGGTGCCATCATGAGTGTCATCCAGATTCAAATAGAGCACTTGATGCCCTTGTGCGCGCAGCTCTTGGGCAAATTGCGCCATTGCCACAAAGAAGGCACATATTTTTTGCACATGGTGGGTTACATAAGTGTTTTCTTGGTGCAATTCTGCAATCACATACAGCACTTGATCATCAACACGGTTAAACCAAGAATGCTGGGCATTGAGTTGATCGCCTAAAATTAACCTGACTGTATGGAATTGCTGTAATTGCATTAAGTGGACTCGTTGAATGACTTTCGCGGTTAAGCATTTCGCGATGTAATATTGCCTGACATTACGAATTGGGTTGCAGTGAGGATCACAAAGCAGGGTATTTGTCGTGATTTCGACAAGGAGGTTTATCTAAACTTGGTTTGATAGCTTTTAAAGCAAAGTCAAAGTCGTGGGGCTTCCCCATTGATTTTCAATCAAGAGCCCTTGCCGAACAACGTCGATGTCTAACTGCCAGTTCACAATCTTTGGCTCTCGTTCGTACCGCTGTTTTCGCAGCACTCACCCTAGCGAAGTTACATGCATTAACTCTTTATTTATAAGCAGGGCTTCGTGCTTATTTGAAATAGCTAACGTTTCCGATGGTACATCCCCTATTAATCAAATAAAGAATCCGAAAGCTAACTCGGCATCCATGCCTCGCTCACGCGATTTTCTTCAACGCCCTTCAGCAACTTCGCAGGGGAAGATGAACTTCTGAAGTTTTAGTGTTGTTTGTTAGTATTTAAAAAGAGTACTAACACTCCATTTTTAAAATTTAACAATGGGAGTCTAAATAACACGAGCTAATTCATATAATAAGGCTGGGGGAGCACGTTTTATATTACAAAAATGAGATTGGGTATCCTTAGATATAAAAACATCGGCCTAGACCGATGTTTTGGGGTTATCTGATGCAATAAAATTCACATAAACAGTGAGATAGCTAACCACTAATCCCAATATACTGTATAGACATGATAGCCAGCATACGGCTTAGGGGATAGTTGATGTTCGCCATAGGGCCAGCCTGTCCCCATTCCATCTGCCGCGATTCCTTCAATCCATTCTTCCACTTCCGCCAGAGGCGCACAGGTAAGAATATGAATGTTCTCAGCTGCAGGCCATAGCTCATCATCCTCAAGTGCTTCGGACCATTCATCGTGCATCCCAACATAAATACCTTGCACATCTGACCTATGTTCGATTTCTTTCAAGCAACGATAGATTTCTTTGATGGATGGTCGACCATAACCCCAATTATTGGGTGCGATAGACTCTTCATCTTCGTTTTCTAAAAAGTACTCATTTAATGTCACTACCGGACAGTGCTCTGGATCGGCGGTCGATAAGGCGCTTAATTTATTGAGTAATTCCGTTCTCGTTGTCACTGACAATACTCCATTTCTAAGATTTGTTTCCAGCGAAGGTTTAACTGTTTTATCACATATGCAGGGCTAATAATAAATCTGGCCATCCATTTTAGAGCAACAATATAATGCACTTTCAGGTTGCTTACAAAGAAGCTGTTTTCAAGACACCCAGCTTAAATGGCGTGGTAGTTAACCTCCGACTATAAGCATTAAACAAGGAGGTTTATATGCCGCGTCCTCTCAGAACTCAGATAAGCCTTGAAGACACTCCCTGTTACCATTGCTATAGCCGCGTTGTGCGGCGTGCTTTTTTATGTGGCGATGATGCCTATTCTGGGAAAAATTATGACCATCGCCGTAGTTGGGTTGAGTCACTACTGTTTGAACTTGAAGCCGTTTTTGCTATCGATGTTGCAGCCTTTGCGGTGATGTCGAATTATCTGCATGTGGTGCTGCCAGTCGATATCGACAGTGCCAATCGTTGGACTGACCGCGAAGTACTTGAGCAGTGGCATAAGTTGTCTAAAGGCGATGAATTAACGCAAAAATCCGTTCAAGGAGAGCTAGTTGAGGCGCATGAGGTCAACCGATTAAAGCATTCAATCGCAATTTACCGCAGGCGATTATGCGATATTTCATGCCTAAGTTTTCAAAAGAGCGCGATGTTTGATTGAGCTAATAGCAAGACAAGCAAATCAAGAAGATAACTGTACAGGCCGCTTTTAGCAGGGACGGTTTAAACCACAGGCCTTACTTGATGAAGTTGCTGATTTAAAATGGTAGGCCTGATAATTTTCATTCCATTATCCTTGACCATGTGCTCGCGGTGTTCGCGCTTCCTTATGCTGCAAATGGCGCCATCGAGCGCTTAGGGATAACTCATTTTTAAATCAAAGTCGGCGAGTCACTGGCGTAATAGTCTTAATCGTTGGGTACATTGATCAAAAAGTTATTATTTTATAGTATGTTACTCAATTTTAATGTGTCACTTAACGCAGCAGGAGCTTAGTTCGTATGCGGGAATATGATGGGATTGAAAAGCGTTACCAAAGGCCAGATGCCGATTTAGCTAAAAGTTTAATGATTATCGAAAATTTATTGGGTTTTACGCCGCTAGAGGATAGGTTGGAATTTGATTTGTCTTTTTGGGCTGGCGGTTCAGGTGTATTCGATAAGTTGGCGGTTTCATGTTCTGTGACTCCCGAGCAAATGAAACTCGCTCAAGATAAGTTGAGACTCAATTCCCCAGAGGCAGCGATAGCATTGGATGAATGGCGTGATGATTTTATTTGGTTAGTGGAGGATGAAGACGTTTGTACTGATGTGTTGGTTAGGTCGGCGCATTTTATTAATCAGAATAAAGCGCCATTTCAAGATGTTTGTCTTAAAACGCAATCCATTTATTTCGCTTACATGAGTGATGTGAATGGCTGGACTGCGGTATGGGGTCAGCAAGATAGGCTCAATTATGCTTATTTCTGCCAAGGATAGCCTTTATCTTTAAGTGATTACCGACAATCGCCAGTTAAGTCTTATTTACCAGTCCGTAATCAAGGGCGTAGCTTTTAAGCTTGGCATCGAGATCATCTAGATCTTTATAAAACTCGTCATCGAGCTTATCGAGTACGCTGTACAGGTCTTGGTTATCGGTTGCGGCTAAACGACGATCTCTGTCTATTGGTACTGGCTTTTCGCCAAACACGGCCTGTTTTGCTTGGTGCAATAAGTTTAACGAGTGGCTTGCTCCCATTTGGATAAGTCCACGCTCAGCGAAGGCGTAATGCTCACCTGAAGAGTTGTCGAAATACTGAATAAATCCACCATTATAGACCTCGCCAGATAAGCAGTTCACCGCATAGTAGTTTTGTTCCTCTGGTCTAAGCGTATAAAAACCTTGATCTTTGTTATGTACCCTTACAACAAGATCTCGCCAAAAGGCTCGAAAGGGACAGGTTTTATCGAGTTCACGCTCTTGTTGGTAGTATTCCTTCGCACGCTCGAGATTTGCACGTATGCCATTTTTGCAGGGCATGCATAAACCCTCATTTTTCTCGGCGGTACTCGGAAGGATTAAGGTGTTACATTCTTGGCAGGGGATTTTTTCCGACATGGTCTTTCCTTTGATACTCAAGTCAGTAAGAGAAGTCACAGCTTCACAAGCTACCCATTGTTAAATTCTCTGTTTCTAGAGTTTACATCGCACAATTAAGCGTCTATTTACCTAACGTACTAGTTGTACTTTATATTCATCGCGATCAGCGGCTCGCGGGAGGCTTTTTCGGCGCGTAGGCGGGCGAGGTATTTTTCCCATAGATCCACCTGGTGGGTGGCGAGATCGTAGAGTACTTTCCACGAGAATAGGCCTGTGTCGTGGCCGTCATCGAAGACGATTTTCACTGCGTAGTTGCCGACGGGTTCAATGGCGCTGATGTTGACGTTTTTCTTGTGGGTGACCAGCTTTGGATTACCGTGACCATGCACTTCGGCCGAGGGCGAGTAGACTCTGAGCATCTCGCAGCTGAGCTGATATTGCTCACCATTATCGAAACTGATTTCTAGAATGCGCGATTTACGTTTCAGTTTAAGATCGGTGACATTGGGCGTTGCTGTGGTCATAGGTTGGCTACCAAGAAAATGCTAAGGATAGGATAACGACTCATTAAAATAACACCTGACTAATGTAACCACTCGCGGCCAAGGATACAAAGGGTAAGCGAGAGCCTTGGTCAGGCTTTTTCGTTTAAGTCACACTTTTGCATTTGAGTCGTTCACCGCCAAGTCGTTTGGGCTTTGGCGGTGAGCGGGTTTTGCACTAGAGGATAAAGCGGCTGAGATCTTCGTCTTGGACTAAGTTGTCTAAGTGGGCACTGACATAGTCGGCGTCGATAACAAAGGCGGAGCCTGATTTTTCCGATGCCTCGTAGGAGATATCTTCCATCAGCCTTTCCATCACAGTGTGTAAACGACGGGCGCCGATGTTTTCGGTGCGCTCGTTCACTTGCCATGCGGCTTTCGCAATGCTGTCGATACCCGATTCGCTGAATTCAACTTTCACGCCTTCTGTGCCCATCAGCGCGATATATTGCTCGGTGAGCGAGGCGTGTGGCTCGGTTAAAATGCGTTTAAAATCATTGGCTGATAGCGCATCTAGCTCGACACGGATTGGTAAACGACCCTGTAATTCAGGAATTAAATCCGACGGTTTAGACATCTGGAATGCGCCAGAGGCGATAAACAGTATGTGGTCGGTTTTTACCATGCCGTGTTTTGTGGTAACAGTGCAGCCTTCGATGAGCGGCAGTAAGTCACGTTGTACGCCTTCACGGGAAACGTCTGGGCCTGAGGTTTCGCCGCGCTTACAGATTTTGTCGATTTCGTCGAGGAACACTATGCCGTGTTGCTCAACCATTTCAATGGCTTGTTCTTTTAAATCTTCTTGATTGACCAGTTTGGCCGCTTCTTCTTCGATCAATAGCCTAAAGGCTTCTTTGATCTTCATCTTGCGACGTTTTGCTGGTGCTTGGCCCATGTTTTTAAACAGACTTTGCAGCTGGTTGGTCATTTCTTCCATGCCTGGAGGCGACATGATTTCAACACCAATTTGCGGTTGGGCTACATCGATATCGATTTCTTTATCGTCTAATTGACCTTCGCGTAGCTTTTTGCGGAAGACTTGACGGGTATTTGAGTTGGAATCGGTTTCAGTGCTTTCCCAGTCGTTTTTCGGCTTAGGCAACAGGGCATCGAGAATGCGCTCTTCGGCATTTTCTTCGGCGCGTTGGCGACATTTGCCCATTTGCTGTTCACGGGTCAGCTTGATGGCTATATCGGTCAAGTCGCGGATGATTTGCTCGACTTCCTTACCGACATAACCCACTTCTGTGTATTTAGTCGCTTCGACCTTGATAAAAGGTGCGTTCGCCAGTTTGGCTAAACGGCGGGCAATTTCAGTTTTACCAACGCCCGTTGGGCCAATCATCAGAATATTTTTTGGGGTGACTTCTTGACGGAAATCCGCGTCAAGTTGCATCCGGCGCCAGCGGTTGCGCAGGGCGACAGCAACAGAACGTTTGGCCTTTTGTTGGCCAATAATGTGTGCATCCAGCTCGTGGACAATCTCACGGGGGGTCATTTCAGACATAATATTCCTCACGGGCTGTTTAGTAATTGAGTTCTTCAATCGTTTTGAATTGATTGGTGAATACGCAGATATCCGCGGCAATGGTCAGGGATTTTTCGGCGATTTCTAAGGCTGACAGTTCAGTGTTTTGCAATAGCGCAAGGGCCGCCGCTTGGGCATAGTTGCCGCCTGAACCAATGGCAACTAAGTCGTGTTCTGGCTGAACGACATCACCATTACCTGTGATGATCAGCGAGGTTTCCGCATCGGCCACGACTAACAGGGCTTCGAGTTTACGCAGCATACGGTCGGTACGCCAATCTTTGGCGAGCTCAACGGCCGAGCGCAATAAATGGCCTTGGTGCATTTCGAGTTTGGCTTCGAAACGCTCGAATAGGGTGAAAGCATCGGCGGTGCCGCCTGCAAAACCTGCCAGTACCTTGTTGTGATATAAGCGACGCACTTTTTTGGCGTTACCTTTCATGACGGTATTGCCTAGGGAGACTTGGCCATCGCCGGCGATGACAACTTGATTATTACGGCGTACTGATACGATAGTGGTCACAATGAATCCTCTTCTGGCCCGCAGCAAAAGTTGCGGTGGATGATGGGATATATATGGGGATGGATGACAATAATTCAAGTAATCGCGGCAAATGCCAAAGGAGTTTGCGATCTTTCGCGCTCCTTTAGCAATAAAAATAAGCGCTTACTGGGAAAGGGTGGATCGACCTACAATAGTACGGCCATCGAAGGGATAGTATTTAAGATCCCAGTTTTCACTGCCGAAGCTGCGATCGTCCGAGACATAATTGAAAATGCAGTAAGCATTGGGATCGGTAATGTCGACGGCACCATACCAGTAAACAATGTCGACATTGGGAACTGTGCGCCAAGAGTATTGATCGGCAATGACAAATTCATTATTAGCCAAAAGACCTTGCCATAACTGACCACAATAATCGCCCTGCAATTTAGCACCGGCATCAGCGGTTGCAGTCTCTATTCCCAGTGGAAATCCTGTGGTGGTCGAGTCGAGTTTTCCGTCACCATAACAGGCGAGATCTTGGGTATAACCAGAGTGACCGCCCGCAAGCCAGCAACTGTGATAAAGCTTAACACCAGAGGTAAAGGCCGCAAATGTGGTTTTGGCTCTGGCATCGTGGGCATCTTGGCCTAGGTTTAAAAACCGTGGTGCTGCGACGACGGCCAAGATCCCAAGGATGATAATGACCACAACCAGCTCAATTAATGTAAAGCCCTTCGATGACTGCAAACGACTCATATTGCTCACCTATCTGTTAGAGGACAATATTCTAACGGAACTTTGATTTGCAATCAGTAAGTCATTGATAATATTTAGTTGTTTAACATTGTTGTTACATGGCTCTACAGTAAGATGGCAAGCCGCAAAATGGCAAGCCATCACTTCATCTTTCAATGCCATCTGCCGAATGTAAACGGCTTATAAAGCCGTTTTGTCTATAACACGATAGCGGGTTTGTACGTAGCCATTGTCGTATTGCTGCGTGTGAATTGGCATTAATTGAATCGCTTGAGCTAAGTCGCCAAAGAGGGGAATACCTTTACCCAGTAAAGTGGGGATGCGAGTGAGCGTGAGTTCCTGAATTAGCCCTGCCGCTAAAAAGCCTTGGATTGTTTGGCCGCCATCGATATAGAGATGCTTAAAGCCACGGGTTTTGAGTTGTTCGCTAATGCTTGCCGCATCGCCATTTAGCACTTGTACGTGCTCACTTAACGCCGACGGTACTGTTACGCCGCTGCGACTTAATACAAATACTGGGATATTTACATAGGGCCAATCACAATCGAAGGAGAGGACTTTTTCAAAGCTTTTTCGTCCCATTACAATCGCATCGATAGTGTCGATAAAAGCATGGTAACTAAAATCTTCATCGGGATTAGTACTGGGATGCTGGTTTAAAAAGTCGATATCCCCATCGGGAGTGGCGATATAACCATCGAGGGTCGTGGCAATAAAAACGGAGGCTTTCATTCATCTTCCTTAATGCTATTTTCGAGCGTGTTTCTCTAGTGATTCTTTCAGTGCCTGTTGCTGAGCGAGGCAGTCTTGTTTTGCTTTGCCCGACATATCGTTACACGTTTGACCTTTATCTGGGCCTTCCAATATGGCCGCCGCAACATAAACTGCGGCGTCGGCTGCATTGCATTCTTGTTTGCTGTAGGGGGAATTTGTATCACATTTTGAATTAAGTGGCCCAACGCAGCCACTCATACAGGTCAAGACTAAGGTGCTAAAGCTGAGTAATATTAAAGGTTTGAACATTCGCTCTTCCATGATTCATATTATTTAAGGCGGTTGGAAAGTATATAACTGCTTTGCAGACGGAACTTGAACTGGATCGTTCTATTTTCTACTTTAGTTGTTATTTTGGAGGAAGGCATTCGCGGATGGAAGCAAAAAAATCCCCGAGGGTATAGTTACCCTCGGGTGGAGGTTCAAAAAGCAGTGGATTTCTTGAGCGCCTGCGGGGCACAAAGGAAGGAACCTATGGTGTGATTGTGCGGGCTGATACGATATTTCACAAAGCCAAATGCGCAAACTGCGACAGCTTGTCGCAGGTAGGATGAAAACTGTGTCGTTACGGTATCTTGAATGGGCGGGGTAAAAAGGGTTTAACGTTTAAATCCTTATGCGTGGCGAGAAGGCTTAACGATTGTTTAGTGACCACGGGTGATTGACTTATAAGACAGAATTCAGATTGCCTAAGTGTTGCACTAGCTCTGCCATATTGTTCACTTCGAGCTTTTTCATGATTTTTGCGCGGTGTACTTCAATCGTGCGCAGGGATAAAAACATCGCCTCCGATATTTGCTTGTTAGTCATGCCTTGGATCACATGGGCTAACACTTGCTGTTCGCGCTCGGTCAGTTGGTCAAACTTATGCTGCAGACTTTGCTGCTCGAAGGCCGCTTGGCTTTCACGCTGCGCCTTTTCAATCGCTTGTACTAATGCCTTACCCGATACGGGTTTTTGAAAAAAATCGCAGGCCCCCTTACGAAAGGCGCTTAACGCCATAGGTAAATCACCGTGGCCAGTGAGAAATATCACGCCTAGCGGGCTGTGGGTTTCCAGTAATTTTTGCTGCACTTCTTGGCCGGTGATTTCCGGCATTCGACTATCTAAAATCACGCAGCCCGCCTGTGATAATGCACAGTGCTCAAGAAAGTCGCGGCCGCTGTTGAAGGTTTGCACTTGATAGCCAAATTGTCCGAGCATAAAGCCCAGTGAATCCAGAATCGCTTCATCGTCATCGACTAGATAGAGTGGCAATTTTATCGACATTGTGTTCCTTGTGGGGCGGTAAGCATGCTATCAGCTTAAGCTGGGTATGGAGTGGGCTCAATTTTAAGCCTAGGTCTTGGGAGATACATCACTAAATTAGCCGATTCCCTCTGGGCATAAACTAGAGTTTGGCGGCATTTCACAGCTTGATTTTTATCTGCGAGCTAAAGTCGTTCCATGGCAATGGCATATAAGAGTGGGTAATAGAGGCGATGACGATTGACTCTTGGTGTAAAGCGATATTAATGGGATTCTTGCTGAGTATCATTGGGCTTAATCCGTCCTATGCCAACGAAGCGACAGAAGTGAACCATTTTAGAGTCGGAGTGCTGGCAAATCATGGCGTGTTACAGGCCAAGCAGCGTTGGCAACCTATGATGGATTACCTCAGTGAGCAAGTACCTAATAGTCATTTTGAAGTCGTGCCTGTGGATTTTAATGGCATGCGTAGTCAGTTACTTGAGCATGATTTGCAGTTTATCGTCACTAACCCTGGGCAATATCTGCATCTAAGTAACAACTTCCCGCTGTCTTGGCTCGCGACAATGAAGAGCCGTAAGCATCAAGGCAGCACTTTTACCATAGGCGCGACCATTATTGTCCGCGCCGACAGCCCTATCCGCACCTTGCAGGATTTGCGCGGGCGCAATGTGGTCGCCAGTGATCCGCAGGCTTTGGGGGGGTATCAAGCGGCCATGGGGTTACTGCATAAAATGGGTTTTTTACCCGAACAGTTTTTTGGGCAAGTGCGCTTCCTCGGTTTCCCGTTAGAACCGCTTATCTATCAAGTCAGAGATGGCAGTGCCGACGCCGCAATAGCGCCTTTTTGTACCTTAGAGGAAATGATCGCAACGGGTCTTGTTAATCAGGGCGATTATCGGGTTATCCATCCTGCAACGCCTGCAGGATATGATTGCGAGGTGAGCACTCAGTTATACCCAAACTGGTCATTCGCTGCGGCGGATACGGTTTCTCCTAAGCTGACGATGGCGATTACCCGCGCCTTATTCGATTTACCCGCCGATCATATTGCAGCAATTACCGCCGATACTTTGGGCTGGACTGCGCCCGTGAGTCAGTTAAAAGTGATTGAGTTATTTAAAGAATTACAACTACAGGGAGCATCACCACCACTTTATCAAACCGTATACAAATGGATGGCAAAAAATAAAGAATGGGGGGGCGCACTGTTGTTAATTTTCATTATTTCCACCATTTATCACCTGTGGCTTGAATATAAGTTTCGCCAGAAAAGTGAGTTTTTAGTTAGCACTGAGCGTCAATTAAAGGACAAGGCACTGCAGCTTGAGCGACTGCAAAGTGCGGCGATTCTTGGGGAAATAGGTGCAGGACTTGCCCATGAACTCAATCAACCCATAGCCGCCATTACCCAATACAGCGAAGGTGCCATGCTACAACTGGAAAGGCTTGGGCAAGATAATCCTGAACTCTATGATGTACTCGGTAAAATTAATGCGCAGTCGATTCGCGCCGGAGCGGTTGTGCATCGTATTCGCGGTTTACTCAAGCGGCGTCAGGCCAAGACCGAACCTTTAGATATAGTGCCAGTGGTGAAAGAAGCTTTAGCTCTGTTGCGGCGCGAGCTAGACCGAGCGAATGTGCAAGTGAATGTGCGAGTGCAGGGTGAGCCCTTTGAACTGATGGGCGATAGCGTTGGTTTAAGCCAAATGTGGGTCAATTTAGTAAAAAATAGCTTAGATGCGTTAGAAACCTGCGGCGATAATCGTGTGCGTCAATTATGGATCGATATCTATTATCATCCAAATGAAATCAAAGTGTTAGTTATTGATAATGGAGAAGGGCTACAGGGGCAGGCGAGTGAGTTGATGGCATCTTTTGCCTCAACCAAAGATGCGGGATTAGGCCTAGGTTTAGCTATCTGTAAGGATGTGGTCACCCGCCATCACGGCAGCATTCAAATCGAAAACTGTCAGCAATCCACGCAAGCTTTACTGCCTTGGCAACAGGGCTGTGTGGTGACAGTCGTGCTTCCCAAGGAATAAATTACCATTAGGGCAGTGGATAGTTTTGGGAGAACTGGCTGAGCTTTTCTACTAAAAACTCTATGGTGCGACGGACCTTATGGCTGGGATAATCGGTTTGTAGGTATACCAATTGCAGTGGGATCGGTGGGGCTATTTTATCGGCTAGCACTAAGTGGAGTCTGCCTTCGGTCACATCTTGCGCCACATCGAGCCAACTCTTATAGGCAATTCCACGACCTGAGAGTGCCCAGTCGCGGATCACTGCGCCATCGTTACAAAAACGTTGGCCCCTGACTTCGATTTCAACGGGCGCGCCGTTATGACTTAACTTCCATTTCTGCCACGGCTCACCGCCGCGATTTAAGATCAGTACTGCGTGTTGGCTCAGTTCATTTAGCGTGCTTGGTGTGCCGTGTTGTGCCAGATAAGCGGGTGAGGCGACCAGTACCCTTGGGGTCATGGCGAGCTGACGCCTTTTAAGGTTTGAGTCGTCAAGTTGGCCATAGCGCAAAGCCAAATGGATATTTTGGTCGATTAAGTCTGTCATATGATCGCCAAAATACAGCTGCACTGTCAGTTCTGGGGCGCTGTCCATCAATTCATCGAGCCAAGCACGGATCTGGCTGCGACCAATATCCGAAGGTAACGCGAGGCGTACTTCACCCTTAAGCTCACCCCTGTGTTCGGCTAAATTGGCGCTGGCGGTTTCGAGAATCGCCAGTGCGGGTTTCGCAGAATCGAGAAAAATCCGCCCTTCTTCTGTGAGCTGTAAGCGCCGCGTCGAGCGAGCAAATAGCTGACATCCTAGCTTTTTCTCTAATCTTTGCAGCGCGGCACTTGCCGCTGCCGGCGTCATGCCTATTTCTTTACTGGCTGCCGAGAGACTCTCTAAGGCTGCGATACGCAGCGCTAATTGCAGATCGTTTAAATGATACATATCAAATTATTTTTGAAAATGATTTTAATAATAGCCTGATTATCAATATAGATTAACTAATGCACAATTGCACCACTGATGTTTCATCTTAATTTCTGGTTCGGAGTGTGTATGAGTCTATTCATGTCTTACAAATTAGCGTCACTGGCATTAAATAATCGCATCGTGATGGCCCCTATGACTCGGGCGCGTACTACGCAGCCAGGTAATATTCCTAATGATCTGATGGCGCAATATTATGCCCAGCGCGCCTCTGCGGGGTTAATCATCACAGAAGCGACACAAATCTCCGATGACAGCCAAGGTTATTCATTTACGCCGGGCGTGTATACCGCTGAGCAAATTGAGGGCTGGGAAAAAGTCACAGCGGCAGTGCATCAGGCTGGTGGTAAAATCTTCAATCAAATTTGGCATGTTGGCCGTGTATCGCACCCGATTTTTCAGCAAGGTAATGCCCCTATTGCGCCATCAGCTATTGCGCCCGTTGGCACTAAAGTATGGATTGTGGATGAAGCGCATCCTGAAGGGCAAATGGTGGATTGCCCAGAACCTAGGGCTATGGTGCAAGCCGATATCGACCGCGTTGTGGCCGATTTTGCACAGGCGGGAGTGAATGCGGTTGCGGCGGGTTTTGATGGCATCGAAATTCACGGCGGCAATGGTTATCTGATTGACCAGTTTTTACGCACCAATTCAAACCACAGAACTGATGCCTACGGCGGTTCTCAGGAAAATCGCATTCGTTTTTTACTCGAAATTGTCCAAGCAGTGAGTGCGAAAATTGGTGCCAATAAAGTTGGGGTTCGCCTCGCCCCTTACGTGACGTTTAAAGATATGGCGTGTCCTGAAATTGTAGACACTATTCTGTTAGCGGCTAAGCATTTATCGGCATTGGGCGTGGCATATTTACATCTTTCAGAGGCTGATTGGGATGATGCGCCGCAGGTGCCAGAGTCCTTTAGAGTCGAGCTGCGTAAAGTCTTTAAGGGCAGCATTATTGTTGCGGGTCGCTATGATGTGGCGCGTGCCAATGAAGTGATTGATAACGGTTATGCGGATTTAGTTGCCTTCGGTCGACCTTTTATTGCAAATCCTGATTTGCCTTACCGTTTAATGCATCAATTGCCTTTATCTGCATTCGACAAAGGGCCCTTGTTTGGCGGTAGTGCAGCGGGTTATACCGATTATCCTACACACAACGAAGCATTGAGAGCCGTCATCCGATCCGCTGACGATGAGGTGGCATAATGGATCGGGTTAACACTTTGTATGTTCAGCGCTTATCCGCTTGGCTTAGTTTAAGTCTATGGTTTTCAGGCTTTATAGGTATCGCTATTGTGGGTTTTAGCTTAGCAAGTCTGAGCATGGATGCGTTAGCCGCTCAAGGGGCAACAACACAGGATAGTGCTAAAGTGCGAGCGGCGTTAGTGCCAAAAGTGGCGGCAATGGAAACGATTTCTGATGAATCACCGCAGGCACTGGCTATCGCCCGCGCCGCTTTGTTATATGCCAGTTTTTGGAACTCGGGCGATGCAAGTTTTGCCCACGGCGCATTGGCGACTGGTTTTATCGACCGTACTCTGCCCGCTGGCCGCGCACAGGGAATCACGGGTCCACTCGAAGCCTCAAAGGCATTTAGGGCGGCGGTCCCCGATCTCTCTGTTTCAGTTGAGCATTTGCTAGTCGTTGGCGATCGTGCAGTGGTACGTCTGCGTTTTAATGGCCGCTTTACTGGTGTCTTTGGTGAGCAAAAAGGCCAAGGGCAGAAAATCGATTTTCGTGCTGTTGACATGTATCGAGTACGGGATGGTTTCATCACAGATAACTGGCACCTCGAAGATTATCAAACGCTATTTTCTCAATTAGCTGCAGGGACTCAATCATGAATCAACGTCGACGATTTTTAATGGCAGGTGGCGCCATCGCTGCTGGGTTCGGCCTAAGCCAAACGGCGCTTGCTATTGGTTTACCATCATTAGATACCTTAGAAAATGACTCCAAAAGTTCAGGTGGCAATGGTATGAACAAAATATTTTGGCCAAGTGGTGAGCAGTTAGTGATTTCAATCTCAATGCAGTTTGAAGCAGGTGCTCAAGATAAAAATGCCGAAGGGCCGTTTCCGCCGATGGAAAAGGGCTACCCAGATACCATCACCCCGACTTGGTACGATTACGGTATGAACGAAGGCATTCCAAGGCTGCTGCGCTTGTGGCGTAAGCACAATATCAAGGTGACTTCTCACATGGTTGGGCGCGCCGCCGAGCTACATCCTCAACTTGCCAAACAAGTTGCAGATGAGGGGCATGAGATTTCGGGTCACGGACAAACGTGGACGCCACAATACAGCATGTCGCCAGCAGAGGAACGCGCCTCCTATGTGGCGAGTATTGAGACGCTGCAAAGGATCACAGGTCAGCGCCCCTTAGGTTTTAATGCCTTTTGGATGCGCCACAGCACTCAAACCCTCAATATTTTGCAGGACTTAGGTTTTATTTATCATATCGATGATCTATCGCGGGACGAACCTTCAATTATCCCTGTAGGAAATAAGCCTTTTGCTGTTGTGCCTTACACTTTACGTAACAATGATATCGGACGTTTTGGTGGCAACACAGCTATGACGGCCGCGGCCTTTTTACAGGAACTAAAGGATGAGTTCGATATGCTCTATCAAGAAGGTTCGACGCAGCGACGGATGATGTCGATCAGTGTGCACGACCGTATTGGTGGCGCTCCTGGACTTGTGACCGCTTTAGATAAGTTTATTCAGTACGCTAAAGATCACACCAATGTAGGCTTTATGCGTAAAGATGCTATTGCTAAGTGGGCGCTGGCGCAAAAGGACACACCGACCAATCCTGCAAGAACATTTTAGCCTGCTGTAGCTTTGTTGGAAGAGGTTTTAATGGTTAACAAAAAGCGCGTTGTTTAACGCGCTTTTTGTTTTTGGAAACCCTTATTACTGCGAGTCGAAAGTGATTAACGCATGGCCAACATGGCCCAAGTGCGGCGACCCTGCTCCAGAATTATCCCCACGGCAAGTCCCGCAGCGGCGTTTATAGCGAGGCAAGTCACAGCGGTTGATAAAATCACAAAGATACAGAAGGGCTTACCATCGATTAAGCGTTTCGACCATGCTAATTGCAGCCCCGCAGTGGTCAGTAAACTGCCGAGGATTGCCATAGGAATAAGGCTTAATAGCCAAGCGATATTAGTACCCCAGCACAGGGCTATCATTAAGCACGTACTGCCAAAAATTAACGGCGCCAGATAAGTGCGAGCACCAAAATGGTATTGCACCGCAAGTCCGCCCGCACCGTGGCACATGGCCGAGGCACCAAAGGGCGCGAGCAATAAGTTGGCAAGACCTGAGCTAATGGCGAAGTTTTTGGGTGTGAGTTTGGCGGCATCTTCAGGGAATTTCTCCTGCGCCATTACTGATGTAGCAATCACTGCATTGGTTAAGGTGAGAGCCAGTTGTGGCAAAACCAACAAAAGGGCGGCAGAGGTCCATTCAACTGATGTCGGCCACGCTAATTGAAATGGCGCTGTCATTGCTTGAATATCAAAGTTAGTGGCTAAACTAGTTTGTGTACTTGCTTGCCAAATCATCCCCGCTGCTATGACTAAGGGCATGGCAAGGTAACGCAGCGGCAAAAATTTACTGATAAATAACAGTACAAATGCCCCCACGCCAACCAGCCAAAATTCACTCATCATCTTAGTGCCCATCCACATCAGTTGCAGACCTATGGCGAGTTGAATGCCAACACTCACAGCTTGGGATAACTGTTTGGCTAACCAAGTGATGGCGCCGCTAAAGGCGAGAATTAACAGGATAATGCCCATTAACATGGCGCTTGCCTGCAACATGCCTGGGGTTAAGCCCTGAGCGATCACCAGTGCAGCGATGACTTTCATCGGTTGTACCGGAATCGGGCGACGGTAAAACAGCGCGCTGAGAATAGCGAATAGACCAAACCCCAAAAATATCCCTTGGGGCGAAAATTGATTGAGGGCAATTAGCCCTAGTACTAAAGGTAAAAAAGTGCCTAAGTCGGCAAAAGCGCCACTGGTTTCACCGAGTAAACGGTTGAATGAAGGATTGGATACTGTTTGGGAAATTTTGCCCGAGGTCATACTGATTGCCGTAATTGAACACGCTATGACTACGCAAAATAAATGCCATAAAAATCAGATGATTTGGGGGGTAAACAGAGTCAAACTACCGTATTGAGTCACTCAATGAGACAAACTGGGGCAAGGCCGAAGAATGGCTGAGTCTAATTGTCTTTTTGGGTGAGAGTAACAAGATAATAAAAAAAGAGATCTTAGTAAAAACTAAGATCTCAAAGGGTATTACCGGGAACTCGATTTGGTTCATCAGTTGTGTTCACTTCTATGCCTTACTAAAAGTAAGATATCTGTGATGCTCAAATCAGTGAACGATTCAATCAAGGCTGTTTGTGTTTTGGCCCTTGTTTATTTTTCATCGGGTCACCTTGATAACCTAGGGCTTGCCAATCGAGTCTTGTGCCTTTGTTATGGCAGTCGTTACAATTTAATGCTTGCTCCTTGGGTGACACCATATGGTTTATCCGCCACCACATTTCAGTGGCTGCAAAGTCATATTCACCACTGTATTTGATACCTTTCTCAAGCATAGTCGTGTTCGCTTCCATTCCTAGTTTTGCCGCTAAGTTCCAATCAAACTCGCTCCAGAATCCCCCTTTGCCATAGGTTTTCGGTGTGATAAAAATATTGAGTTTTTTATCGTAAATCTGTTTACCCGTGTGCACTTTGAAAGGATAGATTTTTGCTTTGGCATCATTTATATCGCCAATGGGATAGGTCAATTTAGTGACTGTACTCGGATCCATTTTATCACCTGCCATATAAGCATTGGCTGTGCCGTTGTACCAAGCGTATTGGGGTTTGACCATTTTTTCCCAAACAAAATCTCCTTTTTTCTTTTGGTAGGTATGCTTACCGTATTGGTCGAGTGTTTCTTTTTTATCATCTCCAGCCGTTGACCAGTCCCAGCGCATTTTTGTCGGTTCGTTTTTAGCAAAATACGGAATATGACAGGTTTGACAGGCAACTGCCGCTGTATGAGTATTGAGTTTTTTGTTCGCGTGTGGCGCTGATTCGTGGCAGTTTTCACAGCCAATATGGTCGACACCACCGGGTGAAACCCCCATAGCATTACCTGAGATCATGTGTTTCTCAGTGGTGTGGCAGTTCTGACATTGAAAGTCATTACCGTCGCTATCCATATGCACATCCGTCGCTTTGTCTGGATAAGACATGGATGAGTCTAAGTCCCCATGTTTTACCGCGTCACCACCGCCACCATAGAAGTGGCAACTACCGCAGTTATCCCGTACAGGTTCGCCAACATTTTGAGCTATTTTAGTCAGATCGAGTTTTGCCATAGGTTCACCTGCGCCAGCGGGATCTTTAACATAAGTTCCTGTGGTGTCGTGACAAACTAGGCAGTCGACTTTGGTTTTATCTTTAAAGTCAAAGTTACTGTCTTTCCAACCATAACCCGCGTGACAACTGGTACAGCGGGGTTCATTGCTGGAAATGGCAACGCAGAAGTTATTAATGCTGTTTTTCTTACCTCTTACGACTGTCCTATCGGGAAGTTTTTGTTCTAACTCCCAAGTCCAGTGGGAGGTTTTCATCACGTCAGTCGCTTGATTTTCATGGCAGACTAAACATTGTGTGGTCACCTGTGAGCCTGTGGTAAACGGGCCTTTAAGTGCCTCTTTATGGGGATTAGCGGCGTAGGCATTTAATGTCATGCCCGCTAAGGCAATGAGGATGAGCTTATTCATTTTGTACTCCCGCCCTCGATGTAACCGAGGGCTGATAGTTGTTATCAATGACGGATTAGAAGTTGATGGTGAGTGAGGCGTTGACATCAAACGCGGTATCAACCACTGGCAACATGGAATAAGCAGAGCCAGCTAGCACATCGTCGATTTTTTGTGGAGCACCCACAGGTGTACCGCTGCCTGTGTACTCGTAGTCGTAATAGAGGCCAGCAAGTTTGATAAACATTTTGGGGTTAATATCAAAGATGTAATAGGCTTCTGCTACATGTCCTCGGGTAGCTAACTTACTACCAATAGGGTCATCCTGTGCCTGGGTAAAAGGCGTCCAATATTCGGAGCCATAGTTATATTCCAGACCCAATTTGCCGTAGGGAGCAGGAATTTGTACGCCGACATAAATACCATAACCGTCTTTGGCTTCGGTATCGTCACTGGTTTTTGGCACCATAATAATCTCAGTACCAGTGCTGTTTAGCTCGGCTTCAAATATGGCATCGGATAACATGCCGCCAAACATGCCTGCGTTACCGTTAGGCTCGGCGCGTGTCCAGCCGAATGAGGCAAACCATTTGATATCGTTTGCTTCTTCGCGCGCAAAACCAATTCCTCCTAGATACATGTCGCCGATAACCCCGCTGGGTTGTACTCGGGTAACAAAGTTAAAGTTGTCGAACTTTTGCATATCTTGATACATGGTGGGTGCGAAAATGCCCGCAAGCTGGGTAGGGAAGGCCATGGTGCCTTTAAAGCCGTCATTAACATCTTTGGCGCCAAACAGGGTGAACTGGAGGAAGTTGGTGCCATCGTTGATCGCATCGATATTAAAGCCACCAAGGTGAGTATCTTTGGTGACGATATCACCAAACATTTCGCCATTTCCCCATTGTGATTCAAAGCCTTGGCCGTAACAGAAACGGACGATTTGGCCTTCGATACCTGTGATTTCACCTAGGTTGTAGCCTAAGGTGGCGCCATCGAAGTTGAAGTTGACTAAATGTCCTGAAGGTGTGCCGCCACGCATTTCATTCTCGCGGTAGTGACTGGGTGGACCATAGGTGGAAGGGCGACGACCTATAGAGAGATAAAACTCTGATCCATTAATGTTTTTCCAATCGAAATAGGCGCGTTCGACCCGCAGCCAGTCACCACTGGTATTGCCGCTACTGGTACCATCCATAGTGAAAGACCGCCAAGAATCAAATACTTGAACTCCGGTAGAATCACCCCAGTTTTTATACATACTGAGGCGGCCAGCAAAGCTGACGTTATCCCATACCTTAGCTTTCAGATTTAACCGCAGGCGAGTGGTGTAAAAAATATCGTTATCTATGTCCTGTACACTTTTGGGCGCGAGCACATAGGGCATCACGCCCTGTAACATGCCATTTTGGAAGGCTGCAGCAAGGTCTGGATTAGCTTGCATCATTTTCCCTAGTGGGGAGTTGAGATCGTTGGGCATACCGAAAGCGCCGGACATGGCTTTGGCACCAAAGTCGTTGAAATTGACTTTGATGGCAGGATTCCAGACAACATCGCGGTAATGTAGTGAATGAGCTTTAGTGCGGAAATCACCTGTAATTTCAAGGCGGTCTAACGATGTGTGCCGCTCGGTTTTGTCGACGCGATTATTGAGATCATCCAATTGCTCGGTAATATCGGCAAGATTCTGTTTTAACTCGGTAATTTTTTTATTTTCCTGTTGTACATCATTAGGTGTAGCAAAAGATTGGCCTGACATAAACAAGGCATTGGCAACGAGGATTGAGATAAGAGTACGCATAAGGTTTCTCCCAGAGTTGTTCTGTTGGCATGATTGCGCTAAGTGCATTTCGCCAAATTTACCCAATAGGAGTCCCTGAGGTGTGTTCCCCATTTTTCTCGAATTGGGTTTTTAATTTTTAATTCAATGTGTTAGTGAGCAGTTGCAGGGGAGCTCTCTACCATTGTCTTAGGCCATAACGTTGGCAGAGATCAACCGCAGGTTTGGGGTTGGTCCGAGTCGGCGGCGTGGTCATACAAAAATTGCTGTATATCCTTGAGGTCTTGCTCCGAGAGGCCATTGAATACCTCTGGTTTGAATTTGTGCTTATCTTTATCAAAGAAGCGATCCCACTGGCTCATCGTTTTGGCCATTGGCGTGAGTTCACCACCTTCACCGCCTTGGCTATGGCAGGCTTTGCATTCTTTTTTGTACAAATGTTTACCTTTCTTTGGATTACCTCCCTCTGCGGCATACGCATTAATACTCAAGCTGCCGATCACTGCCATGGCAATTGCTATCTTAGTTGACGTTTTCATCATCTCATTCCTTACTTTTTGTGATCATTTACATTTATTTGTTGGTTAAGTGTTTTTATTGATTCCACTTTGTAAATTAATTTATCAAATCCTACGGTGTGTAAATTTGAGGTATATCACTTTCATTAAAAAAATCTAATTGATAAAAAGTTTATTGATAAAAATCTAATTGATGATGTTGTAGAGTGGTATGATTATTTTTTTCTGATTTAAAAACAATGAACTAGTCTACGTGCTAAATTAGCTCTGATAACTTTGAGTTTCGAGTTTTGCGCCTAAAGCACAAAAAATGGACTGTGATTAAGCTAACACTTTGTAAAATATGCACTCACTAAAGTAGTGATGTTGAAACTTAGCAGCTGTTTGGCAGGCTTTATTGGGAAGTAAATAATGCCAGAGTTGACTCTGGCATTATTGATTTTGGGGATAGGTTTGGTTGTCTTTCGAAGCAAGATAACTTAGATAAAAGTAGACTCAGAACGGATTAAGGTTGCTGGCGCGTTGGTGCTAGAACGATTTCGCGTACGCACACATTTTGCGGTTGTTGCCACGCAAACAGCGCAGCAGCGGCGACATTTTCAGGGGCGATAACGCCGCCCATTTCTTCTTTCCAGTCATGGTAACCCGCTTTAATGTCATCGCTGGTGGTATGGCTCAACAACTCGGTTTCTACTGCGCCAGGGGCGATAGTGATAAGGCGTACGTCATCCATGGCGACTTCTTCACGAATGTTTTCTGTTAAGGCGTGCACGGCAAATTTAGTAGCGCAGTAAGCGGCGTGGTTTGGAAAGGTTTTACGCCCCGCCACTGAGCTGACATTAATGATAGTGCCAGTTTTGCGAGCTTTCATGTCGGCTAATACCGCATGAATACCATTAAGCACGCCCATCACATTGATATTGAGCATGCGGCTCCATTCATTGGGATCTTGCACATCGATTTGGCCTAGTAGCATGATTCCCGCGTTATTGATAAGACAGCCGACCGGGCCAAATTGTGCTTCTGCTTGGGTTATGGCTGTTTTAATAGCTGCACCGTCGGTGACATCGACGCTGATAGAAAGGCTGTTTGGTAATTCAAGCGCTTGCATTGCTTCAACCCGGCGTGCCAGTAATAGCAGCGGATGGCCTGCAGCGCTAAAGCTTTTGGCCATAGCGGCGCCAATACCCGATGAAGCGCCCGTGATGACAACCAGTGATTTAGTAACTTGATTCATTAGTATTTCCTATTAATTGGAGCCAATGTAAGCCGTAAACAAACTGTTGTTCGGCGTCTTGAACTTGTTAACCAGTATAGACTGGGGATTTTCAGTCGAAAAATACTTATTCCAGCTGGATATGATAGGCTCAGCCTATGGCACTATTGTTGAAACTTTGTGCTGAACTCGTCGGTTGTCGGAGAAGATTAAATGGTCGATTTGCGTTTGCTGCGTTTCTTTATCGCAATTTTTGAAGAGAACAATATTACCTCGGCGGCTAACCGTTGCTTTGTGAGCCAGCCTTCACTGTCTGCTGGGTTAAAGCAACTCGAAGAAGAGCTTGGTGGTCAGTTATTTGAGCGCAGCAAAAAAGGCGTTAAACCTTTGGACAGCGCGCACTATCTATACCCTTTGGCGGTTAAATTAGTCGAGGAGGCGAGTAAGTTACCAGGCTTGTTTATGGCGAAGGCAAGCCGGCAAAAGCTACGTTTGGCTGTGATGCCAGACTTAAGCCAGCGGCGTTTGGCAGGATTTTTACAACAGGTGAATCAAGCCATTGATAAGCTAGATCTGGAGCTGGTGGACTATCAAAGCCCTGCAGATTGCCGTTTAAGCATCGACAGCTTGCGCCATGAAGATGAAGTATTTTTTCCGCTGTGGGAGGAGGATTATGTGCTCTGCGTCCCCAAGGATCATACCCTCGCCCAAGTAGATAGCCTACGTCCCGAGCAGCTCAATGGCTTTGACTTTATTGAGTGCCCACCCTGTGAAGCCCATCAGCAAACGATAGGTTTATTGGCGTGCAGCAATATGTCGCTTAATTTGGTCGCTAAGGCTGAGTCAAAATCTCTAGTGATGTCGCTAGTGTTAGCCGGATTTGGCGTGAGTTTTTTACCCGATGGTTTGATTGAAGATGAGCCTAGGCTCAAGCAAGTGAAATTTGATGGTCCGAGAATGTTCCGTCGTATTGGTTTGTGTTATCCCTCCCATCAGGCAGTTGCGCCAACACTGGCGACCTTGTTACGGCATTTAGCCGCTCGATCGAATTAATTCCAAGTTAGTTTTGGGTTATCAGCATTCAGATTAGTGAGTTGCTAAGGGCGATTCAGTGAGATTAAGTGGAGGCTCGACGCCGTAGGATTTAAATAGTTGAGTAATTTCACCTGAGGTGCGCATGTCGTCGACTATCTGGTGAACTTGCTTAGCATATTGATGCTGCGGCGACATGAGCGGAATACTGAAATAGCGGCCATTTTTGCTGATATCTACGTATGCCATCTGTTTGAGTTGGGGATCTTTGGCAAAAAATTGCATCTCATGCTGTTCGGAGGTGATGGCTAAATCGATACGCTCAGCCTTCAACATATTGATTAACTGACCGTTATCATTAACAAAAGACACTTTTAGTTGGTTTTGATTGTCATTGAACTGCGGACAGTAAAAAGCGCCTCTAAGTGCGCCAATGATATGAGGTTTTAGTTCATCGAAATGTTTGACTTCAAGTTGTCTATTCGCAAGGGCAAAGTAATAGACGTAGCGCTTGTCGTATCCCAGTAGCATAGGGTCTAGAAAATCGTTGCGCTCTGGCGTCATCGAATGGACAGGGATTAGGTCGACTTGTCCCATTTCTGCCACTTTAATTGTGCGTGCCCAAGGCACATTACTCCAATTTATCTTATGACCTAGGCGGGCGATGACTTCATTGATGACAGCTGCACCTGGGCCTTTGCACTCACCATTTTCGACATAAATAACAGGATGCCTATCGCGGCAGTGTGCTTGCCAGACAACAGCAGAGGTTTCTGCCCTTGCTTGGGGCAGAAATAAGCATGAAATGACAATGATCAGTTTCAGCATCATTCATCTTGCCTATTAAAATGCTCAGTTTTAATTATCGGGCTGGACAGTTAATTCGACTAGGTTTTATTTTTGAGTCGTTTAGCTGCGCAGGTTTGGTCAATAATTGATTGTAGTGCTTATACATCCACTGTGCTTTTTAAGTAATTATAAATTCACTCTATTTTGTAACCAAACGGTTTGGCCTGTTAAATCTGACCAAACCTTTTCTGGGGCTCATTCGCTGCTAGGAAACTTACCTATCCGACTCAAGATAGGGCGTTAATTGGGTTTCAATAGCCTCAATTTGAGTTTCGGCGTAGGCAAGTTCGGATTCGGTTAAACATGATTTTGCGGTGTTTTGATGGAGTCGTTGAGCGCTATTCATCCCGTATTTACCAAAATGACGTAGCAATAAACTAGACCAAATAAACATTTGTATAGGTTTATTTAATTGTTCTGCGCCGTAAATATTGACCAGCTCCCGCATAGCAATTTCATGACCTAGCTCTGCCGATTTGACGTACCAAGCTTCTGCCGCTTGTAGAGCCTCTTGAGTGGGTTTTTCACCACTTAAAAATGATTCAGCCTTATAGAAATAAAAATATTGTTGTTGCTCAGCGGGGATTGGATGCTGATGCAAGAAACTGTCACGTAGACGCTCAGCCTCTTTTATCTCTAAGGTACCTAGTTGCTGACTGAATCTGGCTAATTCTTTTAGATGATCGGCTCTATTGCTCATGGCCGCGAGCTGGTAATACATTAACGCTTTAATCGGTTGGCGACTCACGCCTAAACCTTGCTCATAAATCTTGCCTAAGCCTAGCAGTGCGTCTTCATTCCACTTAAGTGCGAATTCTTCAAAGTCAATTTTAGCCTGTTGGTAATCACTTTCATTTTGTGGCGCTTTCAGTAAAAGATGAGCAAATTCAATCTTAGCGAAGTCATTACCTCTAGCGACAGATTGGCTTAACCAATGGCGCGCCTTGTCATAGTCGACAGCAAAATCTTCACCGTAGAGGAAACGTTTACCAAGATAATACTGGCGGAAATCATCGTCTGCGGCGCGCTCGCTAAGTAATGCCTCTGCACGCGCTAAATCTTTAGGTCCACCTTGGCCAGCAGCAAGCATATGTCCTAGATCATCTTTTGCTAATTCATCACCAGCGGCGGCGGATTTCTCAAAGTATTCAAGTGCTTTGATATAGTCCGAAGTGACGCGCTCATCATGCCAGTAGAGTGTGGCTAAATGGTAATAGGCTCTTTGGTTTTCTTGTGCGGCGGCTTTTTCGAACCAGTAAATTGCTTGGCTAGCATCGGGATCGAGAAAGGGCTGGCTTAGATACAAGTAAGCAAGCTCATATTGAAACTCGGCTTGCCCCGCTTCGGCATTAGGTTTGAGCTGTTCTGCCTGTGCGATTAACTCATCGAGTGTTTGCGACTCAGAAGAGAGCAAATTAGGTAGGGTGAGCATGGGTAAATATTGAGGCTCTATTTCGGCGGCTTTTTTATACCAATCGTTAGATGCCTTGGGATCGGCGGGAACTTGTGGGAATCGACCGGAATAAAGTTCGGCCATAGCAATGGCGGCAACGGCTAAGCCTTTATCGACTGCCTGCTGAATATAATCTAGGCCAGAGTTGACTTCGCCTTGATTAATCAGTGTTAAGCCATGATTGAGTAGCGCAGTAGGATCACCTGCGGCAAGTGCTTTAGCTTGCACTTGTTTTTTTTGATATTTAGCGAAAAAAATAAACAGTACAATAAAAGCAATAATTATGAGTATCAACAACATAGTAGTCCATCACTATCGATATTTGGGAGTATAGTAAACGTAAATTTTTACAAGAATGCAAGTTTACAATTTGGGCTAGGCTGATCGACTAAGCCGATCAATCCCATGGGCATTAGCGTTATTTATCTTGCAGATGGATCTCTCTAATAGGGCAGGCAATCTCGATTCCCGCCTGCTTAAGGGTGTTATAAAGAGCGAGGTTCACCTTATATTTATGCTGAAAATAGCTTTGTGTGGGCACCCAGTAACGAACCCCCATTTCAATTCCATTAGCATTAAAACCATTGATGCCAATATTAGGTGTGGTCTCTTGATAAACATAGGGATTATTGCTCAATAACTCAGTAATCACACTAATGGCTCGTTCGGGATCTGTGTTGTAACTGAGATTGAACTGGGTTTCGACTAGCTTATTGCTGAAGGAGTTGTGCAGAATTTCGCCGACGATATGCTTATTAGGAATGCTGATTTGCTCACCTTCCTCATTGGTCAGTATGGTCATGCCTAAGTGGATACGTTTAACAACGCCGCTTTCCCCTTTAATTTCAATAGTATTGCCTACTACAAAAGGGCGGGTGACTATAATAGTCACGCCTGCGGCATAGTTCGCTAGCATACCTTGTAAGGCTAAACCTGCGCCGAGGGAGGCGGCACCAATTGCCGCAACCATAGGGGTAATACTGATGCCGATTTTGCCGAGGGCGATAATCCCGACCATGACGATGATCAGAATGCGGATAAGATTGCTGACAAAATTGCTTAGGGTGATATCGATATTGTGTTTGTCGAATTGCTTAGCGACTAAGCGTGACACTTTACTGGCTACCCATAAACCTAACAAAAAGATCAGTAAAGCACCTACGAGTTGAAAGCTGTAGGTGACTAAAAACTCGGTGATGAGTTGATAAACGCCTTGTAGTTGCTGCAATTCTTGATCGAGTCCAGGTGTTATCATTATGATATCCTTGTAATAAAGTTAACTGTGCGATTCTAGCGTAGAAATTTCACCAAATACTTTTCGCCCTTCATGTGTGAAGCGTATCATGTAATCGTGGTTGGTTTAATGAGTCGATAGGGGGAGTCAGGTATGCTGTTCGCCTATCCAATAATGGAGTCGAGTGTTTATGAAAACGCTGTTGTTATGTTTGTCTTGTCTGTTAACCCCAATCTGGGCGTATGCTGCGAGTTATGTTGCCGGAGATGCGATTAATCCCATTTCACTTCTCGACCAAAATGATAAAACCATTAATGTGACTGATGAGACTCAAGTGCTGCTCTTTAGTCGCAGCATGAAAGGCGGTGATGTGATTAAGGATGCGCTTACCCCCTTGAGCGCGACTCAAATGCCAGCGGGTTTAGTTTATGTTGCCGATATCAGTGGTATGCCTTCTTTGATCGCTAAATTTGTGGCTGTGCCACAGATGCAAGATTTACCTTTTGCGATTGGGTTAGATAGGGATGGTGAGATCAGTCGTTTATTACCTGATAACAAAGATATGGCCACTATGATATTGCTCAAGCAGCGTAACATTTTGGACATTGCCTATTTTGATTCCAGTGAAGCCTTGAACCAAGCCCTCGCAAAACTCAATCAGCCGCAGTAACGACTCGATTTAACGGACGTATTTTAAGGCATCCATTAGTCTAATGCCGTTCACTTAAGAGTGAACGGCATTTTTCTTGGTCTAACCGGGAACTTGTTTTTGCTCATTTTAAGAACTCGTGGATATGCCCTTTCCCGTTTACCATCCAGCTT
>NZ_JAHKQZ010000028.1:0-54288 GCF_019345585.1 Shewanella sp. NKUCC05_KAH
ATGATGGCCTTTTTTGTTTGTGCAATTTGAACCAAGGTTCCTCATTCTAAGTTCAGCTCCTCCGCCATATTTAGTCAAAACGCCGCTAAGCAATTAGCGGCTTTTTGCATTTATACAGTTTGAACCCTTGGGTTCCTGATTTGAAGCGCAGCTCCTGTGCCATATTCACGAGAAAGGCCATCAGTAATGATGGCCTTTTTTGTTTGTGCAATTTGAACCAAGGTTCCTCATTCTAAGTTCAGCTTCTCCGCCATATTTAGTCAAAAAGCCGCTAAGCAATTAGCGGCTTTTTGCATTCATATCGTTTGAACCCTTGGGTTCCTGATTTGAAGCGCAGCTACTGCGCTTATTCAAGAGAAAGGCCATCAGTAATGATGGCTTTTTTGTTTGTGCTATTTCAGCTCTTAGGTTTTGACCCTAAACGTGGCGTCAGTGCCATGCTTTAGGGAAAGACTATCTGTCATGATTGTTCATTGTGTTAACCCTAGATTCTTCATTCTGATATCAGTGACTGCTACTGATTAATGGGCTTTTTTATCCGCGCTTCTCGTTTATGGTCTACACTAAGTTTGTGGCCAAGTTAATGGTTTTTATGGTCTTTAAAATTTGCACTAGGATGGTGCGACGTATGATTCTCGACAGTCTTGGACCATACGGCCGAACAATTCTCCCATCTGGGTGACTTATTTTAAGTAGAGAAAGCTATGTTGTTACCTACACGTATTTCGCAGCGGCTCACAATGGGCAGTGTAGTGCTGCTTCTACTCACCGGGCTCGCGGTTTTTGGTGTGATGTCACTTCGAGGGCAGCCTCGAGTGGTGGCGGCGAGTCAAGAGTTAATTGAGCAAACGGGGAGCAGTATCGTAAGGCAACTCGCACTTAAGTTGGCAAGCATTGAGGGGATTACTTTAAGCCTTGCACACCTCGCAGAAGTGCTACCCCATGAGCAAGCTCTTTATCTTAACTCCTTACCTAATTTGATTGATAACAATGGCGATCTCACTATTGCTGGGGGCGGGATCTGGCCTGAGCCAGATAAATTCGTCGCTGGGAGTGTCCGCCACAGTTTTTTCTGGGCCCGTGGTAGCGATAATCTACTGGTTTATTCGGATGACTATAATGCGCCATCTGGCCCTGGGTATCATAATGATCCTTGGTATACGGGCGCGCGGACTAGCTCAGTATCTCAATGTTTATGGTCAGAGGCTTATCAAGATCCAGTCACAAAGGTGGCTATGGTGACATGTAGTGTGCCATATCGTCTCTCGGGGATATTTGCAGGGGTCGCAACGATAGATTTAAAACTTGATGATTTAGCTAAATTTTTAACAGAACATGGCAATGTGACTGACGGTTATGCTTTTGCTTTAGACCAAGCAGGTAATATCTTACATTTTCCTGAAACGAATAAGTCCGACACTTTGTTACGTTTTACGGATCTCGTCGGGCAGTTACCTTGGCTTGCCCCCGTTGAAACTGCACTTAAGCAAACCTCAATCAACAAAGTGGTGTCTGTAAGCTTAAATAAGGATGGAAGACTTAATCAGGCGAGTGAGGTGAGTCTTTTTGTGATGCCTGATACCGGATGGGTGATTGGCCTTGTGACGCCTAAAACGCGAGTCACAGGGCTTGCCCGTGAGCTAACATTTGATATTTTATTGTTTTTATTACCATTACTCGCCATTTTACTTTCTCTGGCTTGGTTATCGGGTAAAAAACTGTTGGCGCAACTTGAGGAAACCACAGATCAAATTGCTTCCCTTGGGAGCGGTAGTTTGGGGGCGAATGTTGAACTGCAAATTCAGCGGGATGATGAGATTGGTGCTTTGCGCCGAGCCGTAAACACCTATGCAGGGACGTTAAGGGCAATGTTAGATCTGATCACTCAAGAAGCGAAGAAAATTCAATTTGAGGCAACGCAATTAAGCGGACTTAGCCGTAAGTTAGCTCAGCGCGCAGAGCAACAGCGGCTGGAGAGTGCACAATTAGCCGCTGCGATAACGCAAATGTCTTCAAGCGCTATGGAAGTCGCGAATAATACCAATGATTGTGCTGCAACTGCGCAATCGTCTTTGATTGTAGTGCGAGAAGGGCAAACTCGTGTTGCAGCCAGCAATACTTCCATCGAGGCATTATCAGGAGAAATTGCCAACGCAACTAAGGTGATATCCCAATTGGCCCAAGACAGTCAAAAGGTGGGCGCTGTATTAGATGTGATTAAGGCGATTTCTGAGCAGACTAATTTGCTCGCTCTCAATGCGGCAATTGAGGCGGCTAGAGCGGGCGATCAGGGTCGTGGTTTTGCAGTCGTTGCTGATGAAGTTCGAACCCTTGCGGGGCGAACTCAAGATTCGGCCAATGAAATTAGTACCATGATTAACGCTTTGCAATCGGCTTCGCGGCTCGCTGTGCAAGCAATGCAAGCTGGGGAGTCCCGCACTGTCCATGCGGTTGCGGAGGCTGAGGGCGCTGCCAATTCTCTATCGAGTACCGTACAAAGTTTCGATGATATTTCACAGCGTGCCCAACAAATCGCGTTAGCTGCTCAGCAGCAAAGCCAAGTCACTCAAGAAATTAATGAGTTGGCGGTGCGAATAAATAGCATCAGTGAAGATAACTCTCTCGATGCAACGGCGCTTGATGTGTTAAGCCTTGAGATGCAGAAACTATCTGACCGTTTAATCAATATCAATCGAGCTTAGTCTTAATATAGTGTGAAGTGTGCCACCTTAAAATGGCGCTTCAACTGACAAGGGTGTCAAAGATAAGTTGAATAACGCGATATTTTTAAGCGGATTGGATGTAGATTGACCATGTAGATTGCTTCTTTAAATTAAGGGTTTACAGCAGAGTAGTAGATAGCTATTATCTCGCTCGTTCGGAGGGGTGGCAGAGTGGTTTAATGCACCGGTCTTGAAAACCGGCGTGGGTTTATAGCCCACCCAGGGTTCAAATCCCTGCTCCTCCGCCATATTTAGTCAAAATGCCGCTAAGCAATTAGCGGCATTTTGCATTCATATCGTTTGAACCCTTGGGTTCCTGATTTGAAGCGCAGCTTCTGTGCCATATTCACGGGAAAGGCCATCTGCAATGATGGCCTTTCTTGTTTGTGCAATTTTCATTTCAGTTTTCTCATTCTAATCCCTTTGTTATTCACGGCTTTCGATTTAAGTGAATATGAAATAGTCAATCAACACTATTAACCATAAATTTAAGTTTACAGTGGCGACAGAGATAGCTATTATCTCGCTCGTTCGGAGGGGTGGCAGAGTGGTTTAATGCACCGGTCTTGAAAACCGGCGTGGGTTTATAGCCCACCCAGGGTTCAAATCCCTGCTCCTCCGCCATATTTTACAAAAAAGGCCATGTTTATTCATGGCCTTTTTTGTGTGTGAAATTTGAACTAGGGTTCTCAATTCTAAGCGCAGTTCTTACGCCTTTTTGCATTTAAGCTATTTAAAAACCTTAGGTTCCTGATTCTAAGCGTATCTCTTCTGCTATATTCACGTGAAAGGCTAACAGTAATGATGGCCTTTTTGTTTTTCTTGAACTGAAAAATTGCCTATATTTGCTGGATACTTTTATATCGATTTAACAGGGATTTTAGGCTGGTCATTCTGGGGTTATTGCTTCGTTTTTAAACGCTTTTTATTGGTATGCTATTCTGGAATCCTTCCTTTAAATATCATCTAGTTAACAATGTTGAATTTATGCTTTGCGAAATGGGGTTGTTGGGCTAAATTAGCCCTATGAACTCGTTATCCGTTTGCCATGTTGCTTTGTTTAACACACGGATCGAGCTGTAAATTGTAAAAGGTGGGTTAAGTTGATTTCGATATATTTGGTTGACGATCATGAGCTTGTGAGAACTGGGATCCGCCGCATCTTGGAAGATGAACGTGGGATCAAAGTCGTGGGCGAAGCCCCTGATGGTGAGACTGCGGTGCAGTGGGCTCGCCAGAATGAAGCGGATGTGATCTTAATGGATATGAATATGCCTGGGATGGGCGGATTGGAAGCCACTCGAAAAATTTTACGATATCAACCCCATGCAAAAATTATTGTATTAACTGTACACACGGAAGATCCGTTCCCAAGTAAGGTGATGCAGGCTGGTGCTTCGGGCTATTTAACAAAAGGAGCGACGCCGCCGGAAGTATTGCAAGCGATACGTCAGGTCTCTCGCGGACAACGTTATTTGTCCCCAGAAATTGCCCAACAGATGGCGCTGAGTCAATTTAATCCCGCCGATGAAAACCCGTTTAAGTCTTTGTCCGAGCGCGAGTTACAGATCATGTTGATGATCACCAATGGCGAGAAGGTTAACGATATTTCTGAGCAACTGAACTTAAGTCCTAAAACCGTTAACAGTTACCGTTATCGTTTATTTGCTAAGCTGGGGATCAGTGGTGATGTCGAACTAACGCGGTTAGCTATTCGCTATAAGATGTTGGATGCTGGCCATTTTTAATGGAAAGTGGATTGCGTTGGTCGATGACTTTAATCTAGCGAGTTCTTGGGTTATATGTTCCTATGTTGTTTGTGTTAAGTCTCCAAAACTGTGGGTGTGAATGATGTCTAATGAATTTAACGCCCAAAGTTTCTTACGTACTGTTTCATCCTCCGCTGGGGTTTATCGCATGTATGACGTCAAGAATGACGTCATTTATGTGGGTAAAGCCAAAGATCTTAAAAAACGGCTCACCTCGTATTTTCGTAAAAACCTCGGTAATGTTAAGACCCAAGCCTTAGTTTCACATATTCACCATATTGATGTGACGCTGACCCACAGTGAAACAGATGCTCTGTTGCTTGAGAATGATTACATCAAGCAATACATGCCAAAATACAATGTGTTGTTGCGTGATGACAAATCTTACCCTTACATCTTATTAAGCCAGCATGAGCACCCAAGGCTTGCCTATCATCGCGGTCCGCAGCGGGAAAAAGGCCACTATTTTGGTCCTTATCCCAATGGCGGTGCTGTGCGTGAAAGCCTGCATTTGATGCAGAAGCTGTTTCCTATTCGTCAATGTGACGATCTTTACTACAAATCGCGCTCACGCCCTTGTTTGCAATATCAACTGTCTCGCTGTAGCGCGCCCTGCGTGGGCAAAGTCAGTAACGCTGATTACGATGAGCAAGTGAAATTAGCCAGCCTGTTTTTAAAGGGGAAAGATCAGCAAGTGATCAGCGCCTTGGTTGATAAAATGGAACTTGCGGCCGAGCAGCAAGCCTATGAACAGGCTGCACGATTTCGCGATCAGATCATGGCGCTGCGTAAAGTTGCCGAGCAACAGGAAGTCTCTAATAATAAAGGCGATATGGATGTTATTGGGGTGCATTATGCGTCAGGCATCGCCTGTTTCCACCTGCTATTTATCCGCGAAGGTAAAATTTTTGGCAGTCGTAGTTATTATCCTTCAGTGCCAGCCCAAACTGATATGGATGAGGTGCTACGCTCCTTTATCCTACAGTTTTATTTAAATGCAGATATTCAACGCACTATTCCAAAAGAAGTGGTGATTAGCCATAATTTTGAAGAATTACATGAACTTGAAGCGGCGATTTCAGAGGCGCTAGATAAAAAGTTTTCGATTAAGACCAATGTTCGCGCCGACAGGGCGAGCTTCTTACGTTTAGCCGTGACTAATGCGACGAATGCAGTGGTTACGCGCCTGTCCCATAAGAACACCGTCGAACAGCGTTTTGTGTTACTCGAAGAAATCTTAGAGTTGAGTGGGCCTATCCAGCGGATGGAATGTTTCGATATCAGTCATACCATGGGGGAGAGCACCGTTGCCTCCTGTGTGGTGTTTAATCGAGAAGGACCGCATAAAGGCGAGTATCGTCGTTATAATATTGACGGTATTACGCCGGGTGATGATTATGCGGCGATGAAGCAAGCGGTGAGCCGACGTTTCGATAAATTTGAAGCGGGCGGCAAAATCCCTGACATTCTGTTTATTGATGGTGGACTAGGGCAGTTGCGTATTGCCCAAAAGATAGTAGATGAAAAGTTTGTTCATTTGGATAAAGCGCCGCAGCTTATTGGGGTGGCGAAAGGTGAGGGCCGTAAACCTGGGCTTGAAACCTTGATCTTAGGGGATACCGAAACTAGCTTTTCCCTCGAAGGGGATTCGCCAGCACTGCACCTTATCCAACATATTCGTGATGAATCCCATCGATTTGCAATCACTGGCCACCGTAACCGTCGCCAGAAAACCCGTAATACTTCAACACTGGAATCTATCCCTGGTATTGGTCCTAAACGTCGTAAAGCTTTGTTACAGCATTTAGGAGGCTTACAGGAAGTGAAAGGGGCAAGTGTGGCGGAATTAGTCAAAGTACCAGGGATCAGCATAGAAATGGCACAAACCATTCATGATGCATTGCGAGGGTGATAAAATTAAGGCAAGATTGGCGCTGCTTTTGACTAACTGGTTTGATCATGCCGTTTAACTTACCTATAGCATTAACTCTTTTCAGGCTTTTTTTACTGCCCATTTTTGTGGTGCTGTTTTATTTACCCTATGACTGGACCCCTTTTGTTGCCGCATTTACCTTTTGGCTTGCGGCGTTAACGGATGCATTAGATGGTTATGCTGCCCGTAAATTGAAACAATTAACTCGTTTTGGCGCTTTTCTTGACCCAGTCGCTGATAAGTTGATGGTGATTACAGCTTTAGTTTTGTTGGTCGATCAATACGCGAATATCTGGCTGACATTGCCCGCCCTGTTTATGATAGGTCGCGAGATTGTCATTTCAGCGTTGAGGGAATGGATGGCTGAAATTGGTAAACGTGGTACTGTCGCCGTGTCTTGGATTGGTAAATATAAGACGGCTGCGCAAATGGTGGCAATTATTGGGCTGATTTGGCAATACAATCCTTTAATGACGAATGCCGCATTTGTACTGTTATATATCGCCGCTGTATTAACGTTTTGGTCAATGATGAGTTACATTTTAGCCGCTTGGAAAGATCTTACCGCTGAATAGTGCAATAAAAAATCAAAGAGATTATTTAGTGTGCAAGCAGTAAGTTATCGATAAAACAGCGGTTGACACTGGGTGGTAAATCGGTAGAATGCCACCCCGTAGACAAGAGGCAATGTGTAAACAAAGTCTTAACGATACCCAATATTGATGTTTGATATTAGCTAGGTAATAAAGTGAAATGCTTTGTTTATCTGAGTGAATAGTAAAACAAGATGCGACATTAGCTCAGTTGGTAGAGCGATACCTTGCCAAGGTATAGGTCATCGGTTCGAACCCGATATGTCGCTCCAATATTTTTAAAGTCTAATTCTATCGACATGAGTTAGCAACTATGGCGCGATGGCAGAATGGCTATGCTGCGGATTGCAAATCCGTCGATCTCGGTTCGACTCCGGGTCGCGCCTCCATAGATTAAAGTATTAATGACACGATTCCCGTCGTTAATATCAAGAGTTTGCCCGAGTGGTGGAATCGGTAGACACAAGGGATTTAAAATCCCTCGCTGGTAACAGCGTGCCAGTTCAAGTCTGGCCTCGGGTACCATTATTTTGATAGTGATGGTAAAAATAAAGTCAGAATCTTCAATAGGCTTTATTAAATAGATTTATTAGTGTAAAGCGTTAATTATTTAGAGTTAATAATATTTTTGACATGATTCCCGTCATTAATATTCAGCGTTTGCCCGAGTGGTGGAATCGGTAGACACAAGGGATTTAAAATCCCTCGCTGGTAACAGCGTGCCAGTTCAAGTCTGGCCTCGGGTACCAAAAAAGAAAAAGCCTCGATATTTATATCGAGGCTTTTTTGCATTTAGATTTCTACTTTTAGTCGGCATTCTTCGTGAGGGGTTTAAGGTCAAACTTGACTGACACACTTAACGTACTGCTTACTTTAGTTCGCAGAGGTCCTTGCGGCGACGCACATCAGGAGAGGCTAATAACCCTAAAATCACACAATAGTGCTACGTTTTAAGCTGATAGTGTCATTTGAATTAAGCCTGTAGTTATGTTGGCAGAGAAGTCGGGCGATAAGGTATGGGATTATGTTTGCTGAAAAGCAGGTCGTGAGTTTTTAGCCTTGGCTTGTTCTATTTATGCTAGAGATAAAACCTATAAATAGTAAGCCTATAAATAAAATCCTAGGTATAAAAAAGCGCCAGTAAAAACTGGCGCTTTTATTCATTTACTCGGTCAGTTTATGCTTGTTAGACAGTGATACTCGTGAATATCAGCTTATTGCCAATCATCGCTATTCCAGCGGTACAGCCAAGTCGCTGCAAGTGGTTTATCGTCTTTCTTAAGCTGTATTCTCAGTTCGGCTACATTGGTACTTTCTGGTTCGAAGCTGATAAATACTCGAGCGCCATTGATGTCTGGGTGGGCGACAATCCGAGACGACAGGATTTTACCTTTGCTGATGCTGGCATCGATGATAATTTTATCAATATCTTGCGGCTTGATGTTACTGAAATCGATAAGTAATTCTTTGCCTTTTGCTAACACTTGCCCCTTAGTACTGCGGACAACACGTGCTTTTGACGCCGTAGAAGGGCTGTCGTTTGAGGCTGTTATGCGATAGGAGTATTTATAGGGCTGATCCTTTTTCAGTCCGCCTTGCGGCTCCCAATAGGCAACTATGTTGTCGTTGGTTTCAGCATTAGAGGGAATTTCAAGCAACACCAGTTGGCCTTTGCCCCAATCATTGAGGGGTTCAATCCATGCAGAAGGTCGAAGTTGATAGTTTGCACTCAGATCTTGATAGTCTTCAAATTTACGATGGCGTTGTATAAGACCAAATCCCTTTATATCTTCATCGCCAAAAGCACTGATCTGCAGTTTGTTAGGATTATTTAATGGGCGCCATAGGCGTTCGCCATTACCGCGATCAATTTGTAGGCCGTCGGAGTTATGTACTTGTGGGCGGTAATCGGGTTTATCTGAGTTATCGAGTCCGCCGAAGAGGAACATAGAGGTCAGCGGTGCAAGACCCACATGCTGGATATCTTTGCGTGGGAATAAGGTTACATCCACTTCGACACGTGATGGTGCACCGGGATAAATACCAAAACGATAGGCGCCAGTGACACTTTGGCTATCTAGCAGAGCATGAACCACAATTGCCGTCTGATATTTAGATGGGCGCTCGACCCAGAAACGCTTAAACAGGGGATATTCTTCACCTTTTGGCTGAGCGACATCAATCGCTAAACCACGATTAGACAAGCCATAGGTTTGCCCTTTAGAGAGCACGCGAAAATAGCTCGCACCTTGAAACATGATGAATTCATCTTTTATTTCATCATCATTGATAGGGTAATGTAAACGCACACCCGCGTATTGGCCCACTTGGGTGATGAGTTTTTCAATGGTGTCGTTAGGGACATCGAATGAAGCTTCTGTTAGCTCAATTGGAATAGCTTTGCTGTTTTCGACCACGTCGATATCGACAAGGTTTTTATAGAGAAAGCCTGGAGCAAAAAGTTGTACCGAAAATTTGGTCGGTGTTCCGCCCCAAATCGCGGCATTTTCTTGGTAATTGATTTTGCCATAGGTCGCGAAATCGAGATCAACCAGCTCTTTAGGTGCTTTTTTCGCTTCTTTAAATGGCTTTTGCGACAGTTGTTGAGCGAGTTCAATAACTGTGTCTTGGGAGAATTTTTTAGATTTCTTCTCTGGTGCAGGCGTTGGTGTTGTCTCTGCCGCTGCGGCATTGACGTTGTTTATGCCGACGACATAGACGATGGCGGTCAAGATGACAAAAGGTAGTTTTTTGAGTAATGCCGGATAACCGGTAGGGTAATTTATCATAAGATTCATTCGCAAAATGGAAACTCCTTACTAAAATGACGCTGATTCATAGGCACAATATATGCTTCAGTCTATCTAATCCCTAAATATTAATAACTTGTCTGCTATAAAATCCTCAGTCGTGGGATTCGAGTAGCTGAGGTGAGGGATAATTTTACCTGCGTAGCTAGAGATTTGTAACATAAATTATGCTTGGCGCTATTTTAGGTGTAGTTCTCAATACTTTGCGGTGTGATTTTACGATAAATAATCGCAATTGGTACTACAGTAAAAACTGTCTTGGCTGAGCTAACACTGTTCTCATTGAATTCAGTGGCATTTTTACACAAAATTGGCGCAGTTGAATCGAGAGTGTTAATTAAAAACTTACAATATCAAATAGTTAATCTTAATTATTGCTAATGAGTGATTCAGGCTCACGGTGTTAACTGTGAGCCCATTTAGATATGCTAACGTGGATATTAGGACTTGAGTAAGTGCGATAGGTCACTGCCTACAGGAATTAGGATCTCTTGCTGCTCACCACAGAATAAATACGCAGGTTTGTCACCTAAGAGTGATAGTGTGTCTCCTTGTCGCCACAAAGCTGAGCCTTCAACTATGCCGATCACTGGGGTTAATGGGTCGACTTTAGTGAATTCTAATAATCGCTGGGCACGGGTTTCACCATTGTGGCCCGGTGCTTGGTAATTGGAATAGTGTGGATTGAGCTGGAACGGCACTAAGTTTAATGCGTTGAACGAAGGCGGTTCGATGATCGGCATATCATTAGTGGTGCGAATACTCAGTCCCGATACGTTTGAACCCGCACTCCAGCCGATATAAGGTTTACCAAGGGCGACTTGCTCACGAATAAGCGCGACCAGATCATAATGATATAGTTGGTGTAACAGGTGAAAGGTGTTACCCCCACCGATTAAAATTCCATCGGCATCTTTTATTGCTTGTTTAGGGTCTGGATGCTGATGAATACCACTGATATCGAGTTCAAGCTCAGCTAACCCAGTCACGACAGACGCTAAATAAGTGTCATAACTCATGCTAACCCCTGCATAGGGGATAAAAATCCATTTTTGTGCGTTGGCGGTGAGCGGTTTAATAAAAGGGATCGCGTGGGCAAGATAAGGCGTATCACCGACACGAGAGCTGCTCAGTAGTAGGGCGTTGATTGTCATTTTGTATCCTGAAATCTCGGAGTGTATTGGTATGTTAACAAAGATTAATTCCGATAAACATACAGAGTTAAAGCAGAATTGCGCTCTAGCACGGCTAGCGGCGGTGTTTTTCAAGATAGTTATCCCCACCAAGATAGAGCGTTCGGGGCATTCTACTTCTGTATTGCATCAATGCAAAAGTCAGTGATTGATGCGCCTTGAATTAAAGCTCTTAGAACGCGATGAAACTCGTATCTTGAGGTTGCTTGGGCATAAGTTTAAGTTTCGATTAATATACTGTCCCTAGACTCTCGGCCATGAAAGGCAGTGTCTATATACGAGAAAGATAACCTATTTTAAAAACTCTTTTCTTTTACCACTTGAATTTCGATGATTTGGACATATTATGTCTTTGAACAAAGTTAAATGGCCTATTCTTGCCCTAAAGGAGCTGAAATGAAGCGTATATTTCTATTGATTGCGACTAACCTAGCTGTGTTGCTAGTAGCCTCAATTGTAATGTCTATTCTAGGCGTGAACACGTCTACTATGGGTGGACTGCTGGTGTTCGCTGCCATTTTTGGATTCGGTGGGGCCTTTATCAGCTTAGCCATTTCAAAATGGATGGCGAAAAAGACCATGGGTTGTGAAGTCATCACCACCCCACGTGACAGTACCGAACGTTGGTTAGTAGAGACGGTTGCCCGTCAAGCTAAGCAAGCGGGGATTAAAATGCCAGAAGTGGCGATTTATCAATCGCCTGACATGAATGCGTTCGCTACTGGTCCAAGTAAAGACAATTCATTAGTGGCTGTGAGTACGGGTCTGTTATATGGCATGAGCCAAGATGAAATTGAAGGCGTATTAGCCCACGAAGTTAGCCACGTTGCTAACGGTGATATGGTGACCTTGACACTGATCCAAGGTGTGGTAAATACCTTTGTGATCTTCGCGGCCCGCGTAGTTGCTGGCATTATCAACAACTTCGTGTCGAGCAATGATGAAGAAGGCGAAGGTTTAGGCATGTTTGCTTACATGGCCGTTGTTTTCGTATTGGATATGTTATTCGGTATCTTGGCTTCAATCATCGTCGCTTACTTCTCACGTATTCGTGAGTACAAAGCCGATGAAGGCGCGGCCCGTTTAGCGGGTAAAGGCAAGATGATTGCTGCGCTTGAGCGTTTACGCCAAGGCCCTGAAAGTACGGCAATGCCTGCACAAATGTCAGCCTTCGGTATTAACGGCAAGCGTTCAATGGCGGAAATGATGATGAGTCATCCTCCATTAGAGAAACGTATTGCTGCGTTAAGAGCGAGCTAATAAAGAGTGAGTTAACTCTTAAATGTCAAATCTGAGTGCTTAAGACTCACTTGATATTAGATTGAAGGCTTTTAACATCGGGCTCAAACTTTGGTTTGAGCCCGATTTTTTATGCCTGCAGCAAATTATGCTGCGCTGTTGCTGCAAGGGCACGGTAAACCAGTGTCGTTTGTTTTGCTTTGATATTCCAATGCTGCCAAAACAGCGGCACCCGCATGCGCCGTTCTGGGGTGATCTCAATCAGTATCCCTTTATCGATTAATGGTTTAGCTTGTAAATGCCCAACGAGTCCATAACCTAAACTCAAGTTAATCGCTTCTAAAAAGCTCTCGGAAGAGGGGATAGTATGTTGCCACCATTGCCCTGGGGTCATATTGAAATACTGGGCGAGAAACTTCTCATGCAACTTATCTTTGGTGGAGAATACTACTGCTGGCGCCTTTGCTAACTGAGCTTGGTTGATGGCGTTGAATGACGAGGTGTTACTAAATGGTAAGGTTCCGCTAAATGACTGAGTATCGCTCAGATCGCTAAAATAGCGTGCGGCAAATTCGGGCGTGGCTACACACAAATATTCCATGGTGCCTAAAAATTCACTGCTGCAACCCGCCATTGGTACTTCGGTTGTGGTGACACATCCGACCGCTTCACCATTTTTCAATAGATGATGGGTGTAAGACTCGTCATCGACGATCAATTCTAATAACCAAGCATGGCGACTGAACATGCCTGCCAGTGCAGGTAAAAACCAAGTGGCTAAACTGTCGGCATTCACAGCGATGCGCACTGTGGTTGGATGGTTGGGATCGTCGGCGTCCATCTCAGCTCTTAATTCACTTTCGAGTAATTGTACCTGTGAATAGTGACGCAGCAGGCGCTTACCTGTGGGCGTTGCGACCACAGGATTGGAGCGAATAAGCAGTGACTGACCAACTTTTTCTTCAAGTTGTCGAATGCGCTGTGATACCGCCGACTGGGTGATGTGCAGCACTTTGGCGGCGCGGTCGAAGCCGCCTTCCGAGACCACAACGGCGAGCGCTTTGAGATTGGCGTATTCCAGCATAGTCATCCTTAATCGATCTGTGTTTGATGGTTATTAATTTTACTTATGATACATAAAAAACATTAGTTATATTAATTTTGTTGTTTTGACTATGCTAGCGCCTTCTTCGAACATGAGAGGTGGTTATGCAAGCGGCATTTATACAAGGTATGGGGATTGGTGGGAGTTTGATTATTGCTGTGGGCGCGCAAAATGCCTTTGTGCTCAAGCAAGGCATCAAGCGCTCATACCCGTTACCGATTGCCTTGCTCTGCTCTATCATTGATGCGCTGATGATCACTGCGGGTGTCGCGGGGCTAGGACATATTATTGAGTCGTTTCCCACTATTAAGCATGTGGCGAGTTTCGGTGGTGCTGCGTTTCTACTTTGGTATGGTGCGAATGCGCTAAAGGCGTCGTTTGTGGCTAAGGGCATTGAGATGGATCAAGCCGATAATGCGGACACATTTAAGAAAGCCGTACTGACGACGCTTGGGATCAGTTTACTTAATCCGCATTTGTATCTTGATACTGTGGTGTTGCTCGGCAGCATTAGCACTCAATTTGATGATTTCGATCGGCCTTGGTTTGGCGCGGGTGCCGTACTGGCATCATTTATTTGGTTTTTTGGCTTAAGTTTTGGTGCGCGTTTGTTAGCGCCCATTTTTACTCGCCCAGCGGCATGGCGTTACCTTGACCGTTTTATTTGGTTAACCATGTGGAGCATTGCCGCTGCGATTATTTGGCCCTATGTGGCAGGATAAACCGACGTTGTGATGCCATAGAATACGGGCATAGCTGAATGCTTTTGCGGTTTTTTTGCTTGGTTAGACCGCATCTTGTGATATGAAAGTGAAAATTTTTCATGAAAAAGGTCCTGATTTCAGGACCTTTTCGTTATCGATTGCCGATTATTTATTCAGTCTACCAAGATCAACTGACAACGTTTACACTTTTGTGCCGATTAAAGCAGCAGCTTGAAGCCTTGTATTCGTCGTCATATTAGTCATTAACCCGCGATTTGCGCGAGTACGACTTCATGGTGATCTTTGGTTTTAAACTTATCGAATACGTAGGCGATGGTGCCGTCGGTATTGATAAGGAAGCTTAATCTGTGGATGCCATCATAGGTTTTTCCCATGAATTTCTTTTCACCCCAGACCCCAAAAGCGTCGGCGACACTGTGGTCTTCATCGCTCAGCAAAGTGAAGTTGAGTGCTTGTTTCTCTGCAAATTTAGCCAGTTTAGCCACAGGATCTGGGCTAATGCCAAATACAGTGACATTATGACTATCGAGCTCGGCTTTACTGTCACGTAGGCCGCAGGCTTGAACTGTGCAACCCGGCGTTGATGCTTTCGGGTAAAAATACACTAAAACAGGGCCTTGCTTAAGGCTGTCAGCCAGCGATACTGAGTTGCCATGTTGATCTTGCAGTGTAAAGTGAGGCGCTTTTGCCCCAGCCGTTAAGGTATTCATCTATTATCCTCTGTCCTCTAAGATGGCAGTGCCTTCCATACGACGAATAGTACAATCTAAGGTCATATCTTGGGCGAGCTGATAGATACTCTGTTCGAGCTTTTCTAGTTCAACTTTTTCAGGAATATTAATGGTTAGCGACACATTTTGCGTTTGTTCACCACCGGGGAGTTCCTCAGAAAATGAACGTACTGCGGCAAGATCTAATGACCTGTCAGCAAGGAACTGGGTAATGCGTTTAATGGTGCCGCGTTGGTCCTTACCCGTGAAGCGTACTTCGAGGCGAGAAAGGTAGTTTTGTGGTGTGTGTTTAGAGGTGCGTTTCATCACCGTCAACAGTTCTAACTCAACGCTCAGACTGGGGAACATACTTTCAATTTTCGTTATTGATGCCCACGAGCCAGACAACATCATAATTAGGGTAAATTCGTTACCAAATAATGCCATACGGCTGTCGACGATATCGCAGTCACAGTCACTGGCAAGTCGAGCTAGTTTACTTACAAGTCCAGGACGGTCGAGACCCATCGCTGTTACGACCAGGAAATTGGTCATGAATTTTCCTCACTTTTTCGATATCATAGAGCGAAAACTCAGGGTTAAAGCTGAGTTTTTGTGCGGGATGTAATGCTACCATAACTAATTCAATTTGAGAGCCCCGTTAATGCTTGTCATTAGTGGTTGGCATCAGTACCATAGCGAATCCTGAAATCTTGGGGAAAGTCAGATGATAAACGGAAGCATCGTAGCCTTAATCACGCCAATGAACAGTGATGGCTCAGTAGATTTTGCAAGTCTTGAAAGGTTAGTCGAATTCCATATTGACCAAGGCACAGATGCCATTGTTGCCGTTGGTACTACTGGCGAGTCAGCGACTCTGCCTATGCCTGAGCATGTAGCGGTCGTTTCACAAACCGTTAAATTTGCTGCGGGACGTGTTCCTGTCATTGGTGGCAATGGCGCCAATGCCACATCTGAAGCCGTTGAGCTCACCAAGTCCTTATCTAAGGTGGGTGTTGCCGCTATGCTTGGCGTAACGCCATATTATAATAAGCCAACGCCTAAGGGATTGATTGCGCATTATAAAGCCGTGGCCGCTAGCACAGATATTCCACAAATTCTTTATAATGTCCCTGGCCGTACTGCCGTTGATATGCTGCCAGAAACTGTTGCCGAGCTTGTTAGCGTAAGCAACATTATTGGTGTAAAAGAGGCGACCGGTGACTTATCACGTGTAAAACGTCTGCGCGAACTGTGCGGCGATGATTTCCTCTTGTATAGCGGTGATGATGCCACTGCCAGAGAGTTTTTACTCTTAGGTGGAAATGGCGTAATTTCTGTTGCTAACAACATAGTACCAAAGGCTTTTAAAGCTATGTGTGATGCGGCGCTCGCGGGCCATGCCGAGCTGGCTCAGAGCATAGATACCCCGCTGCGCGGTTTGTATAGCACACTGTTTTGTGAAGCCAACCCTATCCCAGTAAAATGGGCTGCCCATCGTATGGGTTTGATTGAATGTGGCCATATTCGTTTACCTTTGACTGAACTTTCTGAGCAATGTCATGGTCTGTTGATAGAAGCAATGACTCGTGCCCAGATAGAGGTTAAATAATTAATGTTAAAGAAAGTCACTCCACTGATCTTAGTTGCTGCTGTTGCAGCCTGTAGTTCGCCACTTGATCGCCGCCAAGCGAACGGTAACGACGACTATGTTCAGGCCGAGCAAGCGCCTTTGCTTAAGATCCCCGCGGGATTAAAAACGCCACCCTACAATAAAGAATTCGATGTACCAGCACTGGGTTCTAAAGTGAATGCTTCGCTGTATGGCAAAAACTTAGATATCCGTCCGCCACTGCAAGTACTGCCAATGGCGGAAGGTACTCATGTGGAAGAGGGCAGTGACAACATTAAAATCGTGGTTGAATCCATAGACAATGCTGTGGATTTGAAACAAGAAATCTTCACAAACTTAGATGGTTTCTTTGCTCAAAAAGGTATTGCTGTTCGTAGCCGAGATTTTGATAAAGGCAACGTAGAAACCGATTGGATTGAAAGTCGTGAAGTGATTGAATCGAGCATGTGGGGTGCGGATAAAGTTTATCTGTTGCGCCAACGCTATCGTTTTGACGTGGAAACGCGTCCACATGGTCGTACTGCCAATATCGTTATTCACTTAGTTGAACACGAAGAGTTCTACGACGATAAAGCGCAACAAGTTTTATTAAGCGGTGAAGATAAGCAAAGATACACTATTGATATGCTGAACAGCGCCATTGCGTATATCAGCGTTAAGCGCGATCAAGCGATCCAATCGAATCGTTTGAAGCAAACCTTAGGTATTAATGTTGATCTCGTGACGCCTGAAGAAGGTAAAGCTTACTGGTCTGCTAAAGCCTCTTATAAGCAAGTGTGGGATCGTCTACGCATAGTGCTACCAGAAATGGGCTTTGAAATTGCCGATATGGATAGTGCTAAAGGATTGTACTTTATCAAGTTTGACGATAACTCTGGTTTCTGGAGTTCATTGTGGGGCGAAGATAAGTTAGCACTGAAAGAAGGTAGCTACCGTTTACTGCTTGAAGATGGTGATACTCCAGAAGAAACGAAAATCTTCCTTCGCGATAACGAAGATCAGCCATTAAGCGATGAAGTGGTTAGCAATGTGTACCAGTCACTGTCAAACCTGATGAAAGAAGAACGTCGAATACGTTAATTTCAGCAGTTGACTAGAAAAGGGCGAATTATCGCCCTTTTTTATTGGCTGCGATTTGAGTTTTAAGCAGGGAGTTGTCGATTATCTAGGCGATCTGTGTTTCAGGATTTAATTATCTATATACCAATCTTTTTCAAATGGTTTTAGTGATAAATGTTGATTTAGTGGCAATAAGTAAAATTAATCACTTAACAACCTTGTTATCGTACTGCATTCTGGCAACTCTGCCATTGATATCGCCAAGGACACTTAATCATACATATTTTGCGCTATCAGCGTAATTTGTAAGAAAAAGTAAAACATATTGATGCGATGATGTGAGTGAGTAAACTAGCCGTCATTAATGCGAGTCATTCCTTGGAAGCCCGATGAAAAAAATTATTCTAATAATCGCCATATTGGCCGCGGCATGGTTTGGATACCAAGCCATGCAACCGCAAGAGATTACTGCAGCCCAGATTAAACTCATACCTAATGTAGTGATTGCCACTGCCGCTATTGCGCCCATTCGCGATGAAGTTGAAGCTATTGGTAGCAATAAAGCCGCAGAATCTGTAACGATAACGCCTAAAGTCACCGACATGGTGATAGCGCTTAAATTTGACGACGGCGATATCGTTAAAAAGGGCGAGTTATTAGTCCAACTGCAAAATGCTGAGCAGATCGCTAAGGTTAAAGCCGCGCAAGTCAAAGTCAGTGATAATCAACGTGAATTAGCTCGGATCAGTTCGTTGGTGACTAGCCGCACTGTGGCCGAGTTAGAACGCGACAGATTACAAACCCTTATTGATACCACCCGTGCCGAGCTCGAACAGGCGCAATCATCACTCAATGATCGCAGTATTCTGGCGCCTTTTAATGGCCGTTTAGGCTTACGTCAAATCAGTGTGGGCAGCTTAGTGTCGCCCGGCACTGTGATTACGACATTGGATGATATTTCTACCATTAAGCTCGATTTTTCAGTGCCAGAGCGCTTTATTCAAGATTTAGAGCCAGGTAAAAAGGTGGAAGCCAAAGCGGTCGCTTTCCCTGATGTGACTTTCAAAGGTGTGGTGACATCGATTGATAGCCGCGTGAATCCAACCACGCGCACAGTGATCGTTCGCGCCGAAATCCCCAATCCTGAGCTGCGTTTATTACCGGGCATGTTGATGAAGGTCAAACTCATCAAGCGTAGCCGCGAGGCCTTGATGTTGCCTGAATCTGCCATTATCCCGATCCAAAACAGCCATTATGTTTACAGCGTCAATGCTGACAAGGTGATTGAACGTAAACAAGTCACTATTGGTATTCGCACTCGTGGCTGGGTGGAGATCTTAGACGGTTTAGCCTTAGGCGAAAACGTGGTGATCCGCGGCTTACTGAAAGTTCATCCTGGGGATAAAGTGCAAACTGAGTTCGCGGAAAAGTTTAGTTATCTTGCCGATACGAACGCGGAGCCAAGTGTATGATCCTTACTGATCTCTCGGTCAAACGTCCCGTATTTGCCTCAGTGATCAGCTTGTTGCTGGTCGCTTTCGGGCTTGTCTCCTTTGATAAATTGCCCCTGCGCGAATACCCGAATATAGATCCGCCAGTGGTATCTATCGACACGAATTACCGCGGTGCCAGTGCTGCCGTGGTGGAAAGCCGCATTACCCAATTGATTGAAGACAGGATCAGTGGCGTCGAAGGCATTCGTCACGTGAGTTCATCGAGCAGTGATGGCCGCTCATCGGTTACCTTAGAGTTTGATATTAGTCGTAATATTGAAGATGCAGCTAACGATGTGCGCGACAGGATCTCAGGTTTACTCGACAATTTACCCGATGAAGCTGATCCCCCAGAAGTACAAAAGGCCAATGGCAGTGATGAAGTGATCATGTGGCTCAATCTCGTGTCGGATCAAATGACGACCCTAGAATTGACCGATTACACCAACCGTTATTTGTCGGACCGCTTTTCGGTGGTCGATGGTGTGGCGCGGATGCGTATTGGTGGTGGTAAGGTTTACGCCATGCGCGTTTGGCTTGACAGACAAGCCTTGGCCTCTCGTAGTTTAACGGTTGCCGATGTTGAGGCCGCGCTCAGAGCTGAGAACGTCGAGTTACCTGCAGGTTCGATAGAGTCGAAGGAGCGGCACTTTACTGTGCGACTGGAGCGGGGTTATCGCACTGCCGAAGATTTCGCAAACTTAGTGATCACCCAAGGGGAAGACGGTTATTTAGTCAAACTGAGCGATGTCGCACGGGTGGAAATTGGCTCTGATGAAGAGCGGATTATGTTCCGTGGCAACAAAGAGGCAATGATAGGTTTAGGCGTGTCTAAACAATCAACCGCCAATACGTTGGAAGTGGCGCGCGCAGTGAACGCGCTGGTTGACAAAATCAACCCGACCTTGCCAGCGGGGATGTCGATTAAACGCAGCTACGATAGCTCAGTGTTTATCGAAGCCTCGATTAAAGAAGTGTATCAAACCCTGTTCACAGCGATGATTTTAGTGATTATCGTGATTTATCTGTTCCTTGGCAGTGTGCGTGCTATGTTGATCCCCGCGATCACTGTGCCAGTGTCTCTGCTCGGCACCTTTATTGTGCTGTATGCACTAGGTTATACCATTAACCTCTTGACCTTATTGGCAATGATCCTCGCCATTGGTATGGTGGTGGATGATGCGATTGTGATGCTGGAAAACATCCATAGACGTATCGAAGAAGGAGATTCACCACTCAAAGCTGCTTTTCTCGGTGCGCGTGAAGTGGCTTTTGCTGTTATCGCGACCACACTCGTATTGGTCGCGGTATTTATGCCAATCACTTTCCTTGAGGGTGACTTAGGTAAACTCTTTAAAGAGTTTGCCGTGACCATGAGTGCGGCCGTGCTGTTCTCTAGCCTAGTGGCGCTCACACTCACGCCCATGATGTGCTCTAAGTTGCTTAAGCCGAGCTCGCAGGATTCTTGGTTGGTACGTAAGGTCGACGGCATAATGACAAAAGTGTCAAACCGGTATCAATTGTCCTTAAAATCCGCCATGGCTCACCCGATATTGGTGTCGATTCTGGTGTTAGTCGCATTAGGTTCTAGTGTCTATTTAGTCCAAAAAGTACCGCAAGAATTTGCGCCACAGGAAGACCGTGGTTCGTTATTCTTGATGGTCAACGGGCCACAGGGCGCGAGTTATGAATACATAGAATCCTATATGAATGAAGTGGAAAACCGCTTGATGCCATTGGTCGAAACGGGTGATATCAAACGTCTGCTCATTCGTGCCCCCCGTGGTTTTGGCCGCGCGGCGGATTTCTCTAACGGTATGGCAATCATAGTACTGGAAGACTGGGGCAAACGTCGTCCAGTAAAGGAAGTTATCGTCGACATTAATAAACGTCTTGCTAATCTCGCAGGGGTGCAAGCGTTCCCTGTGATGCGCCAAGCCTTTGGTCGCGGTGTAGGTAAACCTGTGCAATTTGTGATTGGTGGACCTAGCTACGAAGAGCTTGCCCGCTGGCGCGATATCATGATGCAAAAGGCGGCACAGAATCCCAAATTATTGGGATTAGATCACGATTATAAAGAGACTAAGCCTCAACTTCGAGTCGTCATCGACAGAGACAGAGCCGCGAGCCTTGGAGTGTCGATTTCAAACATTGGCCGTACGTTGGAATCCATGCTGGGCTCACGCTTAGTGACGACGTTTATGCGTGACGGTGAAGAATACGATGTGATCGTTGAAGGCGAGCGCGATAATCAAAATACGGCGGCGGATCTGCAAAATATCTATGTTCGTTCCGAGCGCAGTCAGGAGCTTATTCCGCTGTCTAACTTAGTGACTGTGGAGGAGTTTGCCGACGCCAGTTCGCTGAACCGTTACAATCGTATGCGCGCGATCACCATAGAAGCCAGTTTGGAAGATGGTTATAGTCTAGGTGAAGCCCTTGATTATATGAATCAATTGGCGCGTACCTATTTGCCAGCGGAAGCGGTGATTAGCTACAAGGGCCAATCCCTCGATTATCAAGAGTCGGGTAGCTCTATGTACTTCGTATTCATCCTCGCACTGGGGATTGTATTCCTCGTGCTCGCGGCGCAGTTTGAGAGTTATATCCACCCTGTGGTGATCATGCTTACTGTGCCGCTCGCCACCGTCGGTGCCTTAATTGGTTTGTGGCTCACGGGGCAGAGTCTCAATATTTACAGTCAGATAGGCATTATTATGCTGGTCGGGTTAGCCGCGAAAAATGGCATCTTGATTGTCGAGTTTGCTAATCAATTGCGGGATAAAGGCGTTGATTTTGATAAGGCCATTATTCAAGCGTCAGCGCAGCGGTTACGACCTATCTTAATGACAGGGATCACCACTGCCGCTGGCGCCGTGCCATTGGTGTTGGCGGTAGGCGCGGGTGCTGAAACTCGTTTTGTGATTGGTGTAGTGGTGTTGTCGGGGATTTTACTGGCAACCCTATTCACTATTTTCGTGATCCCAGCCGCTTATGGACTCTTTGCCCGCAACAGCGGATCGCCCGAAGCCATCGCCCAACAGTTAGAAAAAGAATTAGCCCAAGACTAGCGCCTAACACCGGCTGATGTTGAAAGCACACGAAAGTCCACATATATAGGCGCTTGGTATTCATCAAGCGCCTTATTTTTCGCCATTCGAACCTCGTTTTAGCCCTTGCCCTTGAAAAGCAAATTTGGAGCCCCATTTAGTAAACACTAAGCGTTACTTTTACCAAATTGCGTAACAAATAAAGGAAAATTTCATGTCACAACAAGAAACTCATGGTTTTCAAACAGAAGTCAAACAGCTGTTGCATTTGATGATCCATTCTTTGTATTCCAACAAAGAAATTTTCTTGCGTGAACTGGTCTCCAACGCTGCGGATGCGGCGGACAAGCTGCGTTACCTGGCGTTGACCAATGACGCACTCTATGAAGGCGACGGTGAACTGCGAGTCCGTATCAGTGCCGATAAAGAAAAAGGCACTGTGACCATCGAAGATAACGGCGTGGGTATGACCCGCGACGGCGTGATTGAGCATTTAGGCACAATCGCAAAATCAGGCACCGCTGATTTCTTTAAGAATCTATCGGGCGAATCCTCAAAGGATTCCCAGCTAATCGGTCAGTTCGGTGTCGGTTTCTATTCGGCTTTTATCGTGGCGAAAAAAGTCACCGTTCGCACCCGTGCTGCCGGTCATAAGGCCGATGAAGCCGTATTGTGGGAATCAGAAGGCGAGGGTAACTTCACCGTTGATACCATCACTAAGGCGAGCCGTGGTACTGAAATTACGCTGCACCTGCGTGACGAAGAAAAAGAATTTGCCGATGATTGGCGCCTGCGTTCGATCATCACTAAATACTCAGATCATATCTCTGTGCCAGTCGAAATGTGGCAAGAAGGCTCGCCAGAGCGTGATGGTCCTGATGGCGAAAAAATTCCTGCGACCGAAGGTCAATGGAAAGTCATGAACAAAGCCACGGCTTTGTGGATGCGCAATAAAGCTGACATCAGTGACGAAGAGTATCAAGAGTTTTACAAACACATTTCCCACGATTATACCGATGCACTACTGTGGAGTCATAATCGGGTAGAAGGTAAGCAAGAATACACTAACCTATTGTATATTCCTGCAAAAGCGCCTTGGGATATGTGGAATCGCGACCGTAAACACGGCCTAAAACTGTTTGTGCAACGTGTGTTCATCATGGATGACGCTGAGCAATTTATGCCATCTTATCTGCGCTTCGTGCAGGGCTTAATTGACTCAAACGATCTGCCGCTGAACGTATCCCGCGAAATTCTGCAGGATAACCACGTGACCAAAGCGATGCGTACTGGTATCACCAAACGTGTGCTTGGCATGCTGGAAAAACTGGCGAAAGACGATGCGGAAAAATATCAACAGTTCTGGGCTGAATTTGGTCAAGTGCTGAAAGAAGGGCCTGCGGAAGATTTCGCCAACCGTGAGCGTATCGCGGGCTTATTACGTTTTGCCTCGACCCACACGGGCAGTGCTGCGCCGACTGTGTCACTTGATGACTACATCAGCCGCATGAAAGAAGGCCAAACTAAGATTTATTACATTGTTGCCGACAGCCATGAAGCCGCCGCTAACAGCCCACATTTAGAGTTGCTACGTAAGAAAGGCATTGAAGTCTTACTGATGTCAGAGCGTATCGACGAGTGGCTAATCAACCACTTAACTGAGTACAAAGAGAAACAATTGCACTCAGTGACCCGTGGTGATTTAGAACTTGGCGAGCTGGAAGATGCATCTGAAAAAGAAGCGCAAGAAAAGCTTGAGCAAGAATCGGTAGCTTTAGTTGAACGCATTAAAACGGCATTAGGCTCAACCGTTGCGGATGTGAAAGTCACGTCACGCTTAACCGACACTCCTGCCTGTGTGGTGGCGGGTGAAGGCGAAATGTCGACTCAGATGATCAAGCTGATGCAAGCTGCGGGTCAACCTGTGCCAGAAGTGAAGCCGACATTTGAGATCAACCCAGCGCACCCATTAGTATCGCGCTTAAATGATCTTCAAGATGAAGCCGTCTTCGCGGATTGGTCAAATCTGCTGCTGCAACAGGCGCAATTATCTGAAAAAGGTAGCCTTGCGGACCCATCGGCCTTTATCAAGCTGATGAACCAAATGTTACTGGCTAACATGAAGTAAATGACTATCGGGGCCCTTCTTTGAACGGCCCCGATATTGTTTCTAGTGCAGGAAGAGTGGTTTGCGCCTAGCCTGTCACTCAATTCATTAGCGATAATACAAGCTGTTAAGACAACGATTTTAAAATAGCGCGTTGAAACTGAGTGCTAACGCTTAGTTTTAAAAGAATAAGGCCTCCCATGATTGAGGCCTTAAACGTTAAGGGAATACTATGGATAATATCCTCAGCCTGACTAAAGACAATATTCAGCAAGTGGTTGACGCCTCGATGCAACAGATCGTGGTGTTAGCATTTTGGGCACAGCCACAGGAACAAAGTGTGGCTATGCTGCACACCTTAGAGAAAATTGCCGCGCAAAATGCGGGTCGATTTGTGCTCGCAAAAGTTGACTGTGAAGCCGAATTAGAAATCGCCAATTACTTTCGCATTCAAAGTCTACCGACTACGTTAGTATTGGATAAAGGTCAGCCTGTAGATGGTTTTGCTGGCCTGCAAGATGCGGCGCAAGTCACGGCTATGCTGGATAAATATTTACCACCTATGTGGCAGTTACAGTTAGCACAGGCCAAAGCATTACTCGCCCTGAGTCAAGTTAGCGCAGAGGATCTTGCCACTGCCGCCGTGTTGCTTAAAGACGCGCATGCGGGGTCAAATCAAGCGGGTGAGGTGAGTCTAGTGCTTGCCGATGTGTATCTTATGCAGGGCGAATTAGTGTTAGCACAAGCCATGCTTGAGAAGGTAGGGCTTGCTGACCAAGATGGTTACTACCAGAGTTTAAAAGCTAAGCTCGCACTTGCCTTAGATGCGGCGGATACCCCTGAAATTCGCGATTTGCAGCAAAAGTTTGAGCAAAATCCAACAGATTTAGTGTTATTACTCGAGCTGAGTAAGGCATTGCATGCTGCTCACCGCGATGATGAAGCATTAGAACTGTTATTCGGTGTGCTCAGTAAAGATTTAGGTGCTGAAAATGGCACAGTAAAACAAGTGTTTATGGAAGTATTAACGGCACTTGGCCAAGGTAATCCCATAGCCAATCAATACCGCCGTAAGCTCTATACTTTGCTCTATTAATGAAAAAAATCGCTTAGTAACCGCAGTTTATTTGCGGTTTCTGAGGCTAAAGTCGAAGCTAAAACCCTTCTCAATGGCGGCCAGATGTGCGAAGATCGCCGCCCTAAGAAGAATATCAATGCGAAAAGAGGACTCTTGAGATGCGCATTATCCTATTGGGCGCCCCAGGTGCCGGTAAAGGTACCCAGGCCCAGTTCATTATGGAACAGTATGGTATCCCACAAATTTCCACTGGTGATATGTTACGTGCCGCGGTAAAAGCGGGTACTCCACTGGGTTTGGAAGCGAAAAAAGTGATGGATGCTGGTCAACTGGTTTCTGATGATCTGATCATCGGTCTGGTTAAAGAGCGTATCGCACAGGAAGACTGTGTTAAAGGTTTCTTGTTAGACGGTTTCCCACGTACCATCCCACAGGCGGATGCGATGGCGGCAAACGGTATTAGCATTGATCACGTGATTGAAATCGACGTGCCAGACGAAGAAATCGTTAAGCGCATGAGCGGTCGCCGTGTTCACCCAGGTTCTGGCCGTGTTTACCATGTGGTTTTCAATCCACCTAAAGTGGAAGGTAAAGACGACGTGACGGGCGAAGATTTAGCTATTCGTCCAGATGATGAAGAAAGCACAGTGCGTAAACGCCTCGCGATTTATCACGAGCAAACTAAGCCGCTGGTTGAATACTACGGTAAAGTGGCTGCCGCTGGCCAAACTCAATACAACAAGTTTGACGGTACTCAATCGGTTGCGGCCGTGAGTGAGCAGTTAGCTAGGGTGTTGAAATAACCGAATAAAGGTTAATTTACGAGAACAAGTTCTCATATTAAGAAAAAGCCTGCCGATGCAGGCTTTTTTTATGGGTATCGCAATGTTAGCCTCCAAGTGAACTTCATTAACCATGAGCCTAACGTTGAATCCTTCCCCTGCTTTTGGTGTGTTATTGGTTAACCTCGGCACGCCTGATCAACCTAGTCCTAAGGCCGTTAAACGCTTTTTAAGGCAGTTTTTAAGTGATCCGCGTGTCGTCGATTTATCGCCGTGGATTTGGCAACCGCTGTTGAACGGCATTATCCTCAACACCCGTCCGACGAAAGTCGCCAAACTCTATCAAAGCGTGTGGACGCCGGAAGGCTCGCCCTTGATGGTGATAAGTGCACGCCAAGCACAAAAGTTGGCGGTGGACTTAAGCGTAACCTTTAACCAGACCATTCCGGTTGAACTGGGCATGAGTTACGGTAATCCCTCCATCGATGCGGGATTTGAACGCCTGAAAGATCAAGGAGCAGAGCGTATTATTGTGCTGCCTTTGTATCCCCAATATTCCTGCTCGACGGTGGCAAGTGTGTTCGATGCCGTTGCCCGTTATCTTAAAACCGTGCGTGACATACCGCAGGTTCGCTTTAATAAAGACTATTTTGACCATAGCGCTTATATTGCTGCGCTGGCACACAGTGTGACGCGCCACTGGAAAACCCATGGGCAGGCCGACAAGTTGCTCTTGTCATTTCATGGTATTCCACTGCGTTATGTGAAAGAGGGCGATCCATACCGCGAGCAGTGTTTTGTCACGGCTAAACTGTTGGCGCAAAAACTTGAGCTGAGTGAGTCGCAATGGCAAGTGTGCTTCCAATCGCGCTTTGGCCGCGAAGAATGGTTAACGCCCTACGCCGATAAATTACTGGCCGAGTTACCTGCGCAAGGGATCAAAAGTGTCGATGTGATTTGCCCTGCGTTTGCGACCGATTGCCTCGAAACCTTAGAAGAGATCTCCATTGGTGCTAAGGAAACCTTTTTGCATGCGGGTGGCAGCGACTATCGGTTTATCCCTTGTTTGAACGACGATGAGTTACACATTGAATTATTACGGCAATTAATCCAAGAACAAGCGGTATCTTGGGCCCATACCCAAGCCACCTGAAGATACGAGTTTCAGAGCGCCTAGGGTGATTCAATTCAAGGCGCATCAATGACAGAATGTCGGCCACCTTTTGAATTGATGCAACACGGAAGTGAAGTGCCCTAGGCGCTCCGTCCCGGCGTTTTTTAACGCACTTTATACTGTGTTGACTATTTTTAACTTAGCCCACTAGGTCTGCAAATAGCCGCCTTGCCTAAAGTGCGTTAAATTCCCGCTGAATCCTGCATCTTCAGGTTGTTTGGGTATAGGAGCACTGGCTTCGAACTGATTTTGTGATAGAATCTGCGCCCTTCCGGCTAAGGGGTGGTTTTTTTGTCTCGCTAGCCTAGACTCAATATTTTTAGGATGCTGCTTGGCTTGACCGCCTCGGCAGACGCCAATTAGCATGGATGCCAGGAAAAGAGAGCCACTATGAAGTTTCCCGGTCAGCGTAAATCTAAACATTATTTTCCGGTTAAAACCCGAGATCCGCTGCTTGAACAGCTGACTCAACAGCCTCAGCCGTTTGCGACCTATATCAGCGGTATTGATCAAACCTTAGTGGATATCGAAGCGAAAGTGGAAGACGAATTGCTGAGCCGTTATGGCTTGCCCAAAGGCAATTCTACCTTGATCAATGATGAACAGGCCCACAGACTCTACACTGAGTTAAAAATTCATGGTTTGATTAGCGATGAATTTGCTGGTGGCACTATTGGTAACACAGTGCACAACTATTCTATTCTGGCCGATGACCGTTCAGTGCTGTTTGGAGTAATGAGTCAAAATATCGAAGTGGGCAGTTACGCCTACCGCTATTTATGTAATACCTCTTCTAAAGTCGACCTTAACTTTCTACAACCTGTAGATGGTCCTATCGGTCGCTGTTTTACCCTGATTTCTGAGTGCGGCGAGCGAACATTTGCGATCAGCAAAGGCGCTATGGATAAACTCACACCTGAATTTATCGATAAAGACGTGGTGCAGGGCAGTTCAGCCTTAGTGTTGACCGCGTATTTGATGCGCGCTAGTGATGGCGACCGTATTACCGATGCGGCCATGTGCGCTATCGAATATGCAAAAGCCGCCGAAGTTCCCGTGGTATTAACCTTAGGCACGCGTTTCTTGATTGAAGAAGATCCACAATGGTGGCAAAACTTTATCAAAGAACATGTCACCATTTTGGCGATGAATGAAGACGAAGGTGAAGCTTTAACGGGTTCACGGGATCCTCTGCTTGCCAGTGAAAAAGCCTTGGAATGGTGCGACATGGTATTAACTACAGCGGGTCCAATCGGGCTTTATACTGCGGGTTATACCGAGGACTCAGAAAAACGCGAAACGACTCACACGCTGTTGCCGGGTGCTATCCCTGAATTTAATCGTTATGAATTTTCTCGTCCAAAGCTTAAAAGTGACTGTGAAACACCAATCAAAGTCTTTGCCCACATTTCACCTTACATGGGCGGCCCTGAAAAAATCGGTAACACTAATGGCGCTGGCGATGGCGCATTATCGGCGTTATTGCACGATCTGGCGGCCAATACTTTCCACAAGACTAACGTGCCAGGCTCAAGTAAACATAAGCGCGATGGCCTGTGTTATTCTTCGTTCTCTCAAGTGTGTAAGTACGCTAACCGCGTCGCCTATGAAGTCTTAGCTCAGCATAGCCCGCGTTTATCCCGCGGTTTACCTGAGCGCGAAGACAGCTTAGAAGAATCCTACTGGGAAAGATAAGTCGGTAGCTGTATTGGGATTAAGCTGACTGATTTACGCTAGGGCAATAACGGCAAACCGTTGTTGCCCTTATTTTTATGGCGTTTATCAATAATCAATTAACTAAGCATTAATTTTAACTACAGGCAGTTGCGAATAAATGTTAACGTTAGTCGGGTTCAGGTAGTCCAAATACAGCGATGATTTAAGGTGGAATTTTCGGTGAAAGCGCAAATCTTAAGAGAAATGAAGGTACTCACGGCCATAGAGCCTGAGTTCGAAGTGCAACGTCGTGTCGCGTTTATTAAAACCAAACTAAAAGAAGCGCGTAGCAAGGCATTGGTATTAGGGATCAGCGGTGGGGTGGATTCTTCTACTGCTGGGCGTTTGTGTCAGTTGGCGGTGGACAGTTTAAACCACGAAAATAGCCAAGGTGGTTACCAGTTTATCGCCGTGCGCTTACCCTATCAGATCCAAAAAGATGAGCATGAGGCGCAATTAGCCTGTCAGTTTATTCAGCCCTCTAAGTTGGTCACTGTGAATGTGCATCAAGGTGTTGATGGCGTGCACAGCGCTACCGTTGCCGCGTTAGCCGAAGCCGGATTGCCTTTGCCCGATGTGGCGAAAGTGGATTTTGTGAAGGGTAACGTTAAAGCCCGTATGCGGATGATCGCCCAGTATGAACTCGCCGGACTCGTAGGCGGGCTTGTGGTGGGGACAGATCACAGCGCCGAAAATATCACAGGTTTTTACACTAAATGGGGCGATGGTGCCTGCGATTTAGCGCCATTATTTGGTCTTAACAAACGCCAAGTTCGCCAACTCGCCGCGTATCTTGGCGCGCCAGAATCGTTAGTCTATAAAGCGCCGACCGCGGATTTAGAAGACAATAAACCGTTACTCGAAGATGAAGTCGCGCTTGGCCTAACCTATGCGCAAATCGATGATTTCCTTGAGGGTAAAGACGTTGGCAAGGCGGTTGAAGACAAGTTAATTGGTATTTATAAGGCGACGCAGCATAAACGTCAGCCTATTCCAACTATTTACGACTAACCCTGAATCGTCCTTGAATATGCACTCGTTTGAACTCTGTTCACGAGTGCTTTTTTATGCCTTTGTTATTTGGTGACTAATGCTGTGGTGACAGCCGTTACCACAATCATAATGGGATTATTCACTGTGGTGGGGCTCTGGCGTTGCTAAGTGTTGGCGTGTCAGGGCGATCAGTTGGTTTGGGTATTGGCGATAATCCAAATAGGGCGTGAGTAAACAATGCTGTCCTAGCGAAGATGGCAGCTTAAGTACGGTTATGGATTTATTTTGGGCAGTTAAATGCTGCGCACTGGAATCGTTCACGGACATGGTGAGCCCTAAAGCATTTGCGGCCACTTGCCCCGCAATGAGATGAATCTTAGCGTTTGCCATCAGCTCTATAGCGCCTATGCAGATCATTTCATTTTGCTTGAGTAACACTTGGTCACGATAGCTGCGCCAATCTTCTCCAACCGCGCTGATTTTTGCCATAATAGTGAAGATCTTACGCCAATGATTGCCATTTAGAGCGATGAGAGCCCCGACAGCGTCTGGCTGAGTGTAATGCCAGCTCTCAGGTATCAGCGGCGCGGTAGGAAGATAGTAGGCGAACCTAGCGTGTGGATTACCGATTATCATCGAGAGTGTATAAGTTTCGTTGGAATAAGACTATTTTCGATCCTAACCCGATTAAGGCCTATGCGGCTAATAAAATTGCGAGATGAGTAAATTGGGGTGACTAAATTGAAGTGACTAAATTGGAGTGATTAAATTGTACTGCTTAAGTGGTTTTTATCGCGGTAAAACGTTTGAAGGATGTTTTTATCTACCCGTATAATCTAGTTGCACATTTTATCTACATGTAGGAACAGCGATGAAGGCCATCATCATAGGTTCGACAAAACACCTATTTTTAGCTGCAGTGTATGCGAGTACTGGCATAGTGGTGGCGTTACTCGCGACAGGGATCTATTTTCTTAATGCGCGCCCTGAGCTGTCACTTTGGCATACGGTCGAGCTAGAAAATGAGTTCCATTATAATACTAAACTCGCTAATTTTAATGAATACTTAGCGCTAGAAGAGCGCCTATTCGCCGAAGTTGAGCGCAAAGTTGTCAAAAAGATTCCCGCCAATGAATTTTCTCCAGTGAACCGCTATGTCAAAAATAGCTTATCTGATCCTGCCCATTGGCCACAAAATTGGAATCGCAGTTATGAATGGCCTGTGGCTAATGCCGAATTTGGAGTATTACTGCTCCACGGTATGTCGGATTCGCCCTATGCTCTATCCAATGTGGCGGCGCACTTTAAAGGTAAAGCCCATGTACTCGGTTTAAGATTGCCAGGGCATGGCACGATTCCAAGTGGATTGACTGAGCTTTATTGGCAAGATCTGGCCGCAGCGGTGAATTTAGCCACAGCGCATATGCGGCAAACTCTGAAAGATAAACCATTATTTGTGGTGGCTTTTTCGACGGGTGCCGCCGTCGCGCTGAACCATGAGTTAGAACGTATCAGCCATAATAAAACCCCAGATTATGATGGAATGATTTTTATCTCTCCCGCGATAGGGCTAGCGCCATCTGCGGCGGCCGCACGCTGGCAGAGTTGGATAGGACGATTGTTGGAGCTGGATAAACTGCAATGGAACAGTATTCAAGTGGAATACGATCCCTTTAAATACACCTCTTTTGCGGTTAATGCGGGCGATGTAGTTTATCAATTAGCCCTGCGTAACCAAGGTTTATTGGCAGGATTAACGCCGCAGCAACGGGCGCAAGTTCCGTCGATACTCACCTTTCAGTCAGTGGTGGACGCAACGGTTTCAACCGCGGCGGTGGTGAATAATCTGTATCAAACGTTGCCTGAAAAAGGCCATGAGCTAGTGCTGTTTGATATGAACCGACTCGATGTAAATGCCAAGATGGTGTCCAATGATCCGCTTGCGGGCTTGTTGGCGAACATTAATAACCCTGAGTTACATTATCGCGGCACTGTGGTGGAAAATATCAGTAATGAAACCACGCAGGTTCAGGCGCGATACTTTGGTTTAGATGAACTGGGTTTAGATGAACAGAATTTAGATACACAGGATATAGACACACAGGGTAAAGTGCTCACTCAGGTCAGTGAAAACGTGCGGATATTAGATTTATATTGGCCTGCAGGCGTGTATTCTTTATCCCATGTTGCGCTACCTTTTGGCATAGATGATGGGCTTTATGGCGCCGTGATCCAGCCTGATTTACATAGGATCCAAATCGGAGCCTCAGCTTCGCGGGGAGAGCGCGGCTTGTATAGCGTGTCAGCATCTGAAATGTTACGACAGAAATGGAATCCCTTTTTCCCGTATCTACTCGAGCGCATGGATGAGTATCTACTCGCCCATATGCACTCGCATTGAATGATGATTGAGTAAACAGGTGTCATTATGTCTGTTCTGCAGCTAAATCCTGTTTGAGTATGGTCGTAATCAGTATCGAGCAATCATTATCGACGAAAATAGTGTCATTCAGAACATAAACTAAGCAGTTGATCAAAGAGATGTAATGAAGCCCTTGCGCAGTTGCGAGGCAATTGCTACAGTTCTGGCTCGCTTAAGATAAACCCCATAAACAGTATCTTAGGTGATAAGTAATTAAGCAAAAGCCGTAAAGATTATCGCTAAACTATATTTAGCTAAGTCAGCACAGGTATGCAATATACTTAAAAATTCGGTATGTAGCGCAGCCCGGTAGCGCACTGTCATGGGGTGTCAGGGGTCGGAGGTTCGAATCCTCTCATACCGACCAAATTCAAAATAAAAAAGCCTGTAAACTTAATAGTTTGCAGGCTTTTTTATTTTAATCCGATTTTAATATTCATTTTTAAGCGGTCAAACTATGGTCGAACTCAGGTCAAACAGGCTTTCAATAACCGAGGCCATTCAGGCCCGTTTGCCTTAGTTTTTCTAGGCTAATTTGCCATGTTAATCTCTGCATGTGGTACCTCAGTCCATTCCAAATGATCACGAACATAGACCTTGGTAGACTTCGAATCGGTATGCGCCATGCGGCCTTGAGGATCAATCCCCATATCCGAAAACAGTCTTGCAGATAGGGCGCGGATTTCATGAAAAGTCGGCCGCTGATTAACTTCAAGGTGACTAAATAATCCAATGTCATCCCTTACCGCAGAAAATGCTCTGCTAAGGTAGTTTGGATCAAGCTGATAACGATGGTTTGTTTCAGCGCTTTGCCTAGTATTTCGCTCAGGAACCCGATGAACAACATACGGGCATAAAATCCCATCACGGCTTCTATCTATAATCCCTTTAATCTCCTGACCAATAGGGATAGCGACATGGCTAGCTTCCTTTTCCTCAACTTTTTGCCTATGGATAAACAGCGTTCCATAAATCCCATCAACCGGAGCCTCAAACCAAATACAGCCGCATTGCCCATCCTTAGGTTTTTTAATGCTGTACTTAATTCGAGAAATTTCTAACCTTGCCTGTGATGCTTGAAGCGCTAACTCCATTGCTGTTTGTAACCAAAGTGGCGCCGCAGCGTGGATAAGTTTGAAAGCATCTAAACTTAAGCGTTGGCGTTCTTTGCCTTTGGTTTTACGCTTTTTCATCTTTTTGGCGGCAGGGTTATCAACCATCAGCGATTGATCAATGGCGTAATTAATCAACTTTTCAATGAAACCCAGTTTGCGATTATGCACATTCGCACTCGCGTTAGGATGGTACTGGTTAAGAAATCCATTAATATGCTCAAGGCCAATATCCTGGCTTGGTATAGCCTTGAAGTACTCCTTCACTCTCGACGCATCGTTTAGCATAGTGCTAGCGAATTGCTTACTGGGTGACTCCTCTTTGAAAATGATCTCCATCAAACGGTCAACATGATCAGCAAAAGGAAGTTGCTGCTCAGATTCAATACCGCCCGAAGCCTTTATCAGGTCATCTACAATCAACCCAGAACTTGGGCGCATGATCCGGTTATATTCATTTGCTATCTGTATTGCTTGGATTTTATCTTTACCCAGTGATTTCCTAATACCGTTAATCAGGGTAAAGCGGTAAACGCCAGAGTCGATCTCATATCTTAGATATGAAGGAAGATTCTTATTTACCGGCATTTTTGGGCGCACCATGATACTTACACCGATTCCGCGACCAGATGCATAACCGCATTACTGACAACCTGCGGAACGCCAAAATACTGATCCTCATACACATAGACAGTGCCACTAATGACGGCACCACGAATTTTACCTTTCAATATCCACGTAGAAATCGTTCTATTTTGCGGCATTGACCCTTTAGTGAACTCGCGGCTAGCCCATTCGCGTGCCTTCATTAACTTTGCTGTGTTTTTCATAATAGCCTCTCTTATTTGCTATGACGTTTGTATGTTTACTTGGCCTTAGGCCGATTCCATCGCAGGAACATAAATGCCTTCAGCGTTGATTTTTGTGGTGCAATTACCTTCTAACTCCTCTCTTTGCTGTCAGGTCATTTACCTACCGTTGCCAATTCCTTGTCCTTAGGTGCGAAAAACAGCGCGACGGGGCCATCTTCGGTGTCGTGAATACTCAGCAAGAATGAGCCGGCCTTGTCGCAAACGGGGTTCCAATCGCTGATATCGTTATCGCCCTCGTCAAAGTAGCGCTCGATCAGGTTTTCAGGGGCATCGAGTTCAAACCAAATCGCCACAAACTCGCCGCCTTGGCGTGCCGCCCATGCTTCACACTCCACACGGGTCACACCTTCATCCCACTCGGGCATATCGGGATGGGTCCAATAACCTTCTTCACGTTCTACAGTTGCTGCTTGTATCGGGTTCATGCTGCTTCTCCTTTTATCCTGAGTTTTGATTCTGCGTTGAGTGCGAATACTTCGGCGTCGGCTTGGCCGAAGTCGCTGCACTCGATGGCATTAAACGACTTACAAATGCCCCAGCCGTGGTAATTGTTGGGGGTGTATTTCACTTCGATTTGTTGCTGATCGCACATCAAAGTGAAGTAGGGCTTAGATAACGTGACCACGCCCGCTTTAGTGCTAAACGTATTCATGCCGCCTCCTTGTTTTGGTTGTCGCTTGTTTGGCTGACTGGCGGATGGCAGGGCAGGCGCATTGGGTGATATCGGTACGAATACACTATGGTGCGGCTAATGCCCTTGGCTAAGTTGGTTAAGCCGTTGCCCAATGCTTGCCAGTACAGGCAATCTAGCGCGCCCAGTGCCAGCGCGATTTTGATGCTGTCGCCCGTTGTGGCCTTGAGTAACAGGCTCAACTTATGGCTGCGGTAATGATTTAACAGATGGCGAAACGCCGCTGATTGAGTCATTTAGGCCACCTGCTTCGGTTGCAAAGGAGTTGTTAGCAAATCGCTTGATTGCAAATGAGTTAATTGCAGCTTGGCCCAGTCGATGGCTTTAATGGCCTCGACCGTGGCGGCGATTTGCTCTAGCTTCTTTTGCCCGCGCATAAAGTTAGACAGTTCAATCCCGTGGCGAGCCGCCGCGCGTTCGGCGGGCAGGGCACTGGTGTAATGCAGCGTTAACGCGGCGATCACCTCGGGCGAACTAATGCGGGTAAGCGAAAGCAATAACGCAACGCGCTCTTGTGATTCAAAGCCTGGGAGTAAGTGGTTCATGCCGCCACCTCAGAGAAAAACGTTCTTTCAACGCTGGCGCGAACGGGGTCGAGCTTTTGCTGCATCGTTTTAAGAATGAGGTTTGATGTCAGTGTCACGGCATCGGCGTTCGCGAGTAACTTGCCTGTTTTGGGGCAAATGCAGCGGCCTGTAAAGTCTTGGCTGTTGCGACTCCAAACGAGGTTTTGGTAAGCGTGGCGCCAGTGGCGTTGGCCGATGGACTCAGCCTCGCTTGCGGCGCTCGCCAGCGCTTTAAGCATTACCGTGGTGGTAAATAAGCTGGTTTCGCGCTCTTTACTGCCAAGGGATTGGAGCTCCATTGCTGCGCCCATGGTGTTCCAAAAGTCATAGGCAAGGGTGGCGTGATAGGGCTCAAAATTTTTCTTGGTGCCGAGCATGATGGCCGTAGCGTCTTTAATTTGTTTAAAGGACCAATAAAATTCGCTCTGTGCAGTCGGTTTGTTTGTCGCAAAATCAACACGGCCTTGCATCCAGTCGATTTGGTTCACTAAATCCATGGTGAGCTTTGATAGCTCATCCCTGTGGTTGTAGGTATCTGATAAACCTTGAGGCGGCTTGCTGGCATTTTGGTTGATATCGGTAAACGCTTGCTGGCGTTCTTGCAGCGATAAATTCATGTATAGGGTGATAGAGATTGAGTCTTGTGCAATCTCTGGTGATTTTTCCAGTGCTTTTGCGATACCGGTGGCGCGGTGCTGGCCATCGAACAACTTGATAATCGAATCAAGGCCGATTTTTAATACACCAACCACGCCGCTGATTTCGGACGCTTCGAACTTTGGCGCGTCGCCACCAGTGGGCACTTCAACCACGCCGATAATGCCTGGCAGAAAATACCCCGTTGGATTCGCCACCATGTAATTGCCAATGGATTTAGCACGGGCAGGGTTAACTTTGCGTTGGCTACGGTCGAGCACACTGCCGGCATCGTCAATGCGTAACATACGAACCAGCACACGCATCGACATGATCACGGTGTAAAACACTTTACCGCCTTGTACGCCCATCACCGCGGGCATTGAGTAACACATTTCCATCATGCTGCCTCCTTGCTTTGGGTGGCTTCGTCGTATTGGCGGATGGCAAACACAATCGCGTAACAGCACCAGATAAAGCGATAGGTGAAGGGGTCTTTCCAGCCATCCCAAAAATCATCTAACGTCATGCCGCCTGCATCTTCTTCATCCCAATTATTGAGGCGATAAACCACATCCCACTCGGAGTTTTCGCGGTTTTGGGTAAACTCCTTAACGGCATTAGTCGCGCTGCTAATCGCCTCAGCCTCTTCTTCATTCGTTGGATCCAGCCCTTCGACAAACCATTGCAAAAACTGCTCAAGGCGTTGATCGGCTTCTTTGGCATCAAACTCGCGAGTGCTATCGGTTTTACACTCAGCCAGTACCTTTTCTTCCCAGTAACTCGCATTCACGCCCCAGTCATCACCGCTTTGGCGAAAGAAGCTAAACATGTCCTGAACCCGAGAAAATACGTAACAGCCCATATCGCCACTGATGCACAGATGCTGCGGCCATGTGGTGATCTCAAAGCGATGCTCAAAGCTGCCTTGGCTGAGTACCATGTGACGGAACACCCCATCATCTTTAAGAATGGTGAGTTGATGTTCGGCCACATCGTTTAAAAATGATGTTCTCGTTGGGTGGTTCATACGCTATTCCTTCCTTTTGAATCAGCAGTTCTAAGCTGCTGCTTCGCCGTTAAACACCACCAGATTGATGATGGGTTTCTTGGTTTTTGGGTTCACCTTGTCCGACAGCTTGTGATAGCGAATATGCACATCGCGGTGGGCTTCTTGGGTCATAGCTAACACGATATATTGCTGGCACAGCGCGGGCGTCGATAACGAATGCGACAGGCGTTGTGGCTTCATGGTTTCAAACAAGTGCTGCGCCATATCATCCAACTTTGCTTGGTACTCGTCGGGGCTTAGTTGACGGCGGTTAGGGTGCCCGCCTACAGAGGTGCTGCACTTTTTGGCCGCTTGATTTTTCGCTAAGGTCATGGACACGCCGTAAACAAAAAACATAATTGCCTCCAACAAGATGAAACTGTCGCCGTAATCGTTATCGGGATATGGACCATCACCCCTTGGCTGCTTTGCCTAGATAGCCTAGCTCGTGAATGTTCGCGGCGGCTTAGCGGCTCTACTGCTTAGGGGCCGACGGGCGTGGTTGTCGTCATCGTGTGCAGCGGATGCACATTAGTGACGGCTTGCGAATCGTTACGCCACACCATCACCTTGCCGTACAAACCTTGTAGGGGCTCAGTGAAGCGCAGGCAGAAATTGAGCCCGAGTTCGCCCGTGTGGCGAATGAACTGGCGGTAAAACGCAGGGCTAGGGTGGTGATAAGCAAAATGCTTGACCAGTTCGGCGCAGCGGGCTTGCACCCGTGGGCAATCCATCGGATCGGTGTGGCCCTTGGCCAGCGCCATCAAGCAGGCAAAACGTATTGCAACCAGTAGACGAAACTCATCGCGTTGCTTAGGTGTGGTGTGAACTTTCGCTAGAATCATTTCCTTGTCCTCGGTAGTGGGTACAAGCAAAATATAACCTTGGTTAATTAATTGGTCAATAACTATGGTTAATTAATTTGGTTGATTTTAGTTATATGATTTCATGTGCGACCTGTAATACTGAATTAAGAGATTGATATAATGAGGGTTATGCTGGTGCTAGGTCAGGTCAACTTTACAAGGGGGAGGTTGATTGAGCTGTTATGCCCGAAAACTTGCTAGTACGTGGCCAATTAATCGTAATCATACGAACGAGTTGTTCTTCAAACTTTCATAACAAGTGACTAAAACTGGATAGGTATAGTTGTATAAATACTTATCTATTTTTAAGCTCTTTTAAGTTAATTTGTGTGCGCGTTATCCCAGTTTTAAATGGATAAAATCTCTTAAAATTAATATCTTATACAAGATGGGGGTAGGTAATAGAGTTAGGGGAACTTGCATGCGCATTTTTCCGCATGGTGTATTTGGACAAAAGCTGATAAGTTCCTTTTATTACAAGTAATTAACAGTGCGCGTATTCACTGGTCTAAATGAGGTAAACGCGAATGCGCACTAATAAAATGTTGAACTAAGCCGCTGCGCGGAGCTTAACTGCGATTTAGTGGAATGATTAAGCCTGCTCGAATCAGCTAGACTTAAAGAGATGCGATGGAACACAACCATGACAAAGGATTTTCAATGAAATACGCAGAAACCACGCAATATTATTTGCTCAAAACAGCTCTGCAGCTCAGACCTTGCCTCAAAAAAAGCAAATTCCTATAGCATGAAGCATACCAATTAATCTGGATAAGGCATCGGCCAAGTCCAACAAGCGATTTATGCCCTGCAAACAGCGCAGCGCATAAATACTAAGACGTTAGGCGATAGGAGATTAAATGGAAGAACTTATCTGTAATTGGACACCACAACTGATAGTAGAGCTGGTTAAAGCACTTGTTTGGCCGCTTACTCTATTACTTTTCGGGTTAAAATTTCGCTCAGGGATATATGAGTCCATTCGAAATTTCTTCTCAAGAAATACTGTTTCTGAGGTTTCCGCCACAGCCTCTGGTTTATCAGCCAAGTTTGTAGCTGCCAAACAGTCTTCCGAAGCCAAAGAGTCTGCGGGCACTAGTGCAGTAAGTTTGCCCGAAAACATGAGTGCTGAAGCAATTAAAAAAAGGCATGAGCAAAATAGGACAGATTTTAGCGAGGTACTCTACAAAGCAATAAAAATGCATTTATCAGCTATAAATTTGTCACCTGATGAAGAAGTTGAAATATTGGCTAGAGAGGCATCTCTATTACAAAGTGCGATACGTTACTTTGATATAAATAAAGTATTATTCCGCTCACAATTCAATCTATTTTCTACTATGAGCAATAATTCGGACTACGTATCCAAAGATGATATTCAGCATCATTTCTTAACCATCAAAAATTTAGCTGGCGAGGCATTCCTTGATTGGGACTGGATTAAATACGTATCGTATCCAGTTAGTAATGGACTGTTAAGTGATGAAGATGATGGGTATAAACTCACCACATTGGGTAGCTCATACGTTTCTTTCATGTCACGTAATCCTCAGTTGGTTGATGAACTTGCGAAACTCTAGTGCAAATTCGCTTAACAAGCGCAATCGGACTTGGGCGAGCTATCACCTTTTTTGCAAAGATTCGCAAAAATGCTGCCATCTAACCCAACCCGTTGTTGTAGGCGTTGAACTAAGCTGCTGCGCGGAACTTAATTGCGATTTAGTGGAATGATTAAGCCTGCTCGAATCAGCTAGGCTTAAAATATGATGCGATGGAACACAACAATGACAAAGGATTTTCAATGAAATACGCAGAAACCACGCAATATTATTTGCTCAAAACAGCTCTGCAGCTCCGACCTTGCCTCAAAAAAGCAAATTCCTATAGCATGAAGCATACCAATTAATTTGGATAAGGCATCGGCCAAGTCCAACAAGCGATTTATGCCCTGCAAACCGCGCAGCGCATAAATACTAAGACGTTAGCACATCTACCTAAACAAAGGAGTGAAATCGTGGGAAATAGAAAAATCCAAATTGGTGAAATTGAAATTCATAGCCGAGCTGGAGAAGGGTTTACCTTTGAAGGTGTATTCTCAAATAAAGCTCTCTCTGGTATTAACCTTAAACTTGAAAACATTGACAAATATAATCAAGAAAGAATTGAAAACCTCTTAAAAGAAAAAGAGATCGATATCTACGACCCTTTTTCTGCACGAAAATATAAAGGCACAATAACTCAGAAATCGAATAGCTTTACTGTAGGACGCGAAGTGAAATCCTATGAGCTTACTGTGAAAGAGATTGATCAAATACCATATTTTGAAGAAATTGAATTTAATGGTGTTTGTTTTAGCATCTTATCCTATGAGGAAAGTATCACATCGAATACTGTATCTAGACAAGGTGTTGTAAAGCTGACAAAAGATCAGTTTGAGAAATTCAGAGAACTGTTACCTGTGAAATGTTTAGAAGTTCGCAGAGTTGGAGTTGACGAGAAACCTTTTGAAATGAGGTTTGGTAGCCAAATGTTTTGGTCTGTGCATGATGAGAATGAAACCACATATTTTAAACATATCTTTAGGCTTTTTGATACAACACTGGATTCTAATGGGATGGATTTAGGTTCTGGAGTGATCCAGCGTAATGCAGCAAATATGCTCATAGATCTTACATCAAAATTCGAGTCGTTGGTTGAAATATTAAAGGCTGACAGTTCACTCTCAGATGAGACAAAAAGAAAGTTGCTTGATATAAATAGCAATGAACTTTCAAGCAAGGTGCTTCTAAATAAGCTCTATGATAGGCTTGAAAAAGTAATGGATGCAAATACACACTTTAAATAAATAGTCAGTAGTTAACGAGATGCTAACAAGTAAATCCAGGTGACGCCTACGGCGCAACTGATTTATGCGCTAACTTCTAATTGCTTCGATCATACTCAGGATACTTTAAATGGTAATTACGCATACCATCATATGCTCAACATGTAAGACTAAGCATCTTCTCAAGATTACATTGGGGCGTGAAAAAAATCAGCACCATGCATTTCCTTGCACTCATTGTGATGAAGAGATTAAGTTTGGGTTAGAAGGGCTGCCGAATAAAGGGGAGTATAAATATCTGAAAAACTGCGAATACCTTCATTTTGGTTATGATGAAGCAATTCAGATTTTACTTCACCCTGATTTAGCTGTTGGGAATAGAGTAGTTCAGGCAGGTGATATTACGACTGCGGTTAGACTCAACGTCGAAGAAATGGCCAGGATGGGAAATCAGAGTACATCGGAAAAAGTAGTCGTCCACAGAGAAAAATTTCAAAACTTCGGGTCAGAAAAACTGCGCTTCTACTTGAAAATTTGGTCTCTATTGAGAAATGAAAAAAACGATATTGCTCGTTCATATGCAGTTGAAAATGCCGAAACCGTAAAAGCAGAAATAAGAGATAATGAAAATTTATACATAGTTGACTTTCTTCAGCATTTTCTCGGTGAATATGGTCTTTCTATTTACACTGCACTTGAACAAGAATGGTCAAAAGTATCAGATGGATCTACCTTGACTGATTTTCACGCGGCCCAAGATTATGATGAGTTCGATATTTTTGAAGAGTTCTTTGATCACTTTAGCGAATTTTCACAAGTATTTCTGTATTTAAATAGCGGCATTGAAATTGATAAAAAACGTAAATCATCATCCACTGATTTCAATAAAACAAAAAAATACTACAGCTCTGCTTACGAGGCGTTAGCAAAAAGACTTTATATCCCTGCAGGGATAAATAATCTAAATGAGCGAGGCGATGCAAATTCATTTCAGAGACTTACATCATTAGGTGCATATTTGGCTACTGGAAATGGTGATAAACTCAGATGCTTAGAAAACAGTAATGAGCTTAATATTGTTGCATCTTGCTATGACAACAATCTCAGGAATGCTTCGTTTCATAATCACATGAAATTTAATCCAAAAAAATCAAAGATTACTTATACAAAGAACGATAGAAATAGCTGCTCAATTTCGTACCAAGAGTATTTAGTTCGTTGTGTAAAGGTATCAGAAGCGTTGGCGGCATATAAGCTATTTTCAATCAATCAACTACAGCAGAGTTAACAAGCAAAGGCAGCGGATGCTTCGCACCGCTGCTTTGGGCGTTAGAGCTCACACAGTTGCCCCAGCGGCTTCAAGGAGGATCGAATGAAAGGACAATTCGTCGCGGGAGCAGTTATCTACGCAAAAGACATTCAGCGAGTGAGCCAGTTTTATTCTGAGCTTGCTGGTCTACCAGTAACTCATAAAGAACCTGACTATGTGCTACTTGAGTCACCAAGCTTTCAATTAACGGTGGTAGCTCTAGCACCCGCAATCGCAGCTAAAATTGCAATCTCATCACCACCAGAACGCAGAGAAAACACAGCGATTAAAATTTGTTTTCCCGTTAAAAATCTTGTAACTACCCGAAAAATAGCTGAGCAGTTAGGTGGCAAATTAAATGAGCCAGAACGTGAATGGCTATTTGAAGGCAATAGAGTGTGTGATGCTCATGATCCAGAGGGCAATATTTTCCAAATTCGAGCCAGTGAATTCTAACAAGAATTTAAAGCGGGACTGCTAACAGTTTGCTCGGTTTCGCTTCGCTACACATTTTAGCAAACTGTTTTCAGCCCCTTAAATGGGCGTTACATACTTTAGTTGCTAATAGAATTGTTAAGCCGAATCAGGCTAATGCGAGCAAATTGTCTAACAAGGTTATGCCCCAAAATACGGCAGAAGTGCCATTTTGGGGATTAAATTGTTTTTACAACAGTACTGAATACCAAAACACTTTGCCGATCACTTTGATCTGTTTGACTTGGTCGGCATCAAGGCGTTCGTCTGGATATTCGTCCGTGTTGTAACTGCGAAGGCGTAAGCCACCACCGGGTAATTTATACAGCACTTTGATACGTAGCATGCCATCGTGGTTTACTGCGTACATTTTGCCGTCGATCACATCGGTGGCTGAGGTATCAACGCCCACTGTCGAGCCGTGGGGTAATATGGGCTCCATGCTGTTGCCGTTCACTTTGACACAGGCTGCATAGTCGCTATTCACACCTTGACGCTTAAGGGTGCTCTTAGTGAAGCGCAGTTTTGGCCCTTTAAATTCGCGGCAATCGAGAATGCCATCCCCTGCGGCTAGCTCTACTTCCATGTAAAACGGTATTTCAACTTCATCTTCCCCTAATGGGGTATCACTGTCCCATATCTCAAAACCGCCAGCCCATTCAGCATTGGATTCAATTCTGTTGGCTGCCTTAGCTTTTGCGCCTTCTTCGCCATATTGAAGCTCTTCGGCGGTGCAACGCAAAGCAGCCGCTATGTTTAGCAGCTTTCCAGTCGTTTTAACTTTACCGGAGACTAGTTTATGTACCATGACTTGAGAAATGTCCGCTCGTTCGGCTAACTCTTTTTGAGTCATGCCGATGGCTTCCATTCTGTCACGTATGTTTTGGGCAAGTGTTTTCATTGGTTAAGTATATTACCTAGGTTATATATGACAACTAACCAAAGTTATTGACTTGAATTAACCATAGTTATATTGTTGCTGTGTTTCATTCACTTTGGAGTCATTATGAAAAAAGCCGCAGCCATAGATCACTTTGGTTCACAAGCAAAGCTCGCGGCCGCTATTGGCGTGTCTCAAGCCGCCATTTCGAAGTGGCCTGTAGACGTTCCCGAACTCCGCGCTTATCAAATCGAACGGTTAACTGGTGGTGAACTCAGGGCGACAGATTTGCCGTTAATGAGCCCTGAGCATGCCGCTTAATAATGAACCGTTCTAACACGTTAACAGAGAGAGGCTTATTAGCATGAAAACCAATTCACGTAAAAAAGATAGCCGTTTGAATTTGTTGATGAAAACGATTCATCGGGTGTTGGAGTTACCCAAGATGACACGCTTTGCGCTGGCGATAGATTTTGTTGCGGCAGTTGAGCGCCTTGGGCTAAGTGAGGTGTTGGCGGCGGAGGGCATTAGCTTTGCGAGCACGCAAGACGTGCACAACGATGCGCGGATAAATGCCCAAAAGCTGTTCCGTTGGCTCGGCCAGTACGAGGGCCAACACCCGCAGGCGGATCGCTTGTTTCATGTTGAGCAAGCACTGGTGGCGGCACTGCCCGAGCATTTGCGGGTGCAGTATCTCAACGATGTGTTTGGTTGCACTGGGGTGACGGTCATTGCTGATCGTATGAATGATGGCCATGTGTTGCATGTGGCCGATATGGCGGCATCGCTCACCAAAGAGAACGCCGAGGCGCAAGTGGCGGTGATCCATTTGGGCCGTGAGCCCAAGCGCGAGCAGTTAGTGGCGGCGCACCGCGAGTTAAAAGAGTCGGCGGCGACTACGCAAGCGAGTATGGCGGCGTTAGAGCTGGCGTACCCGTATTTAGCGAGTCACGGCGGCAAGGCCACGCAATACGCGGCCGAGAAGTGATAGCTATGCAGCAATCGAACCTTAACATCAATGTTATCGCCTGCGCTAAGCCTGAGCTGCATCAGCAGTTGATCCGCTTGGGCGACATGATCGGCGACGGTTTGCATTTAGAACCCGATGGCAAATGGATTGCGAAAGAGTATGTGAAAGTGGCGCGGGCGTTAGGTTATCGGCCTAAACGGGCGGATCACAGCGCACAGATTAATGCGGTGATGCTTAAGCGGGTGGCTGATGTGCCGTGTGGCCAGTGCGGTTTGGCTTTAAAGCAAACCAAGTCGGGCTCGAAACGCGCTGTGTGTGCCAATGGTCATAAGTGGCAGTTGTTGAAATGAGTTGTTGAAACGACTTGTTGGAATGAAAGAAGGAGTGAATGACATGTTCACAAATCAGTTAAGTGATAACTGGGCGCGTAAAAAACGCCGTTATCCCGATGCCCGCCACAGTTTGGCGACGAATGCGGGCTTGATACCTAAGTGGCAGTGAGGAGGATAAACGATGTTTGATCCTGAATGTTTAATTTGTTGTTTGGAGGGCGGCGCCGCGTGTTCGGTGCATGGGCAAGTTAGCAGTGCTGATGGACCCGCCGTGGTCGCGCTAACCGAGATGGAAACCGCGCAAGTGACGTTACTCGTGATGCAAGCAAGGCAGTTAATGCTTAAGGCGATGGCGCTTAAATCTAAGTCGAACATGCCTAATAGCACTGAGCCTAATGTGGCTGAGCTTAGCGCGGGGACCACTGAACGGGCAGCGTTAAGTGGCGTGAACATGGGCAAAGACATTGCCTGTTTTCATGGGCATACCACGGCGGAGTTGTTTAGGCGAACGCAGGTGGGCCGAATGGTTGAGGTGTTAAGGAGCTGCGATGAATTGCAGCATAGTCGCCCCGAGCGTTGGGCGGTTATCGCGACCGACATCGTGGATAAGGCGTTGCTGGGTAGTAGCAAGCAGTTGTTGCTGCCGACGGTGAGCATCGATTGGATTATGAATTATCTGTTGATGGAAGAACAACGCGCGGAACGTTCTATTGCGCTATTGGCGGCGGATGTAGGCGCGTGTGATGTGGGCGGGGCTGATATGAGTGCAGCTAATGTGAATGCCATCGTGACAAGCCGCAACGCGCACATTAAACGGCGTGATTTTTTTAGCCAGTTGCGCAGTAACTTGGCGCACAAGGTTTACTTGCTTAGCAGTGAAGGCGAGCGAGCGGAGGGCAACGGGGCGCATTGCAGTTGACCCGTTGCTGTAGACATAAGAAAGCCCGCTAAAGTTTTGGCGACGAATGCGGGCTTAATACCTAAGTGAGGCAATAGCATGTTACTGAAGCATGGGGTTTGCGTCAATTCGAGTTTGTGGGTTGCTCCGTTTGGGGGTGACTTATGAGTATGGAATTGATGGTAAAAGCGATGAAGGCCAAGGTGGGTAATCCACTGCGTAAGCTGGTGTTGATCAAGCTTGCCGATAACGCCAATGACCAAGGCGAATGCTGGCCGAGTTACCAGAACATTGCAGAGCAGTGTGAGATCACTCGCCGCAGTGTGATGAACCACGTAAAAACGTTGGAGGACGACGGCTTTTTACGGCGCGAATATCGCAAGGGTGAGAAGGGGAATTCCACCAATATTTTCCACATTCGTTTTGAGCCGATGGCGCTAAAATGTAAGGGAGACGCCGCTGTATTAGGGGGTGAACCAAATTCACTATCCCCCAATGACGCAGATTTGCCCCCTAGTGAATCTGGTTCACTACCCCCTAGTGAAGCAAATTCACCCCCTAGTGAATATGGTTCACCAGCTAGTGAACGTGGTTCACCCCCCCTAGTGAATCTGGTTCACCCAGAATCTATCAATCTTGAATCTATCAATGAATCTTTAAAAGACTCTTGTCCAGCAACGAGTGCTAAGTCGGTTTTCAATGCGTTTTTTAAAGCGTATCCAGCCCATCGCAAAGGCGGCTCGGATTCGGCTGCGTGGAAAGCGTGGAAGGCCGAAAAGTTGACCGATGCCGATTGCGTGTTGGCGGTGAGCTGGTTGAAGGACGCTGCGGCGCTGGATGCGAGTTGGGGTTTTAGTGCTAACGGCCAGTTTGTGCTCGGTATTACCAAGTTTATCCGTGAACGCCACTGGTTAACGCCGTTGCCAAGACCGATGGCCGCTGCAGTTGGGCAAGTGGATTGGAGCTACGCGGTGTATGACCCAGAGGACCCCTTGATATGACGGCTAATCAAAATGCGAGCATGAAATCACTGCAGACCTTAATCCGCCAGCCGTTGGTTGGGCAGGGGCGTGTGAGTCAACCTGAGCCCACGGCAATGGACATGGCGATTGTGGACAGCGTGTTTAGCAAGTTGCGGGTGTTGTTCCCGGTGAGTGCGCCGCGGCCTGAGGACGAAGCGATCCACAAAGCCGAGTGGCTTAAAACCTTGGCGGCGCAGGGGATTGCCAGCCGCGAGCAAGTGCAAGCGGGGCTGAATCGCGCCAGACGCGAGCAGGGCGATAGGCAGTTTTGGCCGACACCACGCCAGTTTGCTTTGTGGTGCCAACCTACGGCCTGTGATTTAGGGCTGCCCAAATCACAGGCGGCGTTTAAGGAGGCAACGCGCCATTACCATCACCCTGATAAGCATACGTGGAGCCATGATGTGGTGCGCTTGGCGGTGCGCGAGACGGGTAGTTGGATGTTTGCGACCGGGCTTGAAAAAGACGTATTAATGACCTTTGAGCGCAATTACACAGTGTTATGCAGACGCTTTAGCCGTGGCGAGTTGACCGATGTTGAATTGCCAAAGGCATTGCCCGAAACGGTGACACGGCCCACAGAGGCGGCAAAGGCCAAATCAATTATTGCCAATTTACGAACCAACCTTGGGCTTAAGGGGGCAAACGATGGCAACTAAACCACTGACACAGCGCGAACGCTTAATGCGCATCATCACAGGGAAACGATTTTGGACCCTGTTTGAAATCCAGCAAGAAAGCTTTAACCGCTTTGGAGTTCACGACAGCGAGACGGCCTTAAGTGCACGGTTTCGGGATATGCCGATTAACCAGCGGGTAAAACGCATTCGCTCGGGTACCCATCACACCTTTGAATATCGGTTGGAGGGCTAGATGGCGCAGGTGATGACAGCAACAGGCGTAGAGCAAGGCAAGTTAAACGATGCGGTATTGCGCCGTTGGTTGCGGGCAGGAATAACACGGGACTTTCGGGACACGCAGTTTCCGGCGGTGCGGTTACGGGCCTCGACCGATAGACGCCAAGCCTCAGTGTATTTAGTGATGAACGAGGCAGGCAAAACCGTGTGGCAAAAGCAGGGCGTGTGGCCAGTGATGTGCTTGAAGACTTTTCTAGCGGAATTACCCAGCCTGTTAGCCAAACGCAGCATGGGCCAAACGGTCATCAGCAACGAGTTTGTCACGGTAGCGCAATTGCTGGCGTGGTTTGTCACCCATGTGGAGTGCAACCGCACCTTAAGCAACAGCTGGCGCAGTAACTGTAAATCGTTAGTGAGTAAACATCTCAGCGGCTGCTTTGCCGAGTTACCGCTCAATGAGCTGAACTTTATCGCAGTGGACAGTTATTTAATCAAACCCATGTTGGCGCAGGGCTACTCGGCCAATTACATCAAGGCCGCGGTGAAAGTGTTAAAGCGGGCGCTATCGGTTGCGGCCGATTTACGGGTGTTAGACACCAATAGCTTGGCGGGGTATCGGGTGCAAATGAGTTTGAAGATGCCGCCATTGGTGGGCACGCAGTTAAGCGAGTCGGACGTGGGGCCGTTATTCAGCGCATTGCGAAATGCAGCAAGACCGGTGGCGATGCTGTTTGTGCTGATGCTGATGTTCGGTACCCGCATAGGTGAAACCCGCTTAGCCAGATGGGACCACTTCGCCGGCGATTACTGGTTTATTCCCGCAGAGAATGCCAAGAACCGCCAAGAGCATCGCTTACCTATGACGCCGACAGCTAAGAAGCTGATAACCCATTACGCCCAGTGGCAATACACGCATGTGGGCAAGCGGGCGTTTTTGTTCCCTGGTGAAGTAGGGCCGGTGAGCATTCGGACCGGGCAATATTGGAGTGAGACGATTCGGTTTAAGGCGTTTACCTCCCATGCGCTGCGCAAACTATGCCGCACCATTATTGCCGACATGGGCGTAGATACTATGGTGGGGGAGCGGATATTGAATCACACCTTGCCATTATTACTGCGCACTTACGTCAACAGCACCTTAGGTAAGGGCATGTTGATGGCGTTGGATGCCTACCATGCGCACTTAATCACACTGGGGTTTGATGATGTGGCGCCCGAGATTATGCGCCAATCGACCACTGAGACGAGCGAGCCAGACGAGCCAATGTTAGTGGGGTGGTTATGACGATGACAATAACAAATAGCACAACTGGGTTATGGACTTCACGCAGGAGGATTTATGGCTAATCGCGCCGCGGATGTATTGAAAGTAGGGCGCCGTTTACGGGGCATGACCCAAGACGAAGTGGCTGAGATTTACGGCATTAGCCGCAACACTTACCAACGTTGGGAAAATGGCCGTACTACTGCGCCCTATGACGATGTGACATCGATATGCCTTGATGTGTTTAAGCTTTCGATTGAGAAGATAAATGAGGTGGCCAATGGGCTTTAGCGATGAACCCGAGCAGAGGATGAACATTAAGGCGTTGCGGTTAGGGCTGTATCGCTGGGGCCGTTATTGGGTGTACCAAGAGTTGGGCAAGGGGTTTTCGAACCGCAGCGCCTGCGACCGTTTAGGTGAAGCACTGGGCGGCGGCAACTTAAAGCACGAACTTAACGTGCCTGCCCATGTCGCCCATTTTGACCAGCTCGTTGAGCAGTTATCCCTTAACTGTAAACGTGCCATTCGCGCCCATTACCTCTGCAAAGAGCAGTGGGCCTTAATGGGATTTGACAGCAAAAAGTCTTATATCTTCTGGCTAAGAAAAGCCGAAATGGCACTGCTAGATAGAATGAATTAGAAGGAACGCCCTCTTACGAGGGCTGGCGGGTTAGAGGTTGTCCACCAAGACTGCTAACCCGTTGACTGGATTTTATCAAAGGTTCGGACAGATACCTATGCAAACTCATTCGCTATTAAATGATGCACTGAGCTTAGGTGTGATCTCTAGATTGATCACAATGAAACTAGGCTTTTACAAATGATTGTTTTGTGGATTTATCGTTCTGGTGCTCTTGCCACAATACGCCTTTATGCATTTGTTTGGGCTAACGCCAGTTACCTCCAAGTGTTTTACGGGGCAACCCAAACACTCTGTAAGTTAAGTGTTAGTTTACCTGAATTAGTAATACGACTAGAGGCAATCGAGATTGCTTTATTACTTAGAATTTATAACTTATCTAATGGACTCGTTGTCCCTGCGTAATGTTGGCCAAGCACATGGGTGTAGATTTGTGTTGTACTAACGTCATTATGGCCAAGTAGCTCCTGAACACTTCTGATATCACTGCCCGATTGAAGTAGATGGGTTGCAAAGCTATGTCTAAATGTATGACAGGTAACACGCTTAGTTATTTTGATGTTACGCACCGCATTGCCGAGCGCTTTACGAATAACACTCTGATGAAGATGATGCCTGCAAAGCGTTCCTGTATAAGGATTAATGCAGGTTGTGGTTGAAGGGAAAATGAACATCCATCCGTGTTGCTTAAAGGCATTTGGATACTTACGCTCTAACGCATTGGGTAGGGAAGGGCCGATCCCTTGTTGGTTGTCACGGTGTTGAATCTCCATTGCCTTATTAATATATGCTGTGAGTTTAATGGCACATTTATGGCTGAGGATTGTTTGTCTATCTTTATGACCTTTACCATCCCTCACAGTCAACGAAGCTTTTTCAATATCAATATCTTGGATACGTAACCTGAGGCATTCTGAAACTCTCAGTCCACTACCATAGAGTAGTTCTATTATTAGCCTATCGCGGCCATCAAGCTCATTTAGTATTAGTGAGATTTCTGATGGGGATAACACTGTAGGTAAATAACGTTGTTTAGTGGCATAGCAAAAACCTAAATTTCCAAGCTCATGATGCAAATGTTTCTGGTACAAATAGGCTAACGCGTTTAGTGCAATTTTTTGAGTGTTGATAGCCACATTCCGTTGATTGGCAAGGAAGGTTAAGAATTGTGCGACCTCCTCTGTTCCCATCGTTTCAGGATGACGCTTGTGGTGAAAGTTAATGAACGCCTTGATCCAATACAGGTAGGATTTTTCTGTTCTGATACTGTAACCACGCATGCGCATTTCTTCTTGAACACCGCTTAAAAAAGGGCTTTTTATACTCATGATAGCAATCCTTGCGACACTGTTTATATGTACAGTATTATTTGATAATCGCTGAAATCAAGGAAGATTGTAAAATTTTTTGCGCGTTTACACTTATGAATCCCCATGCATTTTATTAATTATCAATAGCTTATCCTTTGACGGTTCGAGTTAATAGGTTTGGGAAACGCGCATGCGCGTTTTTCCAGATGGTGTATTTGAAAAAAAGCTGATAAGTTCCTTTTATTACAAGTAATTAACAGTGCGCGTTTTTACTGGTCTAATGAGGTAAACGCGCATGCGCACTAATAAAATGTTAGGTATCCATGAGCGTTCTACCAATGTCAGAATCTTGTCCTACCACTGTGGATTTGGATAAGTTAAAAAAAGAAATAAAATCAAAGAACTTGGCTGGACTTTGCAACAACACGAAATGGGATGAGCTATTAACTGCGTTTAGAGCGAATGAATGGACTGTATGTAATCGTTCTAAATGGATAAACGGTTTTATATCGGACTGGGAAAATGATTGGTTTTATCACCTCCCATTTCCATTTGTCGGTGTTGAGTGGTTTGACATTAAATTCGTAAAAACAATTTTTATCATCAGAGATGGCGGCAGGTTTGAGGAAGAAACAAACTTGAAAGATGAGATTCTAAATTGTCTTAGTGATATTGGTGTAGAGTTTGAAGTCGCATCTGATTTTGTTAGGGTCTGGGGTTATGCACCAAAGTGTTATCAAAAGTTTAACGGGTAAAATACCTAACAAGGCCCAGCATTCCGCAGCCTGTGGCTGCCGGACTCGCTACGCTCACCGCTGTGGGCGGCGTTAGACTCCACAATTAGGATCGTGCAATGTTCGGAATATTCAAGAAAAAAGAAGTTGAATGGCCATTCGATCAGCCGAAAAATTGCGCGGTATTTACTATTCGACAAGTCATTGAGGGCGAGTGCCAAATTCAAGTTGTCTATCACGACTTAGAAGATCATGGCTGGCAGTTTGTGGGGAACATTGAATACACAATGAAAGATGCTAAATTGATTGGACTAGAAGAAATTACTAAAATAGATCCGACAGTTTTCGAGGTCGCTAAAATTGAACCAGGCTACCATGCTTGGCGAAACAAAATCGGAGATACATGGACTATTGCTCGAACTCCTGAGCAAACCGAGGAGTAAACTAATCAAGCGGCTGCACCGGGAAATCCGCACATCGTTTGCAGGCTCAGCGCGCATCACGTTAAAAGCAGAATCGCAGTATCTTTAAAAAAGCGTACATTCGAGCGTCTAACAATTGGTTCAAATCGTTCGCTTCGCTCACTGGGACGGGCTAAAGCCCGCCCCTTAACCATACGTTATGTTCTCGCAGAAACGGAGAGACCGTGCAAAATTACTCAGTCAGCGTGAATGACAATGACTCATATATGTGCGCGTGCACAGATAGAGTCTTTGAGAATGTGATTGGTGTAAAGGTCTGCCCAGAATGCAATATCAGAACTAATTTTGATTTTATTAGTGATAATTTTAGAATAAAAAGAAAAACATACGATTTATCAGCCACCTATGACGGTTACTATATAGCCTCGCTGAAATTCAAAGAAGCCATTTCTAGAGAAGGCTTAACAGGCATACATTTTTTGGCAATTAATAGAGAGCCACTATATTTTGTTATGCTTGTAACTAACATAGTGCCTTTTGACACTGAGAAGCGAAAATCGAAAGCAGACAAATACTGCTCGGCATGCGGTAACTACGAGTCAGTTGTTGGGGCAATACCAGCATTCTTAAAGGAGCCTCCACGCCATGATTTATCTCGCACGGATGTGGCCTTTGGCTCAGGCAACTCTAAATCACCGCTTTTAATTGCAAGCGAGCGCTTCATCGCGCTGATTCAACGCGAAAAATTGAAAGGTTTATTTTTTGAGCCAACAAGAACATAACAATAGGTTCAAATCGCTCGCTTCGCTCACTGGGACGGGCTAAAGCCCGCCCCTTAACCAAACGTTAACTGTACGAAAGTATCGAGTTGGTAATGTCGAATAAAACCGTATTAGAAAGACTTTTAAACGAAATAGAGAAATACGATAAAAATCGTAATGATCGTGATGCTTTTGCACAAATAGTTTATGAGTCAATCGAAGCCCTGGAGGGGATACCCTATTCAGTTCATCAGCAAGGTAGGGATTGGCAGTACAAAATTGAAACTGAGGAATACTTCGACAAAGAGGGCTTTGAGTCTGAAATCAATGAGGTAATCCCAAAACTTAAAGCGTGGGTCGATGAGCTTATTCAATCCCACAGTTAACAAGGCCAGCCAGAGGGACTGCCAAACCGCGACGCGCTTTGTCTGCCCCTGCTGGCGGCGTTAGGCGGTCAAATCAGAATCGGAGATTTAACATGGAAAGAGAATTTCCAGATGTCTTAAAAAAATTGCATGCAATTGAAATAGATTATGCTGATGGAGATGGAATAGACTTCGAGCCATTTGATGAGTTCTATTCTGAAGAGGATGCTTCTGATTGGATTAAGGCATGGACTGGAAACAGTTCGCTTGATGGTAGTGAATATTTGATATTTGGCCAAGATGGAACTGGGGGTTATGTTGCAATTTGGCTTGTGAGAAATGATAGCGATTTGCTTCAGCAGCCAATCGTATTTTTTGGCTCTGAGGGTGAAGTTGGAGTAATCGCCCGAAACTTTAGAGACTATGTTTGGTTATTCGCTAATGGCATTGGCCCATATGAGGCCGTAGCTTATCCCGGCCTAGACAGGCCAAAGAACGAAGAGTTTCTGGCATTTGCTAAGAAGTTTGCTCCACAACACGAAAGCACAGCTTCTGAAATTATTGGAAGGGCAAAATCCGAATACCCTGATTTCGAAAAAATAATTGAGCAACTATGCCAGTAACCTCAGAATCGCCTAACAAACCGCTTAAATTCGTTCCGGCCACAAAAAGCGTGGCCTCCACCGGACTCGCTGACGCTCTCCGTTTAGCGGGGCGTTATATGCCACAGGGAGATTAGGCTTGTCGATTAAACTTCTAACTGAACGTTACCAACTTACTATCCTTGCGCCGTTTCATTTAAGCGTTAATGGCGAAAAATATGTCATTGATGCCTTAATTGAAGGTTATGGTGCACGTAAAGGCATGCTAATCGTTAAAAATGCGAATACTATTAAAGACGTAAGAGAAGATATTGTAGCTTTGGGATACGGATATTCTTGTTTTGATATTAATGCCAATGATGTAGCTGAAAGCTTTCAAGAAGTGCTAGATGACTGGGGTAAAAGTGGCATATAACAAATAAGGATAGGCCGCGCGTAGCCGCGACCTTATCTCAGTGTTGAACAAGCCCGATGCTGGTTGTTGACACTTTATTATGCAAATAGCGGATTGAGAATTTGAAGG
>NZ_JAHKQZ010000029.1:0-53958 GCF_019345585.1 Shewanella sp. NKUCC05_KAH
TGAAGCCCTGTGATTGATGTTTGTTCGCACTTCCATCAGATCACACTTCAAGGTGTAAGTTCACTCCAATCTAATGATTTATATGTAAATCATCAGGGGATTCTTCAGTGCTCAACCGTGACGTCCTGTCACGGATAGTCACTTCCATGTTAGTGCCTAATCCTGTTAGCCTTCGCGCATATCTGTTAGCCAGTAGAACTAATCGCTTAATAGAAATTTGAGATAGATACTGGCCCAAAGCCGACGTCGGCGGCCGAAGTACAAGGTACTCCGAGTGGTTGGTAAGTAGATTGTGGAATTTGCCGTCTAAATGTAATCAGCGGCAACAATCATTTTGCATTTTGTGAGTGACTACCCTGTGCGATGTTATGTCCAAATCATTAAGTGCTAGGCATTTAATGTGACTCATAGTCCGTAGACGTATTGTCTACAAGTAAAGATCATCATGAAAACTCTTCAAAGGATTATTCATGGAAGATCATTTGCTTACCTCATTCGGTACTCATCTAAAAAGTTTGCGACTTGAGAGATCTTTTTCTCAGGAGCAGCTTGCATTAAAAGCTGACATGGACAGAACCTATGTCAGCGGCATTGAACGTGGGCAACGCAATGTTAGTTTGATTAATCTTTTTAAGCTTGCCAGTGCTTTAGATATCCCGGCGAAACAACTTCTTGATTTTACCGTTGAGGGATCATTATGACTCAACGAGCATTTTATTCGGCGAGTTTTAAAGATTTTCTATCTGCTGAGCCCGATGCGATTACCGGGCAGATATCACGTTTCCATACTCAGCATTTATTGCATGCACAAACTCGTGCTTGGTGTGCTGAAATTGAAGTTCTCAAACGCTCCTTGGCCGAGAGCGTTGAGCGAGAAGGGCATATTTTCATTGAGTTTATGATCCCACGAATGGGACGACGTGCCGATGTCGTGATTATATTTAAAGGGATTGTTTTTGTTGTAGAGTTTAAAGTTGGCGCAAAAGTATTTACTGCTGCAGATATGAGGCAAACTCATGGATATGCTTTAGATTTAAAAAACTTTCATCGCGGTAGTCATGATAAATATCTAGTTCCTCTGCTTGTCGCCACTAAAGCGACTAGCCAATCGAAAAATCCAGAATTCGCCGACGATAATGTTGCTTCGACCTTGTGTATTTCACCCAGTGAATTGTTTTCAAGAATGCGCCAAATCGCTGAACGGTTGAATCAACCTACTTTTGACCCAAGCTTGTGGGCTGATTCTGGCTATTTGCCGACACCAACAATTATCGAAGCGGCGCAAGCGCTATATGCGCAGCATAAAGTCGAAGATATTGCTCGTAGTGAAGCCGACACTCAAAATCTTGGACAAACGAGCCAGCAATTACTTCAGTTGATTCACAATGCTCGGATCAATAAGCGAAAAATCATTTGTTTCGTTACCGGCGTTCCGGGTGCGGGCAAAACCCTTGTAGGGCTTAATATTGCGAGTGCGCATTCTAATGCTGACGAAAAGGAATATGCAGTATTTTTAAGCGGAAATGGCCCTTTAGTCTCTGTTTTGCAAGAAGCCCTGGCGCGAGATAGACGTGATCGCACTAAAGAGAAAATTGGCGATTGTCGACGACATACTGAGCAATTTATTCAGAATATCCATAAGTTTAGGGATGACTCGCTTACATCGAACAAACCCCCAGTAGAGCAAGTAGCTATCTTTGACGAAGCTCAGCGTGCTTGGAATGTTGAGCAGACTAGCAAATTCATGCAGACCAAGCGTAATCAAGCTGGATTCAATAAGTCTGAGCCAGAATATCTTATCGAAGTGATGGACCGCCATGAAGATTGGGCTGTAATTATTGCGTTGATCGGCGGTGGACAAGAAATCAACACCGGCGAGGTTGGGCTTTTTGGATGGTTGGATGCACTTGGCAACCGATTTACTCACTGGGATGCTTATTATTCTACGGATTTACTTAATGGTGAGTATGTGTCTACGGGTTTAACGACTCGCGACTTTTCAAAAGGTACTTTGTTACCTTGTTTACATTTGGCGACATCGATGCGTTCATTTCGAGCCGAAAAGTTGTCAAATTTTATCCACCATTTAGTTAATGGTAACAGTGGCATGGCTTTGAATGTTTTGGCGACTTTTAAGCAAAAATATCCAATTAAAGTTACCCGAGACTTAAAGGCTGCTAAATGTTGGATAAAATCTCAAGTGCGTGGGACTGAAACAATGGGAATGCTAGCCTCGTCAAATGGTATTCGATTAAAAGCTGAAGGCATTTTCGTCAAAAACAAAATTGAGCATAAAGATTGGTTTTTGGGGCCGATAGAGGATATTCGTTCTTCACATTTTCTTGAAGATGTCGCCACAGAGTTTGATGTTCAAGGGCTTGAGCTTGATTGGTGTTTGGTTGCTTGGGAGGCTGATTTTAGATTCGGTCATGCAGGTTTTGAGCATATGCAGTTTCGAGGCTCAAGCTGGGAACAACGACAACGGGAAGAAAAATGCAGGTATCTTGAAAATGCCTATCGAGTCTTACTGACGCGAGCGAGGCAAGGAATGGTGATTTTCGTCCCTAAAGGCGATGAGTTAGATATTACTAGAAAACCGGCTTTTTATGATTCGACTTATCAATTTCTAAAAGCGTGTGGAATCGAAGAGCTTTGAACTTTTGAGTGAGACACGAACTAACTTTATTATCCTATTTGCAATATCAACTTTACCCATTGGATAGATAGAGTTGCTCCGCTTTTACAGGTATCGAGCATATCTCTCATTCAACATATGGGTAAAGTAGGGATGTAATTCCTAGTCGCTTACAAGTTGAAACTTATCTGAACTCGCCAGCTTCTCCATCAAAAATTCAATCAATACACTCACCTTAGTCGGCAAATATTTCCGCTGTGTATAAACTGCATAAATGCCATGTTCGGGGAGGGGATGGTTTGTGAGCAAGGCTTGTAGGCGGCCTGTTTGTAAGTCGGCGTCGACCATGAAACGGGGCAGGTTGGCTATGCCTAGACCATCGAGTGTGGCTTGGTGGATAGCGTCACTATTATTAACTTGGTAATTGCCGAGTGGCTGGATGCGAGTGGGGCCCTGCGGGCTTAAGAAGGTCCATTCAACACCATCACGAAAATATGAGTAGAACAAACAGTTATGTTGGCTGAGTTGCTGCGGCGTTTGTGGCGCAGCGTGGCGAGCAAGATACTCGGGTGAGGCGCAAATGACACTTAAACAAGGGGCGATTTTACGGGCAATCAGGCTGGAATCTGGTAGCTCGCCGATACGAATTGCCAGATCGAATCCGCCAGCAATTAAATCGGTTGTCTTATCATCCATCTGCATTTGCAGCTGTATTTTCGGGTAACGGCGCAGAAACTCGGGGATTAAAGGGGCGATATGCAAGCGGCCAAATACCATAGGAACTGCGATGCGAAGATTGCCCTGAGGCGCTTGTTGTAGCTCAGAAATGGCGTCTAACCCTTCCTCTGCGAGTTTAACGGCAGGACGAACATAGTCAAAATAGCGGGCGCCCGCTTCGGTAAGACTTAAGCTGCGAGTGGTACGGTGCAAAAGTTGAATACCCAGACTTTGTTCTAATAGGGTAATGCGTTTACTCACCGCCGATTTACTCAGTCTAAGCTTTTGACTTGCAAGCGAAAAGCTACCGCATTCCACGACCGTGACAAAGATAGGTAATGCCGAAAAGTGCTCCATGGTGTCCTTAGATTATCGCGTTCCCCTGCCATTATTGTTGATGATACCTCAACAGTCAGTTTTTATTATCGTGGTTATCATTGCCCTTGATGCAAGGTAGACTAATGCACTTGCTGATTGCGGGTGTCGACTGTGAAGCCTAGTTATTTTCGCGCTCATCGCTCATGTTTATCGCTTATCTTGATTACTGCTAGGTAGTTAGCCACAGTGTTGCCGCAATCGCCGATGTACCATTCTCGATGCCACTGAACGGCATGGGATGGGTCTTAGCTATTTTGTCAGAAAGAGAGTTCCTATGTCCTTGCCTTACCAATGGATTTTGTTCGATGCCGATGAAACCCTATTTTATTTCGATGCCTTAAAAGGGCTTAAATTGATGTTTAGTGAGTTTGGGGTCGATTTTACCCAAGCCGATTTTGATGAGTATCAGTTAGTTAACAAACCACTTTGGGTCGATTATCAAGATGGCAAGATAACTGCCGCTGAGTTGCAGACCATACGTTTCGAACCTTGGGCTGCCAAATTATCTGTCACGGCGATGACGCTCAATAGTGCCTTTTTATCGGCAATGGCCGAAATTTGTTCGCCGCTACCCGGTGCCCGCGAGTTATTAGCCACGCTCCAAGGTAAGGCAAAATTAGGCATCATCACTAACGGTTTCACTGAGCTACAAACCGTGCGATTAGAGCGTACAGGCTTACAGCATCATTTTGATATTTTGGTGATTTCAGAAAAAGTCGGCATAGCCAAACCTGATGTGGGCATCTTCGAACATGCCTTCGAACTCATGGGCTATCCTGAGCGCGATGCTGTGCTCATGGTCGGTGATAACCCGCATTCTGATATTCAAGGCGGCATCAATGCAGGTATTCATACTTGTTGGTATAACGTCCACGGCCACGATGTACCCGCCGGTATCGCCCCGCACTATCAAGTGAGCTCGCACCAAGAGCTGCAAAAAATCCTGTTACCGTAAACGATTGTTCACTGAGCCTAGCTCAGTACTTCGCACTCGATATTAGTGAATCAGAGTGAGTGCTTTAACTGATATTCCCTCAGTGTCATAAAATACAAAAAGCCCTTACATTAAGGGCTTTTGGGTATCTAAAACGCGTTAACTATCATTACTCAACGTTTTGGATCTGCTCGCGCATTTGCTCTATAAGGACTTTAAGTTCAACTGCGGCTGAAGTGATTTCAGTGCTGATGGATTTAGAGGCGAGTGTGTTCGATTCGCGGTTGAATTCCTGCATCATAAAATCTAAACGGCGACCTTCGCTGCCGCCTTTTTTGAGGATACGGCGAGCTTCGGCTACATGGGCTTCGAGTCTGTCCATTTCTTCGGCGACATCTTGTTTCTGAGCCAGAAGCACCATTTCTTGCTCGATGCGGGCTGGGTCGAGTTCACCTTTGATTTCCGCAAGGCGGTTGGTGAGCTTTTCGCGTTGATACAGCATCACCGTTGGCATGTGCTCGCGTACGACGGCGATTTGCTCGCTTACGCCGTCTAATCGGCTTAGCAGCATGTCTTTGATGGCTTCGCCTTCACGGCCACGGGCTTCGATGAATTGATCTATGGCTGAGTCGAAGGCTGTCATCAGATCGGCGCCGATCGCATCCATATCTTGTTCGCCGCTCGCTAGCACGCCCGGCCAGCGTAGGATGTCGGTCAGATTGACATCGCCTTGTCCCGCTTCTTGCTTGAGCCAAGTGGCGGCGCCTAATAGCTGTTTTGCTAGCGCTTGATTCAACTGCAGCTCGTTATTGCTGTTGTCTGCCAGCTCGTAGCGCAAATTGACTTCCACTTTGCCGCGGCTTAAACGTTTACGAAGGCGGTCGCGCAGTACGGGTTCGAAGCTGCGGAATTGCTCGGGTAAACGTAGGTAAGTTTCGAGATAACGTTGATTGACAGAGCGAATTTCCCAGGAGGCTGTGCCCCATTGTGCTTTGTGCTCGATGCGAGCGTAGGCTGTCATGCTTTGGATCATGGGTTGTCCTAATGGTGTAATCGTCATAATGAGAGGCGATTATAGAGTCAATGGCTTTAGGATTAAAGGCATACCGCCAATAGCGACCGGGATTAGGTGTTTGTGTGATGAGTTTGCCAGAGAATCACCCTAAGCATGGCATCCTAAGGCTCAAGCCCTTATAATATGCAGCCAAAATCGGTCAATGACTCAGAATACAGGAATCTCGCATGCGTCCAAGTAACAGAACGCCAGCACAAACTCGTCCCATCACTATCACTCGCCAGTTTACGGCCCATGCCGAAGGTTCTGTGTTAGTGGAATTTGGCGAAACCAAAGTGCTTTGTACCGCCAGTTTTACTGAAGGTGTGCCACGTTTCCTTAAAGGTCAGGGTCAAGGCTGGGTGACTGCGGAATACGGCATGTTGCCACGTTCGACCCATAGCCGTATGGATCGTGAAGCCGCTCGCGGTAAGCAATCTGGCCGTACGCAAGAAATTCAACGTCTTATCGGTCGTGCCCTACGCGCCTGTGTGGATATGAAAGCCCTAGGCGAAAACACTATCGTGATCGACTGTGATGTGATCCAAGCTGACGGCGGCACGCGCACAGCCTCTATCACTGGCGCCTGTGTGGCCTTAGTGGATGCGTTGAACTGGGCGCGTGGTAAAGGCATCATTAAATCTAACCCGCTGAAATTCCTTATCGCTGCTGTCAGCGTCGGTATTTACAAGGGTGAAGCGATAAGCGATCTAGAATATATCGAAGACAGCGCCGCAGAAACTGACATGAACGTGGTGATGACAGAAACGGGCAAGATCATCGAAATTCAAGGCACCGCCGAAGGCGAGCCATTCAGCCACGAAGAATTACTTGAACTGTTGGCATTGGCGAAGAACAGTATTCGTGAAATCGTCGATGTGCAGAAAGCCGCACTAAACTAATATTGTGGTGATGAAAAAGCCCCGTCATGTTATAGAGTGCGGGGCTTTTTATTAACTGCAGCTTTTTATTTGCAGCAAGATGCTAGTGTAGTGCAAGCCCTGTACCGAATAAAAATCCCCCATAATACAAAACCAATAAAAGACAAAGTCGTAAGGAGATATTGTGAAAGCTTATCAACGTGAGTTTATTGAATTTGCCCTAGAACGTCAGGTGTTGCGATTTGGCGAATTTACCCTTAAATCGGGCCGTATCAGTCCTTATTTCTTCAATGCGGGTTTGTTCAATACTGGCCGTGATTTAGCACGTTTAGGCCGTTTTTATGCCGCTGCGTTAGTGGATTCTGGTATTGATTACGACTTGCTGTTTGGCCCTGCTTACAAAGGTATTCCGATTGCGACCACTACGGCGGTTGCTCTGTGTGAGCATCACGATATCGACATTCCTTACTGCTTTAATCGCAAAGAGAAAAAAGATCACGGCGAAGGTGGCAGCTTAGTCGGTAGCGAGCTTAAAGGCCGCGTGATGTTAGTCGACGACGTGATCACTGCGGGTACTGCGATTCGTGAGTCGATGGAAATCATCGAAGCCCATAAAGCACAATTAGCGGGCGTGTTGATTGCCTTAGACAGACAAGAGAAAGGCAAGGGCGAGTTATCGGCCATCCAAGAAGTTGAGCGTGATTTTGGTTGTGGCATAGTGGCAATTATTAAACTCGCCGACCTAATCAGTTATCTGTCTGAAAAACCAGGGATGGAAGTGCAACTTGCCGCCGTGAGCCAATATCGCGAGCAATACGGCATTTAAGTCTAGTGTTTGGCAGCTTGTATTGAGCAAGCGGCTATCGCAGGCTTGGTGAAATTAGTTAATCAGCCAGCATTGATCTTAGCTAGGTTGAGAAGGGTTTGATTGAGTGGGTATAAAAACAAAAAACGCTGCGATTCTTTATAGAAGGAATCGCAGCGTTTTTTATTGAGCTGTATTGGTTGCTATTGATTTCGACACGTTTTAAATAGCGTTAAGTTTCAATACATTTATTTAGACTGGTGCAAAAATTCGGCGCGGGTCGCAGGGTTAGATTTGAAAATACCGCCCAGCGCTGTGGTAGTGGTCGAACTGGTGGAGTCCATCACGCCTCGGGATTTTACGCAGTAATGCACGGCATCCATTTTAACGGCAACGTCTTTGGTTTCGAGCAAGGTTTGCAGCGCGACTAACACTTGCTGAGTCAAACGCTCTTGCACTTGTGGACGTTGGGCGAAGAAACGTACTATACGGTTAATCTTTGATAAACCAATGATTTTTTTACGTGGTAGATAAGCTATGGTCGCAGTACCATCGATCGTCACTAAATGGTGTTCGCAGGTGCTGGTGAGGCTAATGTCTTGCACTCGCACCATTTCATCGAAGCCCATCTTATTGTCGATAACCGTGATCTTAGGGAAGTTCGCATAATCTAAGCCGGAGAAGATTTCATCGACGTACATTTTAGCAATGCGGCGCGGCGTATCGGCAAGGCTGTCATCTGACAGATCCAATGACATTAATGTCAGGATTTCTTTCATATGATGTTCAATCTTGTCTTTACGTTCTTCACTGCTGTAAACGCTTGGGAGCATTGGGGTTTCAAGTCCACGTTCTAATAACGCGGCTTGTACTTTTACTGCTGCTTCACTTAATGCCATCTTATCCTCCACTACGTCGTAGCGGCTATAACAGAAAACCTATGCTGATCATCGCGTGGTACTTGGGCTGTTCAGCATCAGATACAAATTATTGCTATTCTCGCTAGGGCAAGAATAGGGGGAGGAGGATAGCGCGAATTGCAGACAATTCATACCGAAAAACGCGCATAGGCCACATGAAAAAGCCGATAGTCCTTATCGGATATCGGCTTTAAATCTGCCACTGCCAATCGAGTTTAGCCTAGCAGTGTCGGCAAGTTTGAGTCAATTCTAAAGTTTCAGATTGGTTTTTAGGAAACTGAGCATTTGTTCATAGTATTTCGCTCTATGCTCATCGTTATAAAAACCGTGGCCTTCATTGTCCATCACCAGTTTTTGGTAAGGATAATTGTGAGCTTTTAGGCCTTTTTCGAGGGATTCGAGTTGTTCAATTGGCGCTCGCTCATCTTCACCACCATGCACCAATAGTATGTTTGCTTTGAGTTTATCGACGTTTTCAGAAGGAGACATTGCTTTAAGTACCGCTTTATCTTGGCCAAGCACATCCTTGAGATAGCTAGTACCAGAACGGCTGTTGGCGACATCGCCTTCATTAAACATCAATTCAAGATCATATACGCCAGCTACACCTATGGCGCATTTAAACATATCTGGCGCAAGCACAGCGCTCTGCAAGGCGCTGTACCCACCAAAACTGCCGCCAACAATACAGATGCGTTCCTTATCGGCAAAACCTTGGTCAATGACGTACTGGGTTGCGTCGATAATGTCATGCTGAATATCTGAGCCCCATTTTTGATAGCCAGCGCGTTCAAATTGATCGCCATATCCGCCTGAACCACGGAAGTTGACCTGTAGAACGGCTATGCCTTGGCTTGCTAGATATTGGTTTTGTGGGTCAAAGCCCCACCAGTCACGGATACCGTGTGGACCACCATGTGGATTGACGACTAAGGGTAGGTTTTTAGTTTCTTTACCAAAGGGAAGCGTTAGATATCCATGGAATTGTTTACCATCACGGCTGGTGAAACTGATGGGTTTAACATCAGCCATTTGCTCTGGGTCGAGCCATTTTTTAGCGGCGGCTAGATATTCAAGTTTTAGTGTTTTCGTATCAAATATGTAGTAATCGCCAGGGTTTCGATCGTTAAACGCAAGTACGACGAGTTTTGCTGCATTTCGGGTTTCGCTAACAATTCGTACTTGGTGACCGGGGAGAGCACCCAGCAGATCTTTTAGCAATTTAGCGTGCGAATCCTCATTATCGACAAAGGCATAACTTGGGTAACCATTTTCAAACTCGACGGCGTAAAGTTGTTTATTGGTGCCGTTAATCCAAAAGTTGCTAGGGTCAACGTTTTCATCCTGAATGATTTCAGTTTTATCGCCCGTTTCGAGATTAATTTTATAAACCCCTAAGGTTTCACCTTGGGAGCGACCGGCGGCATAAATCGTATTTTTGTCATCGGCAAAGGAGAGTGGTTTAAAGTCAGTTAGACCTAGGTTGAGTTTGTCAGTATTTATCCAGTCACCATCTTTGCGGTAGAAGACTTTAGTGATGTTTTTACTGTCCTCACCGGCAACGAAGCGAACCTCTCCATCATGGTCTGTCATAAAACGGGCTCTGCCGATAGGTGAGCCTGTGATGCGTTTACGTGTGCCATTGAACAAGTCTACGCGATAGACATCTTGTGATAGTTCAAAGTCAAGATTGATCCTATCATTCCATGGAATAGCATTGACTAACATGTAGCGTTCATCATCTGGCAGAGGATCGAGGATAAACGCGCTCGCACGCATAGGGGTGTTTTTCTTGATATTTGAACCTGTTTGTTGCTCGCCACTCTCGAAGCCGAATAAATACGCTTTTCGTGAACCATCGGCATTTACCGCCATCAATTCACCGTAGTAGATAGGTGTGTCTTGCCAGCCTTTTAGGTATTCTTTTGCCAATACCAGTCGCTCACTGTTGGCCCATTCATAGTCGCCGACTTGAGCATTATCGGGAAAACGTATCGCATTGAGGAGTTTTTTGGTTTGGGTATCTAAGACTAAGAGAACGTTTTTACCTTCGACACTTGTGATAGCGCTTAAGTATTTACCAGTAGGCGATATTTTTACATCCGAGTACTCATCACCTTTGCTGAATAACTGTGCTTGCGATAACGCATTCGCGTTGGAGCTATTGGCTGCAAAGGTAGATATTGGAAGTATTGGTAAGCAAAGTGTCGCCAACATGGCTAATCGGAAGAGTTTCATCTGACATCCTTGTAAAATCATTGTGTTTTTTTGTTCTTAAAATGTTTTTCGAGGATAAAACAAAAGATGGAGTGAAACAAGGAAGGAATATCGAAAATAAAGGACGATAGTTACCGTCCTTTATGTTGAAAAATCATTAGCTTTGTAAAAGTTGGTGCTGGATAAAACGCCACTGTTCATCGAAGTGTGTCGTCGGTTTGAGTTTGAATTCACTTCGTACAAATTGGGCGATGCGGCCTTCGGCAAAGGCTAACAGTAAATTGGCTAATATGGCTTCGTCTAAGTTGAAGCCTTTACCTTCTCGCAGGGTTTTTTCCCGTAAAATTTGCTTTAACTGGGTTTCAATTTTGGCAAATAAGTTACCAATACGGCTTCGCAGGCGTTCATTTTCACCGAGTAGAGCATCACCGTTGAGAACGCGGGAAATTCCTGGGTTACGTTCTGCAAAGATCAGCAGCAGTTGCAGTACCAACTGGCAGCGCTTCATGGTGTCTTTTTCGTCATCCATGATTAAATTGATGCGCGACAATAACGACTCTTCGATAAATTCGATTAGGCCTTCGAACATCCGCGCTTTACTCGGGAAGTGGCGATACAGTGCGGCTTCCGATACACCGACTTCTGAGGCCAGTTTCGCTGTGGTGATCCTTTGTCCTGGGTTGGTTTCTAGCATCTGCGCTAGACATTGCAGAATGTGTTCACGACGATTAATTTTTGGGCTTACAGCCATTGCAGTATCCTTGGCTCAATAACGACTTAGGGGATTATTTAGTGCCTGAATGGCCAAATCCGCCTTCACCACGGTCTGAGCTGTCGAACTCATCAACGAGTTTGAATTGTGCTTGTACCACAGGAACAAACACCAGTTGCGCGAGACGATCGCCCATTTCTAAGGTGAATGGACTGTCACCACGATTCCAACAAGATACCATTAAGGGGCCTTGGTAATCTGAATCTATGAGTCCGACTAGATTCCCCAGTACAATACCGTGTTTATGGCCCAGGCCTGAGCGCGGTAAAATCACCGCTGCAAGTCCTGGGTCGGCCACATGAATGGCAATCCCCGTGGGGATGAGCACAGTTTCACCCGGTGCTATGGTTAAAGCCGTGTCTATCATGGCGCGAAGATCCATGCCTGCACTGCCTGCGGTGGCGTAAGCGGGCAAGGGAAATTCTGAGCCGATACGGGAGTCGAGAATTTTTAATTCAATCGGTGTTTTCATGTATTTGTTTTTTCTTTCACTATCAACGAAAGTAATTGGCGTGCCAACGTGAGTTTGTCAGTAGCAGGCAAATCTTGACTGCCGTGCGGCCAGAAAACACGCAGGGCATTAGCATCGGCATTAAAGCCTAGGCCAGCAATGGAAACGTCGTTTGCGGCGATCATGTTCAAGTTTTTACGTTTGAGCTTATCGCGCGCATAGGCTTCTACATCATGGGTTTCGGCGGCAAATCCCACCACAAAAGGACGGTTAGGTAAGCTCGCAACCGTGGCTAAGATATCAGGATTCCTCACCAGCGCAAGTTGCATTTCTTCGGTCGATTTTTTGATCTTACAGGTAGCAATATCGCTAATGCGGTAGTCTGCAACGGCGGCGCAGCCAATAAAAATATCTTTTTTATCAACGTTATCCATAACAGCATCGAGCATATTTTGCGCCGATTCAACATCAATGCGTGTCACGCCTTCTGGGGTGCTTAGATTTACTGGGCCTGAGACTAAGGTGACTGTTGCCCCCATATCTGCCGCGGCTTTGGCTAGTGCAAAGCCCATTTTTCCAGAACTGTGATTTGAAATGTATCTGACGGGATCAATTGCTTCACGGGTTGGTCCGGCGGTAATCAGCACCGACTGGCCAGCAAGAGGCAGCGCAGAGACTTCTTTTGTTGCAAAAAAATCACTGGCTAGCTCGGCAATTTCTAGCGGTTCGAGCATGCGTCCAGGACCCACTTCACCACAGGCCTGACTGCCACTGGCGGGTCCCCAAAGTGTAAAACCACGTGATGCTAGGCTAGTTAAATTCGCCTGCGTAGCCAGATTGCGGTACATCTGCTGATTCATTGCTGAACACAGGGCAATTGGCGCCTCAGTGGCAAGACATGTGGTGGTGATTAGCTCATCGGCCATGCCTGCATTAATCCGCGCCAATAGGTTTGCGGTTGCAGGGGCGATGATGACGAGATCTGCCCAACGAGCGAGTTCTATATGACCCATGGCTGCTTCTGCTGCGGGGTCGAGCAAGCTAGATGCCACTGGATGTCCAGACAACGCTTGCAGCGTCAGAGGCGTGATAAATTCCATCGCACTTTGGCTCATCACCACGCGCACATCAAAACCACGCTCTTTCAAGCGACGTACTAAATCAGCACTTTTATAGGCCGCAATACCGCCGCCAATGCCCAGCAGGACGTTTTTATTTGTCAGACTCACAGACATCATCCGAGATAGAAATAATGCCGGCAACAATATCACAAAGTGGTGAATTTTAGTGACTATCCCAGTTCAAAAAATCTCGTCCATACTCAGTAAAGTGAAAATATGTGAGATGACAGGGAGGTCACATGGGGATTAAAGATTGGCCTGAGGGCGAAGGTCCCAGAGATAAACTGTTACAAAAAGGAGCTGCGCATCTCTCGGATGCTGAATTACTGGCAGTATTGCTGCGTAACGGTTTAGCTGGATTAAACGCGGTTGACCTTGCTAGGTCGCTTATTTGCGAGTTTGGCGGCCTCAGAAACCTGCTCTGTGCCCCAAGAAATCAGGTGTGTCGACTTCCGGGCGTAGGACCTGTAAAATACGCCCAGCTTCAAGCTGCGGCCGAATTAGCGCGGCGTGTAGCGCAGGAAAATCTGCAAAGAGGTCAGGTTTTGACAAATCCCGATTTAACTCGGGACTATTTAATGCGACAATTGGCCGATCGCTCCTATGAAGTGTTCGCAGTTTTACTGCTGGATAGCCAGCATAGAGTGATTCAATTTGTCGAATTATTCCGCGGCACAATAGACTCAGCCTCAGTGTATCCACGTGAAGTGGTGAGCTTAGTGCTGGAGAAAAAGGCCGCAGCAGTTATAGTTTGTCATAATCATCCGTCTGGTATTGCCGAGCCCAGTCAGGCTGACCGACGAATAACTGAGCGATTAAAAAATGCGTTAGCAACCATAGACGTATCCTTGTTGGACCATATGGTTGTAGGTGATCGAGAGATAGTTTCTTTTGCAGAACGAGGCTGGATTAATTAATCTAACACTTGATCTTCACTCTGTGATCGTGTATAAAATGCGCCCTCTTTGTGCCTCGGGCGACGGCCATACGAGGCACATTAATGCTCGAGCGTTAAAATTGTTTTTGGAGAAGATTGACATGTCAAGAGTATGCCAAGTTACTGGCAAGAAGCCGATGGTTGGTAACAACCGTTCGCATGCAAAAAACGCGACCCGTCGTCGTTTTTTACCTAACCTACAAAACCACCGTTTTTGGTTAGAAGAAGAAAAGCGTTTCGTACAGTTACGTGTATCTACTAAAGGTATCCGTCTGATCGACAAAAAAGGTATCGAAGTTGTTGTTGCTGAACTTCGTGCCCGTGGCGAGAAGGTATAATAGATCATGGCTAAAGCTAAAGGTAATCGTGAGAAGATCAAATTAGTTTCTACAGCTAAGACTGGTCACTTCTACACAACTGAAAAAAACAAGCGTAACATGCCTGAAAAAATGGAAATCAAAAAATTTGATCCAGTTATTCGTCAGCACGTTATCTACAAAGAAGCCAAAATCAAGTAATCCTTGGTTAGTGTTTCGAGAAAAGCCCCTTATTTAAGGGGCTTTTTTTTGCACTTTTTTTAGTGGCTAGTCATCAAGTTGAGATAATTGCCTCGCAAACTTAAGCCGCTGAATCATCCCCTGTGAAGTTAAAAAAGTGTGAACACTTACTGAAAATATAAAATAGTGCAGTTCTAAGCACTTTAAATCATTAAAACTGCACTTTAGTGAGAATAAATTCTTTATATGTGAATTAAAATGCAATACCATACGCGAAAGTTATCGATTCATTCCTGGCATGTCATAGTGACGCTGCCAGCTCAAAAATGAGGTGTAAATAACGCGTGCGTACCACTGAACTGGTTGATGGATTTCGTCATTCTGCCCCCTATGTTAATGCTCACAGAGGTAAAACTTTTGTGGTCATGCTTGGCGGTGAAGCTTTGGCTCAAAATCAATTCCGCGCCATCTTAAATGATGTCGCCCTGCTGCACAGTTTAGGGATCAAAGTGGTGTTGGTATATGGCGCTAGGCCGCAGATTGATGCTGCATTAGCCGCCAACGGTATTGCGCCTGCCTACCACGACGGTGTGCGTATCACGGATGAAGATTCGCTCAAAGTGATTAAGCAAGTTGCGGGTGCACTGCAATTTGATATCACAGCGCGTTTATCCATGAGTTTAAGTAATACGCCGATGCAAGGTGCGCAAATTAACTTAGTGAGCGGCAACTTTGTGATTGCTCAACCACTGGGTGTGGATAATGGTGTGGACTTTTGTCTGAGTGGCAAAGTGCGTCGTATTGATGTGCAAGGCTTAAAACGTCAGTTAGATAATCACTGCATCGTATTGATGGGGCCGATTGCGGCTTCGGTTACTGGTGAAAGCTTTAATCTCACCGCCGAGGAAATCGCGACTCAAGTGGCGATTAAGCTCAAAGCAGACAAGATGATCGGCTTTAGCTCACAGAACGGTATTCTCGATCGAAATGGCGATGTGATTGCCGAGTTGATGCCAAATGATGCGCAAAACATCATGAACAAGCTGGCCGAGCAAGGTTCTGCTTGTGTTGGTACTATGGCGTTTCTCAAAGCCAGTATCGATGCTTGCCGCAATGGTGTGCCACGTTGTCACTTAGTCAGCTACCTCGAAGATGGCGCCTTGTTGCAGGAACTGTTTTCTCGCGAAGGGATAGGCACACAAATCGTCACTGAGAGTGCTGAGCGTTTACGCTGTGCGTCAATCGCCGATATTGGCGGTGTGTTGAACCTTATCCGTCCATTGGAGGAACAAGGCATTCTGGTGCGTCGTAGTCGTGAGCAGCTTGAGATTGAAATCGAACAGTTCATGTTGATTGAGCGCGACGGTTTAGTGATTGGTTGCGCTGCGCTCTATCCTTTTGAAGAGGACAATGCGGGTGAGTTTGCTTGTTTAGTGGTGCATCCCGATTATCGCGATGCCGACAGAGGGAGCTTACTGCTGAAGAACATTATCAATCAGGCTAGAAACCGTGGTTATTCACGCTTGTTTGCATTGACAACTCGGAGCATTCACTGGTTCCTCGAGCATGGTTTTGTGATTGAAGATGTTGAAGCACTGCCACAGAAGAAGAAGCAGTTGTATAACTATCAACGCCGCTCAAAAATTCTCGCGCTCGATCTTTAAGCCGTTCTAAATCAATCCAATCAATGCCAGCCTAGTACTCATATTAGCGCTGGCATTTTTATTGACATAATATGTCTTTATTGGCAGATTAATACTTCACTGCACGGGAGATACTGCCAATGAGTCCTCAATTTTTTGAACTCGCCCCTTTAACCCAAACCTCTATCTTCAGTTTTATCGTCTTATTGCTCGGTTTAGCGGGTATCTTGCTGATGTTATGGCTAAAAAATATGCCTAAGATAGCGAAGTCAGCGAGTTTAGGTATATTGCTGGTGATGATGGGCGGATTTTCTTGGGTCTTCTATCAATCGAATAGCGCCGAATTAGTGTTAACCGATACAGAGCTCACATTGGATGTTCCCTTCTATAAAGTGCAGTTATCCCGCGTGGATTTATTGCCTGCAGAGGCGCGCATAGTCGATTTGCAACAAGAGGCAGATTTAACGCCGAGCTTTAAAACCAACGGTATAGGCATGCCAGGATTTCAATTGGGCTGGTTTAATCTACAGGGGAAAGGCAGGGCATTTTTGGCGATAACAGATAAATCGCAGTTAGTGTTAGTGCCAACGACTAAAGGCTACAGTTTATTACTGACAGTACCGCAAGGGAGTGAGTTTTTAGCACAGTTACAGAAGTAATCATCATATGTCATCACTTCTGCCACTGTGTTTATCGGCGTGATAATGCTCACGCCGTTTTGCGTTTATAGGCCATATCTAAGGTAAAGACGAGCAGCGCGCTCCAGATAAATCCGAAGGTCACGCCTTTTTCGGCATCGAAGGGCTCATTGAATAGACTCACCGCGAGGATAAACATAATACTCGGGCCAATATATTGGAAAAAGCCGAGCATAGACAATGGAATACGTACCGCTGCCCCTGCAAAACACAGCAAAGGAATGGTAGTCACTATCCCAGCCGCCATTAACATCAGATTCAATTGCCAATCGTTAGTCAGCATGCTCGCCGTGGCAGTGTCTAAGGTTGCGACGAGATAAATCAGCGCTACCGGTAATAACACTGCGGTTTCGACCAATAATCCGGCCTTAGCATCCACATTGACCTTTTTTCGCAGCAGTGCATAGAAACCAAAGGTGCCCGCGAGTGCCAGTGAGACGATGGGAATCGAGCCAAAAGAGATTAACTGGATCAATACGCCAGCGCTGGCGAGTGAAACCGCAAACCATTGCAGTTTACGCAACCTTTCGCCTAGAAATAACATACCGAGTAAAACGTTGAGTAAAGGATTGATGAAGTAACCTAGGCTGGCATCGAGCATGTGATCGTTATTTACCGCCCAGATAAATAGTAGCCAGTTTCCCGCGATCAATATGGAAGTAATGGTGAGAACCATCAGCTGTTTAGGCTGTTTAAACAGTAAGCGTAAGCGAGAAAAACCACCGATAAACTGCATAATGATCAGCATAAACACGAATGACCAAATCACTCGATGGAGCAAAATTTCGGTGGCGGAAACATGGTTGAGTAATTTGAAATATAAAGGCGCAAAACCCCACATACAGTAAGCACTGACGGCAAGTAGGATCCCTTTGCGGTATTCAAGATCTGGCATGAGACATCTTCGAAGAACAACAAGGTGGCGATTGTAGGTGTGTCTGACCGCTGACTCAAGGGCATCGCCGTGTTCTTTTCGTTACAGAATATCTCCGCAAAAGATTGAATGGACAATTAAAGTCAGTAAACATCCTGTTAATCAGGACGTTTACCTTAGTCAATCTTGAGCCCTAAGGTAGTAATACACATCTAAATTTAACCACCTAACCCACCATATAAGTCCCTGTTCCAAAAGCGATATGCGTGCCTTGCTCATTATGTAGTTCCATGCGGCATACTGAAACTCGATTACCCGCACGAATGACGCTGCCCGTCCCCGTAAAGGTGAGGCCGCGTCCCGGCCGCAGATAATCGACGCGCATATCAATCGTCCCTAAAGTTTGGAGGCGTTGTTGTAATTCTTCAATCGTCCAATCTTCACGGCTTGCGACCAGTCCTGCAAATGCGGTAAGTCCGCCGACCACATCCAGTACTGTAGCTGTGACACCGCCGTGGAGGATTTGCTGGTGGATATTGCCAATCAGCTCAGGCTTCATGTTGATCACGACTTCGACGCCATCAATGTCATAACGCTTGATATCGAGTCCGAGTAGATTATGGAAAGGGACATGTTGATCAAATACTGCTGCGACTCTTCTCAAAGCTTCGGCTTGGATTGGGCTGGTCATTTTTGGGTCCTTGTCACTGAGTGACTGCATTAGGCGTAATTGGATTTGTTATCAACACTGAGATAAACAAAGTGCGGCTTAGAGCAATTAATCTACAGTGAAGCTCACGGCTAATGCAACTCCGTCGCTAAAATGACGACACCGTTTCGGCAGTTTTTAAAGTATTTTACCCCGCGTTCGTTATTTTTGGCTTAGCCCACTAGGGTTAAAATAGCTGCAATTGTGGTGAATTGCCTCGTCTAAAGCACTTTAAATTACCGTTGAATCCTGCATTTTGAACTAGTTTGGGTATAGAATAGGCCCCCTCACTTTTGACATAGAAGATCCATGGAAAAGCTCGTACTCGACACGCATGATGATCCGCTCTCGCAACGCCTCGCGCAGGTGTTTGGTTACCGTGACTTTAGGGACGGTCAGCGGGAGGTGATAGAACGTGTCTGCGGCGGGCAAGATTGCTTAGTGATCATGCCAACGGGCGGCGGTAAGAGTCTTTGCTATCAACTCCCCGCGTTGCTGATGAATGGCATCACTATTGTCGTATCTCCATTGATTTCTTTGATGAAAGATCAAGTCGATAGCTTGTTGCAAACCGGTGTTGCAGCGGCTTATCTCAATTCTTCATTGCCGCGAGAGCAGAGCGCCGAAGTATTAAGGCAGCTGCGCCACGGTGAGTTAAAACTACTTTATGTGTCACCTGAGCGCTTATTAACCGCTGATTTTATTGAGCGTATGCAGTCGTTGCAGTTGGCGATGTTTGCCATCGATGAGGCGCACTGTATCAGTCAATGGGGTCATGATTTTCGCCCTGAATATGCGGCGCTTGGCCAGCTAAAACAACTCTTCCCCTATGTGCCCATGATGGCGCTGACGGCAACGGCGGATCAGGCGACTCGGCAGAGTATTTGCGAGCGACTTGGGATTGACCCGTTCCGTTTACTTTCGAGTTTCGATAGGCCTAATATTCGCTACACAGTGGCGGAAAAGCTCAATGCTGCGAATCAGTTACGGCATTTTTTAACCCAGCAAAATGGCACTAACGGGATTATTTACTGTAGCAGTCGCCGCCGTGTCGACGAGGTTGCCGATCGTTTATGTCTGCAAGGTTTTAATGCTAAGGCCTATCATGCGGGAATGACGCAGGAAGATCGTGGTGCCGTGCAGGACAGTTTCCTTAAGGATCAAATCGATATTGTTGTCGCCACTGTGGCTTTCGGTATGGGGATTAATAAGTCAAATGTGCGCTTTGTGGTGCATTACGATATCCCGAAAAGTATCGAAGCCTATTATCAGGAAACGGGCCGAGCAGGCCGTGATGGGCTCGATGCAGAAGCTTTTATGTTGTTCGATCCCGCCGATATTGGCCGTGTCAGACATTTGATTGAACAGTCTGAACCTGGGCCGCAGCAGCAGGTCGAATTCCATAAACTTAATACTATGGCTGCCTTTGCCGAGGCGCAGACCTGTCGCCGCCAAGTGTTGCTGCATTACTTTGATGAGAGCGCACTAGAGCCCTGTGGCAACTGCGACATTTGCCTCGATCCACCTAAGCGTTATAACGGCACCGAAGATGCGCAGAAGGTGTTGTCATGTATTTTCCGTTTAGGCCAGCGTTTTGGTATCAATCACTTAATTGAAGTGTTGCGCGGCTCGAAAGGCGCACCGATAGTCGATCGAGGGCATGACAAACTCACGACTTGGGGGATTGGTAAAGACAAGAGCCATGAGTATTGGCTGAGTGTGATCCGTCAACTCATTCATCTGGGACTGGCGAGTCAAGATGTGACTCGCGGTTCATCTATTACCCTAAACCCATCGGCACGACCTGTGCTCAAAGGTGACGTAGCGTTAATGCTCGCCGAACCGCGTATTCAGTTAACAACCACAAAACGTAAGGCGAGTCAGTCTAAAGCACCGTTGAATTATGACCGTAAGTTGTTCGCACGGTTGAAGTTATTGCGTAGAACCATTGCCGAGCAGCAGGATGTGCCGCCGTATTTAGTCTTTAACGACGCTACCCTTGCAGAAATGGCAGCCATGATGCCAACGAGCGCGGGGGAAATGCTCGCCGTCAACGGGGTTGGCGAGCGTAAACTGAGTCGTTTCGGTGACGCTTTTCTCGATGAAATTACGGCTTATTTAGCGGGAGAATAATGGTTTGGATTATTCTCATTGATTTTAACCTTGCCCAATTGATTGATACTGGCTCGTTTGATTAAAGACTCTAAGGTATCAAACTGTTGCATTGCCGCTATACCAATATTGACCTTACTTGAACCCTGCCAAGGCTGAATGCAAGCAACCAACTGACTAACGACTCTTTTAGCACCAGTTGCCGAGGTATGCGGCAGGATAATGACAATTTCATCCATCGAATATCGGATTAACTTATCTTGCTCCCGTAGTCTGTGTTGTAGCTCATCCTGTAAGAGAGGTAGGTCAACTTGACGGATCTGACTCGCATTAAACAATAATAAAGACAGTGGGTAATTACCTTGTTTGGCACTGTTTAATGCTGATGTGACTTGTTGGAGCAGCGTTTCCGCAGGTTCATTACCTTCAATATGTGGGGCACGATTATTCTGTTTATCAATCAAATACCAAATAGCTCCGCCCAATAATGCCATTGCGATTAAGAACAGTGTGCTATAGGCCCAATCGACATTTAGCTCTTGTAGGATTGAATCTTTTTCTAGCGCAGTGCTATTTGGCTCCTGCTGCAGATCTTGCTGATTTAGACGGGCCTTAAACTGCAATATCCGAGCATTATTCATCGCTTGATTGGTTAGCTCGGCCGCTCGATAACGTTTGAGTAAGAAAGAATAGGCTTGTTTAAAATCCCCTTTTTCTAAGTAGTGATCGCTCATGATCCCGTAAAACCCTTTGAGATCTGAGTATTGTTTTAGGTTTTCAGCTTGCTCAATAGCGTGATTCATGAGGATTAAAGCGGCATCTTCTTGATGCTGAGCAAAACGAATTTGGGCGAGTAGGCGAGTTGAACGCATTGTCGCTAATTGTTGATTTTGTTTTTTAAACGTATTAATCGCGATAGAAAGATATTCTTCGGCATTATCGATGCGGCCTTTATCGAGCGCGATTGAGGCCAAAATGGCATAACTGTAGGCGAGTTCAAGTGGCGAACCGAGCTCAGGTAAAAGCGCTTTAGCTTGTTGTTCGAGTTTATCACTGTAATCAAACTCTTGGTTATCAAGCGCTATCCGAGCTGCATTGCGTAAAATAAAGTGTAAAACTTTCCCTTTTGCATCGGCACTTTGTATACCTAAGTTGGTGTAATACATGGCTTGGGGGAAATCATGGGTGGCATAAAGTAAATTTCCCATCGCGGCATACACATAGGCCTGTGGTGGCCAAATCCAATTTTGGGTTTGAGCATGAATATCCGGATAAATATCAATCGCGAGGCGTAAATCTTCGATAGCAGAGGAGAAGTTATCAGTGTCAGTATCGAGTTGGCCACGTAAGCGTAAGGCATCGACTAAGGCTTGTGGTTGCTGGTAACGTCGCGCTAGGTTAATGGCTGAATCAAGCAAAGGTAGGGCATTTTGAACATTGTTATAGCTAAGGTTGGCGTCGGCTTGGCAAATCAAAAAGTAAGGTCGTACTTGATCTAGCTTAAGTTGTTTAGCGTTTGCTTCGCCTAATTGAGCGACGTTGATAGCGGCTTCATTTTCACCTATTTGTAGTAGGTTTTGGCATTTCAATACACTTAATCTGAGTCGATTGATATCTGAGCTTGCACTGGTCGCAAATTGTTTTTCTAACGCTGTTATTTGAGTGAGTGCTTTACTGGGATATTGGTAGACGAGTTCAGTGAGTTCATCTAATTGGTCTATAGCACTGGCCCCAAAGGGAAACAGCCATAACAACAGGCTCAGTACCAAGACGCGAAAATCCATTTTGTGCTCCATATAAAATGCGTAAGTTCTAATATCCCTAATCACTAAGGCGGGATTATAACTTTTCTTAATAGTTTTTTGCATAAAAAACTATTTTTTTCTAAGGGGAATAAGTTAACACATCCCAGTGATTTCTGAATCCAAACAGCTGGTTAATTCTGTGGAATCGATCACTAATTTGGGGATGAAACTCACCGTTATTAGCCTTAAGACAGGTTGAATGAGTGGAACATGAAAAAATTAGGGTTGACACTATCGGCTAGGCAAGTTAAATATTAACCGTCCTCAATAATTCAAACAGAATAAATATACAGATTAAATGAATATTATTAGCCGCAAACTCGACCTCCTCCTTCTCTCTCTCGCGGTTTATACGCGGAGGTCTTAGTGTTGCACGCTCGATAAAGAGGCAAAGCATTCACAAACCCCGCACCGATGTTGCGGGGTTTTTTGTATCTGAATACGGCAAAAATTAACTAACGAACGGTGACGTTCCATGGAGAAGCGAGATGTCTAACAGAGTCATAATATTTGATACTACCTTGCGTGATGGTGAGCAGGCGTTAGCCGCAAGTTTGTCGGTCAAAGAAAAACTACAGATCGCTATGGCGCTGGAACGTCTCGGTGTGGATGTGATGGAAGTGGGTTTTCCGGTTTCTTCACCCGGTGATTTTGAGTCAGTGCAGACCATAGCGCGTACCATTAAAAATAGCCGCGTTTGTGCCTTATCCCGTGCATTGGAAAAGGACATAGATGCAGCGGCGCAGGCCTTGTCTGTCGCAGATCAATTCCGTATCCATACTTTTATCTCGACCTCAACGATTCACGTTGAGAGTAAGTTGAAGCGTTCTTTCGACCAAGTGTTAGAGATGGCCGTAGGCGCGGTGAAATATGCCCGCCGTTTTACCGACGATGTGGAATTTTCCTGTGAGGATGCGGGGCGTACGCCCATCGATAATCTATGCCGTATGGTAGAAGCCGCCATTCGTGCGGGCGCACGCACCATTAATATTCCCGATACGGTCGGTTACACAGTGCCCAGCGAGTTTGGCAATATCATTCAGACTTTGTTTAATCGGGTGCCGAATATCGACCAAGCGGTGATCTCAGTGCATTGCCACGATGACTTAGGTTTATCTGTGGCTAACTCGATTACTGCTGTACAGCACGGTGCACGTCAAATTGAATGTACCATCAATGGCATAGGTGAGCGTGCGGGTAACTGTTCACTTGAAGAGATCGCGATGATTTTAGCGACGCGTAAGGGCATGTTAGGGCTAGAAACGGGCATTAATGCCAAGGAAATCCATCGTACTTCTAATTTAGTCAGCCAGTTATGCAATATGCCAGTGCAGGCGAACAAGGCGATTGTCGGTGCCAATGCCTTTACCCATTCGTCGGGTATCCATCAGGATGGCATGTTAAAAGCACAAAATACCTATGAAATCATGACGCCCGAAAGCATAGGTTTGAATCGTAACAACTTGAATATGACCTCGCGCTCGGGTCGCCATGTGATCAAGCATCGCATGGAGGAAATGGGCTATAGCGAGCACGATTACAATATGGATACTCTGTACGAAGAGTTTCTAAAATTGGCAGATAAAAAAGGCCAAGTATTTGATTATGATTTAGAAGCCTTAGCCTTTATGGAGGCGCAGGCCGAAGAAGACAATCACTATCAATTGCAGCAATTAGTGGTGCAGTCTGACTCAACTGAAGGCGTTGCTACGGCGACTGTGCGTATCGAAGTGGGCGGCGAAATTAAAACCGAAGCCGCAACGGGTAATGGTCCGGTCGATGCTGCCTATAACGCGATTGCCCGCGCAACCGATCGTCGAATCGACATTATCAGCTATAAGCTAGGCGCTAAAGGCGTAGGTCAAAATGCCTTAGGCCAAGTGGACATTACCGCGGTTTACCACGAGCAAAACTTCCATGGTGTAGGTTTAGCGACCGATGTGGTTGAAGCCTCTGCACGCGCTTTAGTGCATGTGATGAACTTAACGTGCCGCGCAGACAAGGTTGCCGATTACAAACAAAGCATGCAAAAAAATCGAGAGCTAGGCGGCGTCTAGTCGCTAAAAGCATCCAAAGAATAGCAAGGTCGAGCATAAAGCATTTACATTTAAAGGAGTTGGCTGGCGTATGAGTTATCAAATAGCAGTATTAGCAGGGGATGGGATCGGTCCTGAAGTGATGGCAGAGGCGCGTAAAGTGCTGCGTGAGGTTGAAGCGCGTTTCGATTTGAATATCGAATACACTGAATTCGATGTTGGCGGTATTGCCATCGATAACCACGGTTGTCCCTTACCCGATGCCACACTAAAGGGCTGTGAAGCGGCCGATGCGATCCTGTTTGGCTCGGTAGGCGGCCCTAAGTGGGAAAAGTTACCGCCAAATGAGCAACCTGAGCGCGGCGCGCTATTGCCACTGCGTGGTCACTTCGAACTGTTTTGTAATCTGCGCCCAGCTAAATTGCATGATGGCTTAGAACATATGTCACCGCTGCGTAGCGATATTTCCGCCCGTGGCTTTGATGTTTTATGTGTGCGCGAGTTAACCGGCGGCATTTATTTTGGTAAGCCGAAGGGCCGTCAAGGCGAAGGCGAAAATGAAGAAGCCTTCGATACCATGCGTTATAGCCGTCGCGAAATTAGCCGTATCGCCCGCATCGCCTTCGAAGCCGCCCGTGGTCGCCGTAAAAAAGTGACCTCAGTGGATAAAGCCAATGTGCTCGCCTGTTCAGTGTTATGGCGCCAAGTGGTTGAAGAAGTCGCGGTAGATTTCCCCGATGTCGAGCTTGAACACATCTATATTGATAATGCGACCATGCAGTTGCTACGTCGTCCCGATGAGTTCGATGTGATGCTATGTTCTAACCTGTTCGGCGACATTTTATCCGACGAAATCGCGATGTTAACCGGCTCTATGGGCTTGTTGTCATCGGCGAGCATGAACAGCACTGGCTTTGGTTTATTCGAACCTGCGGGTGGCAGTGCGCCCGATATCGCGGGTAAAGGCATTGCAAACCCTATCGCCCAAATTCTGTCGGCGGCATTAATGCTGCGCCACAGCTTAAAGCAAGAAGAAGCCGCTTGTGCGATTGAGCGTGCCGTCAGCAAAACATTAAATTCTGGCTACTTAACCGGTGAGCTATTGAGCAGCGATAAGCGTAGCCAAGCTAAATCAACCGCCGAGATGGGTGACTTTATCGCCAATGCTATAAAGGAAGGTGTGTAATGACGACTGTGCCAAAAAACGCGGTGGCAAAAACGCTGTATCAAAAAGTATGGGATGCCCACGTTGTAGCGACTCCTGAAGGTGAAGCGCCGATCATTTATGTCGACAGACATTTAGTCCATGAAGTGACTTCCCCCCAAGCATTCAGTGGCTTAAAAGTGGCGGGCCGCAAACTGCGTGCACCGGAAAAAACCTTTGCTACTATGGATCACAACACTTCGACCCGTAGCGCCAGCTTGGATGCCCTAAGTCCAATGGCGCGCACACAGGTTGAAACCCTAGCGCAAAACTGTAAAGACTTTGACGTGCATTTATACGACATTCATCATCCTAATCAAGGGATTGTGCATGTAATGGGCCCTGAGTTGGGTATTACCTTGCCCGGTACTGTGATTGTCTGTGGTGATTCCCATACCGCGACCCATGGCGCCTTTGGCGCATTGGCGTTTGGCATTGGCACATCGGAAGTTGAGCACGTGTTAGCAACCCAAACCCTGCGTCAGCTAAAAGCGAAAACCATGAAGATTGAAGTGCGTGGTCATGTTAGCGATGGCGTGACCGCCAAAGATATCGTACTCGCTATTATTGGCAAAATCGGCATGGATGGTGGCACGGGTTATGTGGTGGAGTTCTGCGGTGAGGCGATTGAAGCCCTGTCGATGGAAGGCCGCATGACAGTGTGCAACATGGCAATTGAGATGGGCGCTAAAGCGGGCATGGTCGCGCCGGATCAAACCACTTTCGACTATTTAGCTGGCCGCGAATTTGCGCCAAAGGGCGAAGATTGGACTGAGGCTGTCGCTTACTGGAAAGCCATAAAGACCGATGATGGCGCCGTGTTTGATGCTGTAGTTGAGTTAGATGCCGCCGATATCGCACCACAATTGACTTGGGGTACTAACCCAGGCCAAGTCGTAGCGATCGATGGCAAAGTGCCTAATCCTCTTGATGAAGCCAACCCAAGTACCCGAGCTAGTATGGAAAAGGCCCTAGAATATATTGGCCTGAGTGCGGGTACGCCTATGACAGACATCAGCATCAACAAGGTATTTATCGGTTCATGTACTAACTCGCGGATTGAAGATTTACGCAGCGCTGCCGTACATGCCAAAGGTCGTAAAGTCGCGAGTGGCGTCACCGCGATTGTTGTACCTGGTTCTGGTCAAGTGAAAGCCCAAGCCGAAGCCGAAGGCTTAGATAAAATCTTTATCGAAGCCGGGTTTGAGTGGCGTTTACCGGGTTGTTCCATGTGTTTAGCGATGAACGATGACAGATTAGAAGCGGGTGATCGCTGCGCTTCGACCAGTAATCGTAATTTCGAAGGTCGCCAAGGCCGTGGTAGTCGTACCCATTTGGTGAGCCCGGCGATGGCCGCCGCCGCTGCGGTGGCTGGGCATTTTGTCGATATTCGTAAACCTTACTAATTACCGTAAACCCAAGAGGAGAAGTTAATGCAACCTTTTACGACCCATACCGGGCTTGCGGTCATGATCGACAGCACCAATATCGATACTGATCAGATTATTCCGAAACAGTTTTTGTCTAAGGTGACGCGCGATGGTTTTGGCGTGCACTTATTTCATGACTGGCGTTATTTAGATGATGCGGGCGATGTGCCTAATCCTGAGTTTTCATTGAACCAGCCTCGTTATAAAGGCACTTCAATTCTTTTGTCGCAGGAAAACTTTGGTTGTGGTTCAAGCCGCGAACATGCGCCTTGGGCGCTGGCAGACTTCGGTTTGCGCGCCATTATTGCACCGAGTTTTGCCGACATTTTTTACGGCAACTCAATCAATAACGGCCTATTGCCTGTGGCGTTAACCCACGCGCAGGTGCGTCAGTTGATGGATGAAGTGGCGGCAGAAGAAGGCGCGCAAATCACAGTTGATCTCACCAGCTGTAAAGTGATTGCACCGTCAGGTGCTGAGTTTAGTTTTACGCTGGCAGAGTCGGCGAGACATAAGTTACTCAATGGGTTAGATGCTATTGGGCTGACCTTGTCCCATGCTGCGCAAATCAGTCAGTACGAAACTCAAATCCAAGGTTGGCGCCGCTAAACTTTCAGCGCACATTTGTACTCGTGTTGAGTCTATATTTATGCGCCTAGGTTAATACCTAGGCGTTTTTGTTTTGAATCTCAATACACTCTTAATTTAATTTATTGTATTTTAAGACATAAATTTTTATTGTCGTTTTGATACTAGAAAATTTTATTCTCTGCAGTGATTTATGCTGAATTTGTCGAGTTTAAATGATTTACAGGTGTTCTAAAGTTTTAATTTTTTATCTTGTTGTTTAATATTGGTATTTGTTGGGTTCTTTATTTAAATCTCACGACAGTCGTTAATGATTTTTGAGTGTTTAAAGGTTGGCTTTTGTTTGAATGGTGATGTATGTCACTAAATCTGTTTTAAAGTCGCATTTCTTTAGATTTTCTGTCTGTTTTATCTCCTTTGGTTGCAAACATCTTCTGCATAAGTAAACTGCTGCGCATTCAATATGGAGTGTTTGCTCTATTTTGCCTGAACGCCGCAGTACTCATCTAAGTAGTACAGATAACAATAATATGATTAGAGAATAACAATGCAAAAACGTCTTCTGACTTTGGCTGTCACTGCAGCCTTGTTAAGTTCAACTACTCAACTCCATGCCGCAGGTTTTCAACTTGCGGAATACTCTGCTACAGGTTTAGGTCGCGCCTTTGCTGGTGAAGCCGCTATGGCGGATAACGCTTCGGCTCAAGGTCGAAATCCTGCCATGCTCACTTATTTAGAAGGACGCCAGTTGTCCGCGGGTGGCATTTACGTTATGCCAAACGTCGATGTGACTGGTGATGTGAGCCTTAGCTCACCGTTAATTGGTCCAAATCCTGTTGTTATGAAAGGTGGCGACGCACTGGATGTGGCCGATGACGCACTTGTGCCAAATTTTTATTATTCAAATCAGCTAAATGATCAATGGACTTGGGGCCTAGCGGTAAACTCTAATTATGGTCTAGCCACTGAATTACCCGCGACCCACGCAGCGGCTATTTTTGGTAACAAGACTTCGGTTACGACCGTTGAATTTAATCCAAACATCGCTTATCGCATCAATGATGCTGTCAGCGTAGGTGCTGGTGTACGTATCGTTTATGGTGAAGGCGAAATTGGTGCCTCATTACCAGGTTGGGTTGATGGTATCAAACCTGCTCTGCCAGCTCCTGTGCAGGCAGTGTTACCTCCAGGTGGCACTGAGCTGAAAAGCATGAAGGGTGATGATGTGGGTTATGGCTGGCAGTTAGGTGTCAGTTGGCAGATTAATCCGGCTCACCGTTTGGGCTTTGCTTATCACAGTGGCGTGCAACTGGACTTGGATGGTCATGCCTCAGGTGTGCTGTACACTGGCGGCCAAGATGTGTCCATTGAAGGTTATTTACCGCTTGAATTACCCGCTTTTGCAGAGATAGCTTCCCATCACCAATTGACCGATAACTGGGCCATGCATGCGAGTGTGAACTGGACTGATTGGAGCGTATTCGATCAACTAGTGGCTTATTTCCCTGGTGAAGTTAAACCTAAGGGCGGTTTAGAGTCTGATTTAGTTAAAGAAGAGCACTTCGAAGATAACTGGCGCTTCGCGCTAGGGACGACTTATCAAGTGAATAACGATTGGTTAGTGCGTGCGGGTGTTGCTTTAGATAAAACGGCGGCAAATGACGAGTGGCGCACAACCACAATTCCAGACTCTGACCGTCTGTGGTTCTCTGTGGGCGCAGGTTATCAGGCAACTAAGAACCTGAACGTTGATTTTGCTGTGACTTATATTAAAGCGACTGGCGATGCGCCAATCAACGAACAGCAAAACCTATTGAACCTAGCGACTGTTAACTTTAACGGCGAAGCAAGCGGCGATGTATGGCTTGCGGGTATCCAAATGAGCTACAAGATGTAAGTTCAGTATGTTAAAAAAAGCCCTGAATCTTCAGGGCTTTTTTATGGCTATAGCATGGTGGCGTTATCTTGTTTTACGGCTTGCTTGCTGGTCACGGCGGTAAATTCCGAATATATTCACTGCATAAGTCGGTGGATCATGTTAATTCTCGCCAGCATAAAAAGGCGGCGGAGAGTTCAGATAGGATAGTAGCGTGCAGAAAAAATACGTGGTGGCCTTAGATCAAGGCACAACCAGCTCAAGGGCGATAGTGTTCGATCACGACGCAAACATTGTCACCGTATCCCAGCGTGAATTTACCCAGTTGTACCCTAATCCGGGTTGGGTCGAGCATGATCCCATGGAGATTTGGGCAAGCCAAAGTTCAGTGTTAATTGAAGTATTGGCGCGTGCGGGTATTCACAGCGATGAAGTGGCCGCCATTGGCATTACCAATCAGCGGGAAACCACTGTTATATGGGAGAAGGCCACAGGTAAACCTATTTATAACGCGATTGTGTGGCAGTGCCGTCGCAGCGCTGAGATTTGTGAGCAACTCAAAGCTCAAGGGTTAGAAGAATATGTGCGTGAGAATACCGGTTTATTACTCGACCCTTATTTTTCAGGCACTAAGATCAAATGGATTCTAGATAATGTGCCCAATGCCCGTGAGCAAGCCGAGCGTGGTGAGTTGTTGTTCGGCACTATCGATACTTGGCTCGTGTGGAAGTTAACCGAGGGCAAGGTACATGTTACCGATCCCACCAATGCTGCCCGCACTTTGCTATTCAATATCCATAGCCTGACTTGGGATAATAAGTTACTCGAAGCCTTAGATATTCCCTTGTCTATGTTGCCTGACGTTAAACCCTCCTGCAGCGTGTATGGTACGACACGGATTGCGGGTGAAGGCAGTGAAATCCAAGTTGCAGGAATGGCGGGCGATCAACAGGCTGCGCTTTTTGGTCAGTTATGTGTCGAGCCCGGCATGGCGAAGAATACTTACGGTACTGGTTGTTTTTTATTGATGAATACAGGGACAAAAGCGGTGCGCTCAGACCATGGCTTATTGACTACAGTTGCCGTGGGGCCTAAGGGTGAAGTGAACTATGCCCTTGAAGGTTCAGTCTTTATGGGCGGAGCGACCATTCAATGGCTGCGAGATGAACTGGGGCTTATTCGTGATGCCAGTGATACTGAGTACTTTGCCTCTAAGGTCGCCGATACTAATGGCGTGTATCTGGTGCCCGCTTTTGTGGGACTCGGTGCGCCCTATTGGGATCCCAATGCCCGTGGTGCGCTATTTGGTCTGACACGCGGGGCGAATCGTAATCATATTATTCGGGCGGCGTTAGAATCCATCGCTTATCAGAGTAAAGATTTACTCGATGCCATGATCAAAGACAGTGGCGTTAGCCTTAAGCGTTTAAAGGTGGATGGCGGCGCGGTCGCTAATGATTTTTTGATGCAATTTCAAGCCGACATTACCGATGTCGAAGTGTTAAGACCAAGCGTTTGTGAGACAACCGCTTTGGGTGCGGCATTTTTAGCTGGGTTGGCAGTGGGCTTTTGGGAGAGTGTGATAGAGCTTGAGCACAAAGCCTGCATTGATAAGCATTTTATCCCTAATATCGATGCCCAGACTCGAGTACAGCTATACGCAGGTTGGCAGGACGCGGTGGCCAGAACTCGAACTTAAACAATACGCTTTGAGGCGGCATTGGTTTGAGATAAAACTTAATTTGAGGTATCGCATGATTCGAAATCTGGCCTGATTTCAGACATGCTCGATAGTGCTGCTAAAAAGAGGCTAATAAAAAGGCGCTAATCCAATGGGATTGCGCCTTTTCCGTTTTATATCAGTACGGATTTATACTTCTACATCAATGATATGTTGGCTCGGTGGCTTCTTGATTTCTGCGGAATCATCGGTCACTTCAAGTACGACACCTTCTTTTAGTTTTAGCGTTTCGGTTTCATCCGATGCACGGCGTTTCTTATTTTTATTGTTATCTGATTCTTTGCGTCTTTCCCTAACTTTAGTATCGTGGCTTTCTAACGCTGGAGGTAACTGCGACTGCGGTGTTTCATGGCTATCGGGGGCATTTGCGCTTGCACTGCTGACTTGGTCAACAACCCGTTTAGGGTGAAACACGGCTTTTACTGGCTGTGCCAGCATGGCATAAATGCTATCCAATCCACTCATAACGCCTCCTTGTTATTACACCTCTTAATATGATATCGGCTGAAGTAGGTCAATATTTAGACTATACGCCGTTTAACTTGTTAAGGCGAATAAGGCGAGCCATTAGGTAGCTAGTGCGGGTATAAGGTGAATGTATAGGGAGAAAGTGGTTCTTTTTGTGGATTTTACGTGGGATTTTTGATCTTTCTCGCAATCGCGACATTAATATTCAGCCATTAGTAAAAAGATGAACGTCTTTATTTGGAATAAAAATTTAGATTTTTATGCTGATTTCAACTCTTTTTTGACTGTCGAATAAGGATGGACGTAAGTTTGTTTTGTTGCGTTTTTGAGTTTGACGTTATTTCTCGACCCGTAAAATCCCACAAATACAGAAATAATTCCCCATTTTTTTCATCGCAAGCACCTGAAAGCAAAAGGTTGCTGAATATATCGGCGCTATTTATTCCTGTTGTTTCCTCTGTTTAGTCAATCTCTAATGGTTTTTCTTGTCAAAAGTTTGTCGCGAGGTTAAGTGCTCAACATGCGGCTAACCCGCTTGCCGACTGGATTTATAAAAGGATCCCATCCCTTGACAATGCTTGTCGACTGTCCCTAAACTTAGCAGTTGTGGGAAATAGTGGATATTTGTGGATCAAAAATCAAAGGATAGGATGAATTAGCGTGTTTCGTGGAGCCAGTGCTATCAACTTAGATACAAAGGGACGGATCGCTATTCCAGTGCGATACCGCGAACCTTTGCAGCTTGAGCACCAAGGGCGCATCGTGATTACCGTCGATATCCAATCCGCCTGTTTACTCTTGTATCCCATTCACGAATGGGAATTGATCGAAGCTAAGTTGTTGAAGCTTTCAGATACCGATAAAACCCAGAGATCTTTAAAACGCCTGTTACTCGGCTACGCCCACGAAGTGGAGCTCGACAGTAATGGGCGCATATTACTGCCGCCACCGTTAAGGCAATATGCCAATTTAGATAAGCGCATCATGCTGGTGGGGCAATTGAATAAATTTGAGCTGTGGGATGAGCAATCTTGGCTGCAGCAAATTGATGAATGTCAGGAAACGATTCGAAGTGAGGATCTCGTTAATAATGAGCGCCTCGCGGATTTTTCACTTTAACGAGTCGTGATAACTAAATAAGAAGAGAGTAATGAGTCAAGAATTTGCCCATTTATCCGTACTGCTAGCAGAAACGGTTGGCGGTTTAAACATCAAAGACGATGGCATCTATATCGATGGCACGTTCGGCCGCGGTGGTCATTCAAGACATGTATTACAACAACTCGGTGAACATGGTCGATTGATCGCCATCGATCGTGATCCTCAAGCGATTGAAGCGGCCAAACAATTTGCTGACGATCCACGCTTTCAAATCGTGCATGGTGGCTTTGGTCAATTAGCCGATTATGTCGAAGAGCTTGGGCTTGTGGGCAAAATTGATGGCGTATTACTCGATTTAGGTGTGTCTTCACCCCAGCTCGACGATGCTGAGCGCGGTTTTAGTTTTTTGCGCGATGGTCCACTCGATATGCGTATGGATAACAGTCAAGGCCAAACGGCTGCGCAATGGTTGGCTCGTGCTGAAATTGAAGATATGGCTTGGGTATTTAAAACCTACGGTGAAGAGAAAAATGCTCGCCATATTGCCCGTTGTATTGCTGCCGACCGTGAGAAAACGCCGTTTTTACGTACCAAAGATTTAGCCGATTTAATTGCGCGTATCACTAAAAATAAAGAACGCAATAAGCACCCTGCGACTCGGGTGTTTCAAGCGATCCGCATTTATATCAATAGTGAATTAGATCAAATTGATCAGGCTCTTGAAGGAGCCGTCAATGTGCTCGCTCCCCAAGGACGTTTGTCAGTCATCAGTTTCCATTCTTTAGAAGATCGTATCGTGAAGCGTTTTATTCGTCGTCATAGCCAAGGCGAAAGTGTACCGCACGGTTTTCCGGTTACTGAAGATCAAATTAACAAGTCGCGTAAGTTACGTGCCGTGGGCAAGGCGATTATGCCATCCGACGAAGAAATCGAACGCAATGCCAGAGCTCGCAGCTCAGTGTTACGCATTGCCGAGCGTTTAGATTACTAAGGGGCGCACTGTGAGTAAGCCCTCGATTAATCTGCCACGGATCGTTTTACATGATTTATGGCTGCACAAATGGATCTTGTTATTAGCCTTGCTTGTGCTGAGTAATGCGGTTGCCGTGGTTTATGGCAGCCATGTTAGCCGTCAACTGACAACCCAGTGGGACCAGTTACTGCAGGAGCGAGATAGATTAGATATTGAGTGGCGCAATTTATTATTAGAAGAGCAATCGCAGACTGAGCACAGTCGTATTACGCGTATTGCCTCTAAGGAACTCAACATGAGTCGTCCGTTACCCAGCGAAGAAGTTGTGGTAAAGGTGCCGTGAGTATAGGGAAGATATGACTAGGCAAGCGAAAATCAAACGGGTAAGCAAACCGCAAAAACCTCAATTGATCCACTGGCGTTTATACGTAGTGGTCGGGTTTGTGTGTGCGTTGTTTTGCAGCCTAGTGGGACGCGCAGCTTACATTCAAATTATCGAGCCCGACAAATTACGTCACGAAAGTGACATGCGAACATTGCGGACCACAAGTCGTGAAGTGCAGCGTGGCTTGATCACCGACCGTAATGGCGACATGCTGGCCGTGAGCGTACCAGTACGAGCCGTCTGGGCCGATCCAAAACAAGTCAATGATAGTAATGGTTTTGCCGATATGCGCCGCTGGCAAGCCTTAGCCGATGTGTTGCATGAGCCCCTCGAAGATTTGTTAGAGCGAGTGCGCAGTAACCCCACCAAACGCTTCACCTACTTGAAACGCCAAATTACCCCTGCGGTTGCGGACTATATTACTCAGCTTAAATTACCCGGTGTATTTCTAAAGTCTGAATCTCGCCGTTATTATCCTGGTGGTGAAATCACAGCTCAGTTAATCGGCATCACTAACATAGATGATGTTGGGATTGAAGGTGTTGAAAATGCTTACAATAGTTGGTTAACAGGTACGCCTTCCAAACAAAAAGTGCGTAAGTCACGCGATGGTCATGTCGTCGAGCGTCTCGATATAGTGCAGGAAGGTGAGAGTCCAAATGATCTCGTGCTGAGTATCGATCATAGGATCCAACAATTAGCCTATCGCGAACTAAAACGCACCACTGAGATGAACCAAGCGACTTCGGGTTCGATTGTCGTCCTCGACATTCACACGGGTGAAGTCTTGGCTATGGTGAATACGCCTTCGTATAACCCCAATGCGCGCGACAATCTGCAAACCTTCAGAATGCGTAACCGTGCTATGACAGATACCTTTGAGCCGGGTTCGACCATTAAGCCATTTGTGGTAGCCGCAGCGCTTGAAGCTGGCACAGTTAAATCGACCGATATTATTGCCACTTCACCGGGTTGGATGCGTTTAGGTGGTCGCCAAGTACGTGACCCCGCGAACTACGGCGATATGAGTTTGGCGCGTATTTTGGCTAAATCCAGTAACGTCGGCATCAGTAAATTGGCTTTGTCTATTCCGGTGCAGCAACTGCTCGGCACTTATCAATCCATGGGACTTGGTAGTTTTTCGGGAATTAACCTCACGGGTGAAAGCGCTGGCTTGATTCAAGATCGCCACCGTTGGTCAGACTTTGAACGTGCCACCTTGTCCTTCGGTTACGGCTTAACGGCAACAACACTTCAACTCGCGCGCATGTACGCCACCTTAGGCAATGGCGGTACTTTGTTCCCAGTCTCGATAATGAAACTGAAAAAGCCACCTGTCGGTGAGCGAGTCATTTCTGAAAATGTGGCCCACGATGTGATGCAAATGCTGGTCGGTGTAACGGAAAAAGGTGGCACTGGCACCTTAGCACACATCGACGGTTATCCAGTTGCAGGTAAGTCTGGCACAAGTCGTAAGGCAGTTGCTGGTGGTTATGGTGATGATTATGTTGCTTTATTTGCGGGTGTTGCTCCTGCGAATAATCCTAGATTAGCGATAGTGGTGGTAGTGAATGAGCCTAAGGGTGATCTCTATTATGGTGGTTCAGTGGCGGGGCCTGCATTTGCCAAAGTCATGTCTGGCGCACTGCAAATGTTAAACGTTGAACCCATTACCGATAAAGAACAAGTGCAATTGGCGGGAATCGCCGCTGGGAGAGCAGAATGATGTTATTACGGGATTTGCTAGCGCCTTGGCTACATTATGCTGGCGCGCAGTCCTTCAATGATCTGACCTTAGATAGCCGCGCAATACGTCGCGGCGATGTGTTTTTGGCGCTGCCAGGACATAAAGTCGATGGCAGACAGTTTATTGAAAAAGCCTTAGATTTAGGTGCAGCAGGCGTATTAGTTCACACGGATGATGCTGACCAACATGGCAAAGTGTTGCTGGGCGATAATGCCGAGCACGGTGTGCAGATTTATTTCTTTCAGTTAAGTCGTCAGGTATCGGCAATTGCCGCCCAGCGTTATCCCTTAGCGCACAAGTCTGCCGTTATGCCATCCCTTGGGGTTATCGGCATTACTGGAACTAACGGTAAAACCTCTACGAGTCAACTCATTGCACAACTGGTGACTTCATTGGGGCGCAAAGCCGCCGTCATGGGCACCCTTGGCAATGGTCTCTGGGGCGAGCTTGTTGATAGTGGTAACACCACAGCCGATGCGATTACCTTAATGCGTCAGTTGCATGAGTTTGAAGCCCAAGGCGCGAACGTCTGCGCCATGGAAGTGTCGAGCCACGGCTTAGTGCAAGGCCGCGTCGACGCAGTACCATTTGATGTTGCCGTGTTCACTAATCTGACGCGCGATCACCTCGATTACCACGGCGATATGGAAAGCTATGTCGCCGCTAAACAAAGCCTATTTCGTTTCAGCACTTTAGGTCACGGTTTATTGAATCTCGACGATGCAGTTGGCGCCTCTTGGTTGACTGAGCTTAAGCCTGTGCCTGCGCAGATTTGGGGTTTTAGCATTGAAGGTCATCAAGGTGCGGCTTTTTATACTAAAAATGCCAAGTTTGACGATCAAGGTGTCAGTGCAACCTTAGTGTGGCCCGAGGGCGAGACTCAAATCCACTCGCCACTTCTTGGTGCCTTTAATCTCTCTAATTTACTCGCGGCGTTATCGGCCTTGTATCTGCAAGGTTTTGATATGAAAGCGTTAGCCGAGCAGGTGCAATATTTAACGCCCGTTGCAGGTCGTATGGAGCGTTTCACTACAGCGGATAACATCACCTTAGTGGTCGATTATGCCCATACACCCGATGCGATAGAACAAGCGTTAAACGCGCTACGTCGCCATTGTGCTGGTGATTTATGGTGCGTGTTTGGTTGTGGCGGCGACCGTGATAAGGGCAAGCGTCCTTTGATGGGCCAAGCTGCTGAACAGTTTGCCGACCGCATTATGGTGACCAGCGACAATGCGCGCAGTGAAGACCCCGCGCAAATTATTACCGATATTATCCAAGGGCTTGCAACACCAGAGCAGGCATTGACTCAGGTTAACCGTATCGCAGCAATTAAAGAGGTTGTGGCATTGGCTAAACCTGGCGATGTGATCTTGCTGGCGGGCAAAGGCCACGAAACTTACCAAGAGGCGGCAGGTGTGCGTCATGACTATGATGAACGCGCTCTGGCACGCCAGTTATCGGAGCAATCAAGATGATCCCTCTTTCTCTCGAGGCCCTAAGTCAACACTATGATGGATGTGTATTGGCACACCGGTCATTGGAGCAATCAAGATGATCCCTCTTTCTCTCGAGACTCTAAGTCAACACTTAGGCGTGCATCGAGTCGGTGACGACGTCACTATCCAAGATTTAAGCAGTGATAGCCGCAAAATCGGCGCTGCAACCCTGTTTGTTGCCTTAAAGGGTGAGCGCTTTGACGGCCATGATTTTGCAGCTACCGCTATTGAGAACGGCGCCGCGGCGTTAATGGTTGAGCGTGAATTAGCTTTTGATATCCCACAACTCATTGTGGCTGATTGTCAAAAGGCCATGGGTGCGATAGGGGCTTATGTTCGTGACCAGATCAATCCGATTTGTGTTGCTTTGACTGGCTCAAACGGCAAAACCAGCGTGAAGGAAATGATCGCGACCATTCTGTCGGCAAAGCATCAAATCCTCTATACCGCTGGCAATTTTAATAATGAGATTGGTGTGCCGCTTACTTTGCTGCGTTTAACGCCAGCGGATGAGTTTGGGATATTCGAGCTCGGCGCTAACCATAAAGGTGAAATCGATTACACCTCGGGACTTGTGCGTCCAAACGTCGCGCTGGTGAATAACGTCGGCAGCGCCCATTTAGAAGGATTTGGATCACAAGCAGGTGTCGCACAGGCGAAGTCAGAGATTTTTAATCATCTGCAGGCCGATGGCACTGCCATCATCAACGCCGATGATGCCTTCGCTGATTTTATGAGCGTTAAGGCAAGACCTTATAAGCAATTGAGCTTCTCCCAGCAAGATGGCGCCGCTAAACGTCATATCGACGTGATAGCGACAGGCCATAAGACTAATGCGGATGGTTGCTATCGTTTTATGCTCAATTATTTAGGTGAATCTTGCCAAGTTGTATTGCCGTTGGCGGGTCGTCATCAGGTGAGTAATGCACTCGCCGCTGCAAGTGTTTGTATTGCTTTGGGATTGAATTTGACTGAAATATCTGAAGGCTTGAGCCAATTAACGCCAGTGAAAGGACGTATGCAGCCGAGTCAATTGGGGCGCGTGCGTCTAATCGACGATAGCTATAACGCAAATCCTGTGTCCGTTGGCGCTGCTATCGCTTGGTTAAAGGAAATTTCTGAAAATCGCTGTCTGGTACTGGGAGATTTAGGAGAATTAGGCGACAATGCGCCCCTTTTACACGCTGAACTAGGGCAACTGGCCAAGCAACAGGGGATTGATGCCTTGTTTTGTACCGGAACTTTAAGTCAGCACACGAGCCAAGCTTTCGGTGCGGAGCACTATGACAGTGTGGCGACGTTAGTAGAAAAACTTATAAAGCATATAAACCAGTTGCCGGGACAGGTAACGGTTCTCGTTAAAGGTTCACGTAGCGCCGCCATGGAGCGGGTCGTGGATGGCCTAACAGTAGCCTTCGGGCGTGGGGAGTTAGTGTAAATGCTGGTATATCTGGCCGAGTATCTAACCCGTTTTCATACCGGGTTTAACGTGTTTTCCTATGTGACATTTCGAGCCATTTTAGGCTTATTGACCGCATTGGTTTTTAGCTTATGGTTTGGCCCTAAACTGATTGAACGTTTGCAATTACTGCAAATTGGTCAGGTTGTGCGTAACGATGGTCCAGAATCACATTTTAGTAAGCGTGGCACGCCGACTATGGGTGGCTTGCTGATATTGGCTGCTATTTTCATCAGCGTGTTGCTGTGGGGCGATCTCGGTAGCCGCTATGTGTGGGTCATGCTGTTTGTGCTCGGCAGTTTCGGTTTGATCGGTTTTATCGACGATTATCGCAAAGTGGTGCGTAAAGACACTAAAGGCTTGATCGCGCGCTGGAAGTACATTCTGCAATCTTTGGCTGCGCTGCTTATTGCTTTTTTTCTGTATGCCACAGCGGCCAATCCAGGCGAAACCCAATTAGTGGTGCCTTTCTTTAAAGACGTGATGCCGCAACTCGGCGCCGTATTTATCGTATTGGCGTACTTCACGATAGTGGGTTCGAGTAATGCGGTGAACTTAACCGATGGTCTCGATGGTTTGGCGATTATGCCGACGGTAATGGTCGCGGCGGCGTTTGCATTGATTGCTTATTTGTCGGGTCACGCTCAGTTTGCGAATTACTTACATATCCCGCATTTACCCGGTTCGGGTGAGCTTGTGATTGTCTGTACCGCCATTGTCGGTGCGGGTCTGGGCTTTTTATGGTTCAACACTTATCCCGCGCAAGTCTTCATGGGCGATGTGGGTTCACTGTCATTAGGTGCTGCACTTGGCACTATTGCGGTCCTCGTTCGACAAGAAATTTTGTTAGTGATCATGGGCGGCGTGTTTGTGATGGAAACTCTGTCGGTGATCCTGCAGGTGGGTTCGTACAAGTTACGCGGCCAGCGTATTTTCCGCATGGCGCCGATCCACCATCACTATGAGTTAAAAGGTTGGCCTGAACCTCGAGTGATAGTGCGTTTTTGGATTATCTCGATATTCCTCGTCTTACTTGGCTTAGCCACGTTGAAGTTAAGGTAATTGGTTATGCAAAATCAGTATTCACACATAGTGTTAGGTTTAGGGGCAACGGGCTTGTCCGTGGTGCGCTATTTGTGTGGAAAGGGCATTACGCCATTGGTGATGGACAGTCGTCGGCAGCCTCCGGGCGCTGAAACGTTAGCAACGTCTTTTCCTGATGTGAAGCTGATTTCTGGCGGGTTCGATTGCCGTTATCTTGTGCAAGCGACGCAGATCATTATCAGTCCAGGCATTGCCACTTATACCCCAGAGGTGCGTGCCGCTGTGGATATGGGCATCGAAGTAATTGGCGATGTGGAGCTATTTGCCCGTGAGATTGCTGACCGTAAACCTTGCGTTATCGGTATTACTGGCTCTAACGGTAAATCAACTGTCACTACGCTGGTGGGCGAGATGGCAAGGGAAGCGGGTATTGCTGTTGCCGTCGGAGGTAATATCGGTGTGCCTGCGCTGGATTTACTGCATGAAAATGCGGACTTATTTGTGCTTGAGTTGTCGAGCTTTCAATTGGAAACCACTCACAGTCTTAAGTGTGTGGTGGCGACCTGTTTGAATATCAGCGAAGACCACATGGACAGATACAGCGACATTGATGCCTACCGCGAGGCTAAATTACGCTTATACAAACAAACCCGTGCCGTACTCTTTAATCGTGACGATAAACTGACCGTACCGCCAGAACCAATGAACCAAAATAGTTTTGGTTTAGCTGCGCCAGAAGCGGACGAATGGGGCATCAGCGACAGCAAGATTTATCACGGCAGCAGCGAAATAATGCCGATCACTGAAGTCTCGCTGATTGGCAGTCATAACCATGCCAACCTACTTGCGGCGATGGCGCTTGTGGATGTCGTCGGTGTCGATAAGCACGTTATGGCAAAAGTGGCGCGTACTTTTACTGGCTTATCCCATCGCTGTGAAGTGGTTGGTGTTAAGAATGGCGTGACCTATGTCAATGACTCTAAAGCGACAAACGTCGGTGCTACAGTCGCCGCGCTCGATGGCTTGAGTGACCACTTAGGCGATATTATTTTGATTGCTGGCGGTGACGGTAAAGGGGCTGATTTTAAGCCTTTAGCTGTGGCTTTAGCTAAAGTGACGCACCTCATCACCTTAGGCCGCGATGGTAAAAAGATTGCCGCATTGAAAGACGGCTCGATAAGAGTCGACACTATGGCTGCTGCGGTAGCGAAAGCCGCTGAATTGGCAACCTCTGGTGATATCGTTTTATTATCGCCAGCCTGCGCCAGTTTAGATATGTACAGTAACTTCATGGCTCGAGGTGATGATTTTAGAAACCTCGTGGGACAACTTAATGGCGAGTGATGCAAGACAACTTAGCCTATTTGGGCGTTTGCGTTTAGCAATACCCAATTGGCAACGTGATACCGAAGTCCCGGGCGTGCAATTGTACGACCGTGCTTTGCTCGCGGCTGTGTTGTCTTTGATTAGCTTTGGCTTTGTAATGGTGATGTCAGCCTCTATGCCTGAAGCGCAAACGCTCACGGGGAACCCATTTTATTTTATGACTCGCCATGTGGGTTATTTAGTGGGTTGCTTATTCATTGCGGCATTTGTGCTAAGAGTAGAGATGCAGACTTGGCAGCGCTGGAGCCCCATGTTGTTGTTGATTGTGGGTTTGATGTTGTTGGCTGTATTGGTGGTTGGCACTACGGTAAACGGTGCAACGCGTTGGTTATCCATAGGCCCTATTCGCATCCAGGTGGCGGAAGTCGCTAAATTTGCCTTCGCCATCTATATGGCGGGTTACTTAGTGAGGCGTCATCAGGAAGTGCGTGAGAATGCTAAAGGCTTCTATAAGCCGATTGCAGTATTTGCGATTTACGCTGTGCTGATTTTGATGCAGCCCGACTTAGGTACTGTGGTGGTCCTATTTGTGGGAACGGTTGGTTTATTGTTCTTAGCCGGTGCGCGTTTACTCGATTTCTTTGCCTTGATTTTTGCGGGCGTATTGGCGTTCGTGGCCCTAGTACTATTGGAACCGTATCGTATCCGCCGAGTGACCTCCTTTATGGATCCTTGGCAAGATCCCTTCGGTAGCGGTTACCAGTTGACTCAATCTTTGATGGCCTATGGTCGAGGTGATTGGTTTGGCCAAGGGCTCGGAAATAGTATTCAAAAATTAGAATATTTACCCGAAGCGCACACAGACTTTATCTTTGCCGTGATCGGGGAAGAATTGGGCTTTATCGGCATTATCGCTGTGTTATCTGTGCTGCTATTTGTGGCGCTGAGATCGATTCGTTTAGGTAATTTGTGTTTAGCCATGGATAAGCCATTTGAAGGTTATTTAGGTTATGCCATCGGAATTTGGATTTGTTTCCAGACTGTGGTGAATGTCGGCGCGAGTATCGGCATGTTGCCAACCAAAGGGCTGACATTACCTTTTATCAGTTACGGTGGTAGTAGTTTATGGGTTATGACTGCGGCAGCTATGATGTTGTTGCGCATTGATTACGAGCGGCGCATGACATTAGTTCAGGCCGTGCAAGGGAGATTGAAGTGATGACTCCAACAGGAAAACGTATTTTAGTCATGGCGGGTGGTACGGGAGGACATGTGTTCCCGGCACTGGCGGTGGCTAAGTATTTAGCTCAACAGGGTTGGCAAGTGCGTTGGTTAGGCACGGCCGATCGTATGGAGGCGCGTTTAGTGCCTCAGTATGGATTTGATATTGATTTCATCGATATCAAAGGTGTGCGCGGTAATGGTTTGATCCGAAAACTCGCGGCGCCCTTTAAAGTGGTGCGTTCAATATTGCAGGCTAAGGCCGTGATTGCTGAGTTTAAACCCAATGTGGTCCTTGGCATGGGCGGATTCGCCAGTGGCCCAGGTGGTGTTGCGGCAAGATTAGCTGGAATTCCACTGGTGCTGCATGAACAAAATGCCATCCCAGGGATGACAAACAAGTTGTTGTCGCGGATTGCGACGCAAGTGTTATGCGCCTTTAAAAATACCTTTACCACAGTGAAGGCCAAGGTCGTTGGTAATCCGATTCGCCAAGAACTGATTGCCTTAGGCGCAGAACCTCAGCCTGAGGCTGATAAAGCCTTAAAAGTGCTCGTGGTCGGTGGCAGCCTTGGCGCCAAAGTATTTAACGATCTTATGCCAGAAGCTGTCGCGATACTGAGTCAGCAGCAGTCAGTGACGGTTTGGCATCAAGTGGGTAAAGATAATCTTACGGGCGTGAAGGCGGCATATCAGCAACAAGGACAAGATGGTGGCGTGAATATCGCTGAGTTCATCGACGACATGGAAGCCGCCTATCGCTGGGCTGATGTGGTATTGTGCCGAGCTGGCGCCTTGACTGTGTCTGAGTTAGCGGCGGTGGGACTACCGAGTATTCTGGTACCTTATCCCCATGCAGTGGATGATCATCAAACCCGTAACGCTCAAGTATTGGTTGAGGCTGGCGCAGCTTTCCTATTGCCACAGGCCATCTTGGATGTGAATAAACTGGCGAACAAATTACAGTTGCTCGCCAATGACAGAACAGAATTAGCCCGTATGGGCCAAAGAGCGAGAGATGTTGCGGTACTGGATGCGACTGAACAAGTTGCCGCAGTGTGCATCAGCCTTGCTGAGAAAGGATAAGCATGACTAAGACAGAAAGATACGCACAACTGAGAAGCATGATCCCAGAAATGCGCCGTATTAAGCGTATTCACTTCGTCGGCATTGGCGGCGCGGGCATGGGCGGGATCGCCGAAGTGTTAGTGAACGAAGGCTATCAGGTGAGTGGTTCGGATATTGCGCAAAATGCCGTGACCGACAGATTGTGTTTACTCGGAGCCAAGATCCAAATTGGTCATGCCGCGGAAAACGTGCAGCAAGTGGATGTGGTCGTTATATCAACCGCGATTAATCTGGAAAATCCAGAAATCCTTGCCGCTAAAGAATTACGTATTCCTATTGTGCGTCGTGCTGAGATGTTAGCCGAGTTGATGCGTTATCGACATGGTGTGGCGATTGCGGGCACCCATGGTAAAACCACGACAACGAGCCTTATCGCCAGCGTTTATGGTCAAGCTGGGCGGGACCCAACCTTTGTGATTGGTGGCTTGCTCAACAGTGCCGGTACAAATGCCAGATTAGGCACCAGCCGTTATTTGATTGCCGAAGCCGATGAGAGTGATGCGAGCTTTTTGCATTTGCAGCCTATGGTCAGTGTGGTGACCAACATCGAAGCTGATCATATGGATACTTATGGCGGTGATTTTGAAAAACTGAAATCGACTTTTGTGGATTTTCTGCACAACTTGCCGTTCTACGGTGTCGCTGTGGTGTGCATTGATGATGCCGTCGTGCGTGAGATTCTGCCGCGTATTGGCCGTAAACACGTGACCTATGGTTTCAGTGACGATGCGGACGTGCAAGCACTTAATTTTAGCCAGCAAGGTCATCAGTGCCGTTTTACTGTCAGACGTAAAGCTAAAGAAGATCTCGATCTGGTGTTGAATTTACCGGGCCAACATAATGTGCTCAATGCGTTAGCGGCCATTGCGGTGGCGACTGAAGATGAAATCGACGATAACGCTATTACTCAGGCTTTAGTGGAGTTCCAAGGTATAGGGCGTCGTTTCCAGCATTTAGGCAAATTTGCCACGCCGAAGGGCGAAGTTATGTTAGTGGATGATTATGGTCATCATCCCAGCGAAGTTGCGGCGACCATTAAAGCTGCGCGTGCAGGATGGCCTGATAGACGTTTGGTCATGGCGTATCAGCCGCACAGATACACTCGTACCCGTGATTTGTATGAGGATTTTGTGGAAGTGTTATCACAAGTGGATTGCTTATTGTTACTCGATATTTATAGTGCGGGTGAAGCGCCTATCACAGGTGCGGATGGTCGCGCATTATGTCGTTCAATTCGCTTGCGTGGTCAGCTAGATCCGATCTTTGTTGCAAGCCCAGATCTGCTTGCAGAAGTGTTGCCCGATGTATTGCAGGACGGGGATTTATTACTCACCCAAGGTGCGGGTAATATTGGCGCCCTGTCACGACAGTTAGCGTCGTCTGGATTAGGGTTTGCTGTGGTGGAATTACCTGCGCAAGCAAGCTGATCTTTAGCGCTTGATCTGCGAGAAAAAGGAAATTTTGACCAAAGGGTTTTGGTCTATATAATGGCCGGTTTTCTGTGGTTTTTAATGGGTGTCGTTAAAGGTGGGATGAAGCGTGTCTTGGAGTGATAAGAGGCGGCACTGGCGGGCAAGAATGTCACGGTTTAATTGGTATCAGTGGAGCGGGGCTGGCTTTTTATTCTTCATCGTAGCCAGTTTTGTATTTGGTGGCTATCAGTTACATAAATTTTTGAATGATGCCAGCAACTTGCCGATTGAGGCCGTTGCCATCAAAGGTGAGCGGGTTTACACCACAGATAAAGATATACAAGTAGCACTACAGCATTTAATGCAGCGCAGTTTTTTTAGTGCTGACATTACCTTAGTGCAGCAGGCGTTAGAAGCTTTACCTTGGGTGTATCGCGCATCGGTAAGGCGTGAGTGGCCAGCGAAACTCAGGGTGTATTTGCAAGAGCAACAACCCGCAGCCCATTGGAATGGTGACTTGTGGTTGAACGTGCATGGAGAAGTATTCGAAGCGCCATCGCACCCAGAGCTTGAGCATTTACCGCAGTTATCTGGACCAAATGATATGGGCCTTGAGGTGTTGACTGTCTATGCACAGATCAACTCCCTACTAAAGATTAATGGCTTTACCTTAGCCAGTTTGAATTTAACGCCACGACATGCGTGGCACGCGACCCTTGGAAACGGTATCGTTTTAGATTTGGGTCGAGAAGATAAAATTGCACGGATACAACGATTTATTACTGTTTATCCGGTTTTGGCGAAACAAGAGAAATCCGTTGCCAGAGTAGATTTGCGCTACGACACAGGGTTGGCCGTAGGCTGGGGCGATGCACAAACAAGAGAGCCGATAATTAATGATCAAAAACCAAGATAGAAACCTTATCGTCGGATTGGACATAGGAACCTCTAAGGTCGCAGTGATCATAGGCGAAGTTCTGCCCGATGGCGAAATTAGCATAGTCGGCCTTGGTAACCATCCCTCAAGGGGAATGGATAAAGGTGGCGTGAACGATTTAGATTCGATAGTTCGCAGTGTGCAACGTGCGCTCGATCAAGCGGAATTAATGGCGGATTGCCAAGTGTCATCGGTTTACTTGAGTATTTCGGGTAAACACATCGCCTGCCAAAATGAAAACGGCATGGTATCGATCAACGATGAAGAAGTGACACAGGAAGATGTTGATAACGTGATCCATACGGCTCGCTCGGTGAAGATCCCGACCGAACGTCGCATTTTACACGTGCTGCCGCAGGAATATGCAATCGACGTTCAAGACGGTATTCGCAGCCCAATCGGTATGTCCGGTATGCGTATGGAGGCCAAGGTACACATAGTGACCTGCGCCAATGATATGGCGAAGAATATTACTAAGAGCGTTGAGCGTTGTGGCCTTAAGGTCGACGACTTAGTGTTCTCGGGGATTGCTTCAGCCGATGCTGTGTTGACCTTCGATGAGAAAGATTTAGGTGTGTGTATCGTCGATATCGGCGGTGGCACTACGGATATCGCGGTATATACCAATGGCGCCTTGCGTCATTGTGCGGTTGTACCGGTTGCAGGTAACCAAGTGACGAACGACATCGCAAAGATTTTCCGCACGCCGTCGTCACATGCTGAACAAATTAAAGTGCAGTTCGCCTGTGCGCGCAGTTCTATGGTGAGCCGCGAAGACAGTATTGAAGTGCCATCGGTAGGTGGTCGTCCATCGCGGAGCATGTCACGTCACACGCTCGCCGAAGTGGTAGAACCAAGATACCAAGAGCTGTTTGAGCTTGTGCTCAAAGAGTTGAAAGACAGTGGGTTAGAAGATCAAATCGCCGCAGGTATTGTGCTCACAGGTGGCACAGCGTCGATTCAAGGTGTGGTCGATATTGCGGAAGCGACTTTTGGCATGCCAGTTCGCGTAGCGTCACCGCTACCGATCAAAGGTTTATATGAATACGTGGACCAGTCTATTTACTCCACAGGAGTCGGACTGCTTCATTACGGCGCACGACGGGTGATCGAACGTCAGTTCGAACGTCCTGAGCGCCAAGGGGTAACTAGCGCTTGGAATCGGGTCCAAAGCTGGTTTAAGGGCGAATTTTAATTTTCATAACGCAGGCAACACGGAGATCAGACAATGTTTGAGATCATGGATACTCACTCAGACGACGCGGTGATTAAAGTCATCGGCGTTGGCGGCGGCGGCGGTAACGCTGTCGAACATATGGTCAAACACAACATTGAAGGTGTTGAGTTTATCGTTACCAATACAGACGCTCAGGCCCTGAGAAAATCAGGCGCTGGCTCAACAATTCAATTAGGACGCGATGTCACTAAAGGTCTTGGAGCAGGGGCAAACCCAGATGTGGGTCGTGCTGCAGCTGAAGAAGACCGCGAAAACATTCGCGCGGCAATCAAAGGTTCTGACATGATCTTTATCGCAGCCGGTATGGGCGGTGGTACAGGTACAGGTGCTGCACCTGTTGTGGCTCAAATCGCACGTGAAGAAGGTATTCTGACCGTTGCGGTTGTGACTAAGCCTTTCCCATTCGAAGGGAAAAAACGTATGGCTTATGCTGAGCAAGGCATTGCCGAGCTGGCTAAGCACGTGGATTCGTTAATCACGATCCCGAACGAAAAATTATTAAAAGTATTGGGCCGTGGTACTTCTTTACTCGATGCGTTCGCCGCAGCGAATAACGTGTTACTTGGTGCGGTACAAGGTATTGCCGAGCTTATAACTCGTCCTGGTCTGATTAACGTCGACTTCGCCGACGTGAAGACTGTGATGTCTGAAATGGGTAATGCCATGATGGGTACAGGCGTCGCTCGCGGTGAAGACCGTGCTGAAGAAGCGGCCGAAGCTGCTGTTGCCAGCCCATTATTAGAAGACATCGACTTAGCCGGTGCGCGTGGTGTGTTAGTTAACATTACTGCGGGTATGGATATGAGTATCGAAGAATTCGAAACTGTCGGTAATCATGTTAAGGCTTATGCCTCTGACAACGCGACTGTGGTTGTTGGCGCTGTCATCGACCCTGAAATGAGTGATGAGTTGCGTGTAACGGTTGTTGCGACTGGTATTGGTGCTGAAAAGCGTCCAGATATCCAATTGGTTTCTAAACCTGCACCTCGTCCAGAGCCTGTAGTTGTTGAACCAAAAGTCGAAGCCTATGTCGAAGAAGCTGCACATGTGAACTATGCAGCGCCAAAAGGCAACGTGTTGCCAGCGGCTCCGCAGCCAGCTCCTACGCCTGCACCATCGACAAAGCATGAATTGGATTATCTTGATATTCCAGCATTTTTGCGTAAGCAAGCCGACTAGCTAGAGCGTTTGAGTCCAGCGTAATATGTGAGGTGTTGTTCGTTTTGGGCAATACCACAACATAGCTGCATTTGTGTGACATAATAAAGTTATGTTATTATGTTGAACCAGTGCGGCTCGATTTGCCGACGCTGAGTGTACAAATATTAGGCTTTATAATTGGCATATAAACGGGTAACTGAATGATATTTCAACGAACTGTTCAGAAAATGGTGAAAACAACTGGTGTCGGATTGCATTCTGGCAACAAGGTCACTTTGAGCATTATGCCCGCGCCCGTTAATTCAGGGATCGTACTCGTGCGCACCGATTTGAGTCCTGCCGTCGCCATTCCAGCGAAGGCGGAGCAAGTTCGTGAAACCACTATGTGTACGGCACTTGTCAATGACGAAGGTATTCGTATCTCGACCATTGAGCATTTATTTGCAGCTCTTGCGGGTTTAGGCATAGATAACGCTGTAATCGAAGTGGACGCGCCTGAAATTCCTATTATGGATGGCAGTGCAAGCCCATTCGTCTTCTTGTTGCAGTCTGCGGGTATTAAAGAGCAGGCCGCGCCTAAGAAGTACTTAAAGATTAAGCGCCCTGTGCGCGTTGAAGATGGCGATAAATGGGCCGAGTTAAAACCGTTTAAAGGTTTTAGAGTCAATTTTAAAATTGATTTTGCGCATCCAGAAATCGCTCGTAGCCAACAGCATGTGGTGATGGACTTTTCAACTTCTGCTTTCGTGAAAGATATCAGCCGCGCCCGTACTTTTGGGTTTATGCGTGATATCGAATATTTGCGAGCCAACAACCTAGCGTTGGGCGGCAGCATGGAAAACGCTGTTGTACTTGATGAATATCGCGTCCTTAATCCCGACGGCCTGCGTTATGAGGACGAATTTGTTAAGCACAAAATTCTAGATGCGTTTGGTGATTTATATGTAGCTGGGCACGCTATTTTAGGTGAGTTCACTGCTTATAAAACTGGTCATGCGTTGAACAACCAATTGGTGCGTGCTTTACTCGCGCAACAAGATGCGTGGGAGTTGGTCAGCTTCGAAAAAGAAGCCGATGTCCCCGTCAGCTTTACCGTACCAGGTGGCGCTGTATTTGCTTAAAAAGCGGTAAGATTATTTATTACGGCTGGCCAATGAGGCCAGCCGTTTTAGTTTTTCACCCAGTGAACCGCCAATATTTTCCGCTAATGCTGCAATGTGCTCTGCTGCTGCTGGGCTTAATTCTTTATGTCCCTGTTTAGGCTTTGCGTCATACATTGCTAATCTCGGGTTGACTTTAACTTCAATTGCGGTAAGGATTGGGAGCGTTTCTGCTTGAAGCTGGATTAATAGCTTCGGCTTTTGGAAATTAATTCGCGCAGCCCAGGCCGCCGAAGTGGTTTCAACCACAAGAACACCCTGGCGGAAATTAGCGACTTTTAGTTGCTCCGCAACAGGACCTGCAATAATCTGCTTCACATGCTGATCCAGATACATAAGTAGTTCCGCTTTCTCAGCAAGGTCGGGTAATTTTCCCGATTGATGCAGTAATTGGCTGAGATCTTGAGGGGGCTTTTTCATATGATAATAAGATGGCTGAATTAGGCTATGAGTGTAACAGTATTTATTCAAGGTCGGAATGGCGTCACACGCTGGCAGCCCAGTAAACGCTGGTTGCTACTTCCAATACTATTGTTGGCCACTGGGTCCGGTATTTATCAACACAACTCCGCTCGATTTCAAGATCAGCAAGCCAGTGTCGATAACGATCGTCTCGTGCGCGAACAACAAAAGAAACAAGTCTTAGAGCTTAAAAGTGCTACTGAGTCTCAACTGGCTATGCTTGTGACTCATGTTGCACGTATGCAAGCCAAGATCACCCGTCTCGAAGCTTTAGGTCAACAGGTCGCCCAGCAGAATAAGTTGGATGAAGATTTTGATTTTTCATCCGAGGTTGGTGTGGGTGGTTTGAGCGAACTAGGCACTAACATCGAGCTCGGACAGCTTATCGACGATATGGATAAGTTGGCATCACGAATTGACAATAATAATGTTCAGCTTTCACTACTTGAAACAGTGTCATCTAACCACCATATAGATGATGAACGTTATATATCAGGTATCCCGCTCGATAAAGGTTGGTTATCGTCACCCTACGGATTACGTAATGACCCTTTCAACGGTCGCAGGTCTGTGCATAAGGGGATTGATTTTACCGGTCGAGAAGGAGCTAAAGTTGTTGCGACTGCTGCAGGCGTGGTGACTTTTGCTGGAAATATGTTCGGTTATGGCGAATTGGTTGAAATCGACCATGGTAACGGTTTGCATACGCGTTATGGCCATAATAAAGCTTTGTCAGTGACTGTAGGTGATGTGGTCGCAAAAGGCGATGCTATCGCCAGTATGGGAAGCACTGGGCGCTCAACTGGGGCTCATGTGCATTATGAAGTGTTGCGCGGCGGACAGCAGATAGATCCACAAAAGTTTGTCTACCGCAAAGCAAGTTAATTGAAACATTGGCTTCTAGTTTCCATCATGGACTTGGCCTACAGAGAATAAGTGATTCAGATGTTTGGTAAATTACTGACAAAAGTATTTGGTAGTCGCAACGACCGCACCCTTAAAGGGCTTCAAAAGATCGTTATTAGCATTAACGCATTAGAAGCTGATTATGAAAAATTAACCGATGAAGCATTAAAAGCGAAAACCGCAGAGTTTCGTGAGCGTTTAGCTGCTGGAGCTGCATTAGATAGCATCATGGCTGAAGCCTTTGCTACAGTGCGTGAAGCGTCTAAGCGTGTATTTGATATGCGTCATTTCGACGTACAGTTACTCGGCGGTATGGTACTCGACAGCAACCGTATTGCTGAAATGCGTACGGGTGAAGGTAAAACCTTAACGGCAACCTTACCCGCCTACTTAAACGCATTGACAGGCAAAGGCGTCCACGTGATTACAGTGAACGATTACTTGGCACGTCGTGATGCCGAGAATAACCGCCCACTGTTTGAGTTCCTTGGTTTAACCGTAGGAATCAACGTCGCAGGCATTGGCCAACATGAGAAGAAATCTGCCTATAACGCCGATATCACTTACGGGACCAACAACGAGTTTGGTTTCGATTATCTGCGCGATAACATGGCGTTTTCACCGCAAGAACGGGTTCAACGTCCGTTGCATTACGCCCTAATCGATGAAGTGGATTCAATCTTAATCGACGAAGCGCGTACGCCGCTGATCATTTCTGGCGCTGCCGAAGATAGCTCTGAGCTATACATCAAGATCAACACCCTGATCCCTAATCTTATCCGTCAAGATAAAGAAGATACGGAAGAGTTTGTGGGTGAGGGCGACTACAGCATCGATGAAAAAGCCAAACAAGTGCATTTTACCGAACGTGGTCAAGAAAAAGTAGAAAACCTGTTGATCGAGCGCGGCATGTTAGCCGAAGGCGACTCACTCTATTCTGCAGCTAATATTTCCCTGTTACACCACGTCAACGCGGCGCTTCGTGCGCACACGCTGTTTGAACGTGATGTGGATTACATAGTACAAGACAACGAAGTCATCATAGTCGATGAACACACGGGTCGTACTATGCCAGGTCGTCGTTGGTCAGAAGGCTTACATCAAGCTGTCGAAGCCAAAGAAGGCGTACACATTCAAAACGAAAACCAAACATTGGCTTCGATCACTTTCCAGAACTACTTCCGTCAATACGAGAAGCTGGCAGGTATGACAGGCACAGCCGACACTGAAGCGTTTGAATTCCAACACATCTATGGATTAGACACAGTCGTTGTGCCGACTAACCGTCCAATGGTGCGTAAGGATATGGCGGATTTAGTTTATTTGACCGCCGATGAAAAATATCAAGCGATCATTAAAGACATTAAAGATTGCCGTGAACGTGGTCAGCCAGTATTGGTGGGTACAGTCTCAATCGAACAGTCTGAACTGTTAGCGCGCTTAATGGTGCAGGAAAAGATCCCGCACGAAGTTTTAAATGCTAAATTCCACGAACGAGAAGCTGAAATCGTCGCGCAAGCTGGCCGTACTGGCTCTGTGACTATTGCGACGAACATGGCAGGTCGTGGTACCGATATCGTGCTTGGCGGCAACTGGAACATGGAAATCGATGAACTCGATAATCCAACAGCAGAGCAAAAAGCTAAGATCAAAGCCGATTGGCAAATTCGTCATGATGAAGTCGTTGCTGCGGGTGGTTTACATATCCTAGGCACAGAACGTCACGAATCACGCCGTATCGATAACCAGTTACGTGGTCGTGCGGGTCGTCAAGGTGACGCGGGTTCATCACGCTTCTACCTGTCGATGGAAGATAGCTTAATGCGTATCTTTGCCTCGGATCGTGTCTCTGGCATGATGAAAAAGCTGGGAATGGAAGAAGGCGAAGCGATCGAGCATCCATGGGTGTCTCGCGCAATCGAAAACGCTCAACGTAAAGTTGAAGCGCGTAACTTCGATATTCGTAAGCAATTACTCGAATTTGATGACGTCGCTAACGATCAACGCCAAGTGGTTTACGCCCAGCGCAACGAGTTGATGGATGCGGAAAGTATTGAAGATACTATCCAAAACATCCAAGACGATGTGATTGGCGCGGTAATCGATCAGTATATTCCACCGCAATCAGTAGAAGAGCTGTGGGATATCCCAGGTTTAGAGCAACGTCTACACCAAGAATTTATGCTCAAATTACCTATCCAAGAATGGTTAGATAAAGAAGACGATCTGCATGAAGAGAGTCTACGTGAGCGTATTATTACTGCATGGGGCGATGCGTATAAGGCAAAAGAAGAAATGGTTGGCGCACAAGTGCTACGCCAGTTCGAGAAGGCCGTTATGCTGCAAACGCTCGATGGTCTGTGGAAAGAACACTTAGCGGCGATGGACCATCTGCGTCAAGGTATCCATTTACGTGGTTACGCACAGAAGAATCCAAAGCAAGAATATAAGCGTGAGTCGTTTGAGTTATTCCAACAACTGCTGAACACCTTGAAACACGACGTCATCAGTGTGCTGTCGAAAGTACAAGTGCAAGCTCAGTCAGATGTGGAAGAAATGGAAGCGCGTCGTCGTGAAGAAGATGCCAAGATCCAGCGCGACTATCAACACGCAGCGGCAGAGTCGCTTGTTGGTGGTGGTGATGAGCATGAAGCTGTCACTGCGCAAGCACCGATGATCCGTGATGGTGACAAAGTGGGTCGCAACGATCCTTGTCCTTGTGGCTCTGGCCGTAAGTACAAACAATGCCACGGCAAGTTAAGTTAATTTGCTGACAGATTTGCCTACTGGCCTACTGAATAAGTAGAATAGAACGCACACTAAAGGCAACTTATCTAAGTTGCCTTTTTATTTCCTCTTTAATAAGCCTAGCGCTTACTCTCGTGTCATCCGGATTACATTCTTACTCTTCTTTATATAGCTAATCGTCGTTATTCCCCATTGAACATCATTTCATTCTTATCGATAGCCATTAAAGCAAAGCCATCGCTGTAGCAAATTTAACCGTTAAAACCCATTTTGTGGATAAGTCTGAGGATAAAATGGGGGTATTGTGTGACTAACTGAAAGTATTAAAAAAAGATCCATTTTTCTCAAAAAAGCCCTTGCGGACTTTCTCAATCTCCCTATAATGCGCATCCACTGACACGGCAGACAGCGTAACGCAAGTTAAGCAAAGAAAGCCAAGCAGTTCATCGGTTAGCGAGCTAAACGATGAGTGTTGAGAAAGTTGAAAAAACTACTTGACGCACTAACGGGAATGCGTAGAATACGCAGCCCTGACCCGCTGAAAACTCA
>NZ_JAHKQZ010000030.1:0-52529 GCF_019345585.1 Shewanella sp. NKUCC05_KAH
TGATACTCCTAGGTTTGCGACCGAAGCAGGTCGCGTCTAGCAAGTATTTAGGATGAGGGGCAAAAGGATGGCTTTATCTTGTTCCTGCCGCAAAGCGGCTTCGTTCAACAATCGCAGGCACAGCGACGGCCTTTTCGTTGCAGATCCGCCTTCACTACAAAGCCGCGCGTGCTGTGGGCGTTAACTTTATGGAAGAACTATGCACCCTCAAGCACCGCTTAAATTTTGCTATCAGGCCCTTACAAAAAAGGCGGCAAGCTATTATCGCTGGTGGGTTATCGGCACTATGTTACTTGTTCTTGCTGCATTCGTTGGTGTTACAGCTTTTGAAATGGCTGAGTGGTTATTATTTTTTACCTTTGTCCTTGCAGGGATGGTAATGACTATCACAACGCTAAGGCTTTTCTTAGTGAAACTATTTGAAGAGAATGCTGATGCGATTAATCTGTTCTCTAGTTATTTTCCGTCTCTGCTAGGCACCCGTAGATTGGAGTTAGCTTGTAAGATAACAAATTCAGTTTATTACGGAGTGTTTTATCTTTGTTGTTATTTCTTGTTGGCAGCTATTTTTTTGTTCCCGCTGTCTTTAGTTGTAGAGTATGCAAAAAGTTAACAAGGCAAGTCAGCATCGCACCTTCGGTGCTGGACTCGCTAACGCTCGCCGCTTGCGGCGTTATGTTCTCAGGGAGAGGTTGTGAATTTGGAGCACTTTTTACGAGCCGTGTTTATTGCTATAGCAATATGTTTTGTTCCAATTATGCTGTTTTACTGGAGTAATGAATCTGACTTAATAACAATGGATTTTAAATACTTCTATGGATCAATACGTTTTGTTTTAGTGTTCTATTTTATATTCTCAATTATTGGATGGATGTTAATTGGCTTTCCTGTGCATTGGGTGGCAGTAAAGTTCTTTAATCAGAATAAATGGTGTTATTTTTTAGGGATTCTAGCTTTCGGTATTCTGATTTCACTACCTTCTATGAAAATTGAATTGTTTTTGTTTTATGCAGGTATTTCGGGATTACAAGCAATCTTATTTTTGTGGTGGTTAGCAAGAGAACATAATAAGTTGCTTAAACGGACGTAAAACAGTTGGCTTGCGTTTGTAAGGTGATAACCCATAGAAATTTTAATCCGAACTCCACGAATTAGAGTAAAAAAACTAGCTCACTTTTGTACAAATGTGAGTTATAACATTCTGTGGAAATGACTATTCACGTAGCATTATTCAGTCGGTTTTAATTCGCGAAATAAAAAAGAGCATTAAGGATGAACTTAATGCTCTTTTTTATGGATAAATGCCTGCTCAAACTGTATTGCGGTAATGGGTTTACCGTAGAGATAGCCTTGGCCTAAGTCGCATTCCTCATGACGAATAAAGGCATCTTGTTCTAGGGTTTCTACGCCTTCGGCGATCACTTCCAAGTCCAGTTTCTTACCAATGGCAATAATTGCCTTTGTTAACTCTCTATTTTGTTCGTTTTCTTCGAGTTTACTAATAAAGCAGCGATCGATTTTTAAGGTGTCGAAAGAGTATTTTTGTAGATAACTTAAGGATGAGTAGCCTGTGCCAAAATCATCTAGGGAGATGCGGATACCGAGTTCTTGTAGTTTTTGGATGGCATTGTGGGCAATGTGTTCATCCTGCATCAGCATGCCTTCGGTAATTTCAAGTTCTAGGGCGGTGGGGGGCAATTGATAGAGGGTGAGTAAGTCGGCTATGTGTTCGCTAAAGCGGGGATTGCGCATTTGCAAAGGGGAAATATTGATGGCGATTTTAAACTCTTGGCCTACCTCGCGACACCATTTTGCCGCCTGAGACAGCGCGGTATGCAATACAAAATTGCCAATATCGATAATCTGGCCATTACGTTCAGCTAAGGCGATGAATCTGTCTGGGGCGACATTGCCAAGGATGGGATTATGCCAGCGCAGCAGGGCTTCGGCACCAATCACTTGCTGCGTCTTTAAGTTAATAAAGGGTTGGTAATGCAGACTTAATTCGTTCTTGTTCAGCGCATCGACCAAGTGGGATTCCAGTTGATAGCGTAGGTTTAAAGCGGCTTGCGTATCTTGATTAAAGAAGCTGTGAGTTGAGCCATCAGCCTTGCTGATCGTCATGGCCGCTCCGGCTTTTTGCAGCAGGATGGCGGCATCGATACCATCCATAGGCGCTTGTGCTATGCCCATGCTCGAGGGAATCGTGATTACAAAATCAGCCACACCAAAGGGCGTGTTACAGCAGTTAAGCACTTTATTGATGAGTTTATTGGTTTCGTTATTCGAAGGTTTGTGGGCTTGAATAATCACAAATTCGGCGCCGGCGATGCGGGCGATAAAGGTGTTTTCATCGGTATAGTGCTGTAAACGTTGGCTGAGAATAGTGAGAATTTTATCGCCAATCAGGTAACCATAACTGTCGTTGATGGATTTGAAATTGCGGAGCCCAAGATAGAGTACTGAAATCTTTTCTTTGCGATTAACTTCTTCGAGCATGATCGACAGACTATTAATCAAATTGATGCGGTTGGGTAATCCCGTGAGCGGATCGTAGCTTTTATGGTATTCCAGTGAGGTTTCGGTGGAGGTGCGGTTTTCGATTTCTTTGATGAGCTTGCCGCTAAGTTCGGCGAGTTCATGGGTGCGCTGTTGTACTTTTTGCTCTAGCTGCTGATTGTGCAGTTGTAGCTTAGCCTGTTGATAAAGGGTGACTAGGTTAGCTTCGATACCATTTTGAAACCGAGCGAGTAAGCTGCGAAAAGATTGGGGGTAATTATGCTCTTGGCTATCGAGCATGCAGATAGTGCCAAAGGCACTGCTATCTGGCCAACGTAAAGGTAAACCACAGTATGCGATCATGCCGAGTTTAATGTCAGGATTTTTGTCCCAGTTTTTATCCTTTAGGGCGTTAGGAATGTGGAGTTCCTTACCTTCTTTGATCACTGTTTCGCAGTAAAGCCCGTGGCCTAAACTGTCTTTATCATGTTTTTTATAGGGATTACCTTGGGTGCGGCTCGAGGTAAAGACCTCAATATCGGTTTGATGGACACGCATGATCAAAGCGGCGGGGGTGTCGACTAATTCAGAGAGCAAATCTAAGGTTTGTTGCCAGTTATCAACCATTTCTTGGGGAACAACGATTTTGTCTGTGTCGATCGCAATGTCGGCAAATAAACGATCTTTTTGAGACTGGTTAATGGCGAGGTTGTATGGCATGAATGCTCAGTCCTAGAGGCGCGATACTATTCATAAACTATAGTCTTTTTACTCATGATGTGAGTCTTTTCGGTAAATTTAGTTACTGCAAAATCTCGGTTCTATCTTAAATGCTGCGCTGTTAGATCTCTTAAGTGTTAGGTAAGAATTCAACGGTACTCTAACACTAAATGTTCTGATTTTTGGATTTATTAGTGAATAACTATCTGAAAGATAAAGTTATGATGACATTTATGGATTTTGCTAAGGGGCATTTAATTACGCCGCTTTTAGTGTTTGCAGTGATCATAGTGGGGCTTGAATGGACTCACGCTGATATGAAAGTCGCGACTTTGTTATTTCATTGGCAAGGGGGTATCGACTCTTGGCCATTGAGAGGATATTGGTTGACCGAAGATTTACTGCATGTCACTGGGCGTAACTTTGTCATCTTGCTGGCGGTGAGTGTCGTAGTCGGCATTGCCTTTAGTTTTCGAAGTGACAGGGTAAAACCGTACCGTAAGGGCCTGATTTACCTATTTAGTAGCGTATTGGCGAGTGTGTTGCTGGTCCGAATAGGCAAGAGCGTTACTCACATGACCTGCCCGTGGGATGTGATTGAGTTTGGCGGCCAGATGATACATTCATCCTTGTTTTCTCGTTTACCTAAAAGTGCTGAGTTTGGTCAATGTTTCCCGGGTGGCCATGCCAGCGGCGGGTTTGCTTGGGTTGCCTTGTATTACGTGCTGCATGAGTATCGCCCGCATTTAGCTAAGTTTGGATTAATCTTTGGTTTGAGTTTAGGCCTAGTATTTGGCATTGGCCAAGAGTTACGCGGCGCCCACTTCTTGAGTCATGATTTATGGAGTTTAGCCATAGCATGGACGTCCGCTAGCCTACTTTACTATGTGTTTTTTCTGCGCTCGCCTGCGTTTAGAAAGTCTAAATTGGTCGCTTTGGGTCAAATGTTCAAGGTTACAAGTAGTGGAATACCGCAAAAATAACGAGCTGCGAAGCTAACGCCCTGAGTCCTTATTGGGTTCAGTATTTTTTTATGGCTTAAAATCTAAATTCGAAGCGCATATCAGGTCTGCGTAGGCGAGATCTTTCATCTAACAGTTGGTTTTTTTCGTTGAGTAGGCTGTTTTTCTGTTTCAATAAGTCAGCCTTGTCGGTGAGATTATTGATCTTGCCATCAAGACTGCTTATTTCTCTCTCTATGGTATTTAAGCGATCGGCAATCTCAGTTAAACGTTTGTTGGTCAGGTATTGTTGATGGCCTTGGTTATAGCGCTCAACAAACTGGTTATTACTGCAAACCCCATAATAACTTTCTCCCGCTAAGCCTACGCGGTAGCCATTTTCTGGCACGCAGTAACTTGCTAACCCTTGCTGGTATCCTTGTTTCCATTGCGCTGTATCGACACTGAGATTAAATTCACGACAATCTTTTTGATATTGATTTAATTGCCCAGAACTTGTCCCACGGTTGCCATCGGCAAGCCCAAGGGCAAACCAATCACTATTGGCGCATTCTTCAATCGATAAGCTGCTGCATTGAGTCAGGGATAGGACTGAAAGTGCGAGGAAAATGCTGGGATAGTGCATGGATAAGTTCTCTATATGTTGTGGCGTTTAGGATAAAGGCTCTTATGGGGGAGATCTAGCTATATATACCGCCATTTATACGGTCATAGATGCGTTTTGTTGGGCAGAATCCATCACAGTTTAGCGGATGAATGCATGATAAGCAGCTGATATTGTGTTAGTTTGTGGTTAACACTTTAATGTCTGCTTTGGTGCTCGCTATGATTTCACTTATTTCATCTGCGTATTCAGCTTCATTACCGGCAGTTAAGTCGTCTCATCAATCCCTTGATACCGCCGAGCCAAGCGGACTTAAATCCTTTAGCTATGGTGTATTAGGACTGGCGGCTCCTAAAGCTGAGGTCAGTTTTGATGGCACTGCAAGGAGTAAAATATCTGAGCCTAGTGCGGATGATGTAGATGACGTTAAGAGTTCAAACGACACTTATTACAGTGCAGGCCAAATATTGAAAGCGGCGGCGACCGTGGGCAGTGTGATTGCCTTGTTTGTTTGAGTTAAGTTCCTACAACAATTTAGCTATGGGTATTATTTCAACTGGCTTGGATTGGCATATTCGCCGTGGAATATGGCTTGTCGTTTTGAGTCTGGTTTTATTGGGGTGAGCATAAAAGAATATTCTTTTAGTTAAAGCGGTATTTTCAGTCTCTTTCTTTGCCAAAGTGCTGAGTAAATCTGGTATTGTGTTTAACACGCAAGTGCATTAGTTTTTACTTAAAATTCGTTTAACAATCCTAAACTATATTCATCAAACTTCCGCTGGAGACCGCTTTTGTATGAAGATTTGCCCGCAGTATTCCATATCATGCCTAAGTAAGGTATAAGGGCGCTATGAAAACTCCGAAACGAATCCAACCCCTGGTTGATGAAGGACTGGTCGATGAGGTCATTAGCCAGTTAATGAGCGGTAAAGAAGCGACTGTGTACGTTGTACGCAGTGGTGATGATATCCGCTGTGCCAAAGTCTATAAAGAAGCGGACAAGCGCAGTTTTAAGCAAGCTGTGTTATATCAAGAAGGCCGAAAAGTCCGTAACAGTCGTCGCGCGCGCGCGATGGAAAAAGGGTCTAAATTTGGCCGCGATCAGCAGGAAGAAGCTTGGCAAAATGCTGAAGTTGAAGCACTTTACCGTTTAGCGAATGCGGGTGTACGTGTGCCAACGCCTTACGGTTGTTTCGATGGCGTGTTGCTGATGGAGTTAGTGACGGATGCCGAGGGCAATGTCGCGCCGAGATTAAACGATGTTAGTATGTCGGCAGAAAAAGCCTTGAAGGATCATGCGTTGGTGATGACCTATGTCAAACGTATGCTCTGTGCTGGGTTAGTGCACGGTGACTTGTCTGAGTTTAACGTGTTAGTTGACAGTGAAGGGCCAGTGATTATCGATTTGCCTCAGGCCGTCGATGCCGCTGCAAATAACCATGCTAAATGGATGTTAGCGCGTGATGTGAATAACATGACTCAATACTATGGTTTGTATGCTCCTGAGCTGTTAAAAACACAATACGCCAAAGAAATTTGGGCCCTTTTTGAAGCCGGTGAATTGAAGCCTGAAACACCATTAACGGGTGAGTTTACCGAAGTGCTGGTCGAAGCCGATGTTAGTGCGGTCTTGGAAGAAATCCAAGCAGCCTTTGAAGAGGCACAAGAGCGTAAGCAGCGGATCCAAGAGGCAAACGAAGAAGACTATTAATCGTCTGTCGTTGTTTTTCACCCATAAAAAAGACGCTCAAAGTAGCGTCTTTTTTATGCTAAAAATTAAGTGAATTATTATTTTTGTTATTGATTTTATTATTGTTATTTAATTTTTGGCGTTAGCCAATCCTTGGCTTAATCCCCGATGGAAGCTGGGGCCATCCTTGTTGCTACAAACAAGCTAGCAATCATCGAACAGTGTGATAAAAGGACAAGAGTTGAGAGAGAAATATGTTCATGACTTGGGGGAGCACAATTCACATATTTAATCTTTGGGGAAGACAACTCCCTCAATCCTTGCCGAAACCTTGGTCACTCTTCAGTCAATCTATGTAATACCAATCACGGCCTTCCTTGGCGCACTACACTCATTGCAGTGCTGGATCATCATTGATCCTGTGAATAAAATGACAAGGCCAGAGAGAGAAATATGTTCATGACTTGGGGGAGCACAATTCACATATTTGATCTTGGGGGAGATAACTCCCTCCCTAGTCTTGCCGAAACTTTTGCATTGTCCCTATCCGTTTATTGCTGTTAATACTATTTCCCAATCTTCGCTGGGTTCATCAATTTGGACGACAAGGCCGGACTAAAAAGGGCGCTGTTATTATTGTTGTTAGCACATCTTTTACATCGTTAGCGTTATCAGCAGGGCGATATGCAATCTCGTCCGGCCTTGTCTATTCGGGCACGTTTAGCTTGTTGTACAGGCTAACCTATCGTGCGTAGTTCATGATTGAGCTGTTTAATTTTTTTCTGTAGCTGGGCAATCTCACTCATTAATGCGCATTCTCTTTGCTGGGGTTGCAGATCGCTTTCTCGCACCCATTGGTAGACTGCCTTGGCAGATAAACCGTATTGACGTGCAACATCCGACAGTAAGCGACCTTGTACTTTAACCTCGGTGATAACATGTAGCTTGAGACTATTTTCTGCGATTCCCATGAGCGTTCCCTCTTTTACTGCCTTCGAACCAAAATATGACCGTTTGCGTTGCCTTTTATTGATGATAGTGACGCTGTTCTAAATCCCACTGGCTCAGACCTAGATGGCGCAGACAAATCCATTCGTGGCGACATAGTGCGATAAAGTTCATGATCTTTTTCATACTTCCTCCTTCATGACCCTAAATACTCGAGCCCATTTTCTGTCTCGATAGGTCCATTTAATTTGGATTAATCCTGTTGAAGTCGACTCTAGTTTTCGGCGATGTTTACCGCGTCTGACTGTCTACTCACTTAGTAGTATGTAAAATTCGTGCCAATATTCTAATTTTTATTTTAACCTTTTAAATCATTGGATTGCGCCTTCGATTAAAGCGGCGTTATTTTTTAGTGCTGCCAATAAAGGTGCAAGGTGCACTATTTCGGTGCCATAGACTTGATATTAAATTGGCTGGTACAAGCCATGATTTAAACCCGAAATCTGTATCTTTGCTGACTAAAATCTGGATTAGCATAATTGAAGATGGATAAAGGATTGTCTCCAGCGCAATTGCTTATATACTGCCTGCTTTGTGGCAATCCCTAGGTCATTCGTATTACCTAATGGACGTGATATTTCTTGCCCTTTTGAGCGGTATTCACAGTCATCAATCATATAAAGAGGTTATAAATGATGAAGTGTTTTCAGGCAGTGCAATCTAAACCATCCCTGTTAGCCATAGTGGTATTGACGACCGCGCTAGTTGCATCGGGTTGTACAACAATCAATCCCTATTCAAACGAAGAACAAACCGCTAAAGCGACTAGTGGCGCATTGATTGGTGCCGTCGCGGGTGCCGCAATTGGAGTGGTATCTTCGAGCAAGAGCGACCGCGGTAAAGGTGCTTTAATTGGTGCCGCATCGGGCGCTGCAGTCGGTGGTGGTATTGGTTATTACATGGATGTGCAAGAGACCAAATTACGCCAACAATTAGCCTCAACGGGCGTGAGTGTGACCCGTAACGGCGATAACATCATTTTGAATATGCCTAATGAAGTGACCTTTGGCGTAGATCAAACCGAGTTAAGCGACGGTGCTAAACGTGTGCTGAACTCAGTGGCGGTTGTGGCCAAGGAATACAGCAAAACGCAGCTTAACGTATTAGGTTATACCGACAGCAGTGGTTCAGACTCTTACAATTTACGTCTGTCACAGGTCCGTGCTAGCGAAGTGGGTAATTACTTGATGAGTAAAGGCGTTGCCTCTGCCCGTGTAAAATCAAAAGGTATGGGTGAAGCGAGTCCTATTGCATCAAATGCCAATGCAAATGGCCGAGCACAAAACCGCCGCGTTGAGATCGTACTAATACCAACGGGTAAATAGTCTGGTCTAAGCACAAAGTTCTCGCTGAAAAAGTCGCCAGGGGCGACTTTTTTGTTTTCAGTGGTGGGCTAATTGAGTGATTAGCTTGCCGTGCTTCAATTAGACAATTTGTCCTTTATGAAGCGCACCTTGAGTGACCTGCACCACAAACATATCACTGCTAATTACCTTGGGATGACTTCAGCTTGATCCCTTTATCGATTTCACGTTCTGTATGGGAATAAGTCACAAGAATGACTTTTAGTGCCTAAAGGAGAATATGACTATGATAAGCAAAAATGTGTTAGTAGCCTTGAGTTTAAGTCCTGTCATCATGGTGACCGCTGTACAAGGAGTGCCGATGAAAGCCGAACTGACCACAGGAGTCGCGCCGATAGAACTGCGCGCCGCAGGCAGTTTAAAGGCTGCGATGAGTGATATTATTGCTGCTTATCAAGCACAGTCGCAAATGAGTGTTGTAGCGCAATATGCACCCTCAGGTTTATTGTTAAAACGCATTCAAGAGGGCGAGAAAGTCGATATCTTTGCCTCGGCGAATATGAAACATCCACAGGCATTAGTGGATTCGGGTCAGGGCGAAGCGGTGCAAATGTTTGCCCGTAATCAACTCTGCGCCATTGCTCAAGACACAGTTCAGGTGATGAGTGCGACGTTACTCGATACCTTGTTAGATCCTAAGGTTAAAGTCGGTACCTCAACCCCGAAAGCCGACCCAGCGGGTGATTATGCCTGGGCCGTTTTTGCTAAGGCCGAAGCGGTAAAACCCAATGCGAAAGCCGCGTTAGAGACCAAGGCATTACAACTGACGGGCGGCCCTGAGAGCGTTAAACCGCCTAAAGATCGCAACCCCTATGGCTGGGTGATGGAAAACAAGCAAGCGGATATCTTTTTAACCTATTGCACTAATGCTGTGCTGGCTAAAAAAGAGGTGCCGAGTTTACAAATCATCTACTTACCGCAGGAGCTCGCCGTGGGTGCCGACTATGGTTTACTGGTTTTACAAGGCGCTAATACTGCCGCTACGCCGTTAGCTGAGTTTATTCTATCGACAAAAGGCCAAGCGATTCTGAGCAGTTATGGTTTTCAACCTCCGGCAAAATAGCCTTCTTTAGTTTTCCAGCGGGATAAAAAACGGCACCTTTGAGGTGCCGTTTTTGTTATTAGCTCAAACTGTTAAAGCGTTAGTTCATCAGGTAGAGCGTCGCTAACCCGAGGAAGGCGAACAGGCCAACCACGTCAGTGACTGTGGTGAGCACCATACCGCCAGCGAGAGCAGGATCGATTTTAAGTCGTTTTAAAATCAATGGAATACTCGCACCTGCAAGCCCAGCTACTGTCATATTGATCAGCATAGCGCTACCAATTAAGCCCGCCAGTGCCATATCATCCTTCCATAGCCACACGGCGACAAAGACTAAAATCGACCACATCAAACCATTGAGAAAACCAATCGATAGCTCTTTACCGATAAGCCAGCGAGCGTTGCTTTGGCCGATATGGCCTAAAGCAATACCGCGGATCACGAGCGCTAAGGTCTGATTACCGGCAACACCGCCCATGCTAGGGACAATCGTCATTAGGATGGCGATAGTGGCAAATTGCTCAATAGTGCCTTCAAACATATTGCTGACCGACGAGGCAAGCAGGGCGGCGAATAAGTTTATAGTGAGCCAGAGCGAGCGACGTAGGGTACTTTTTAGCACAGGACCAAAAGTATCTTCATCTCCGTCCATCCCCGCCATACCCATCATGGAATGTTCAGCATCTTCGCGGATAACATCGACTACGTCATCGATTGTGATACGTCCGAGCAGCTTACCATCACAGTCGACGACAGGTGCCGATACCCAGTCATTGCGTTCGAATTTCTGCGCGACTTCGCTGTCGGACATGCTCACCGGAATACTTTGAATATTGGGATCCATGATATTGCGAATTGTGGTGCTTGGCGCGCAAGTCAGCAGATCTGCCAGCCTAACCCCGCCAAGGACTTTGTCCTGTTTGTCGACCACATATAAGGTATCTGTGGTGTCGGGTAGGTTGCCCCTTTGCCGAAGATAGCGCAGCACCACATCGATATTCACATCGGGTCTTAAGGTGACTGTATCTGTATTCATCAAGCTGCCGGCGGTCTCATCTGGATAAGATAGGGCTTGTTCTACCCTCAGGCGATTTTGCTCCGTCATCGACTGCAACACTTGTTTGTAAACGGCGTCGGGAAGACTTCGCAGAATATAGGCGAGATCGTCGGTGTCCATGCTTGCTGTCGCTTTCGCGACTCGCTCAGGGCTCATGCTGCGGATCAGTGGGTCTTTGAGTTCTTCACTCAACTCATCGAGTATGTCGCCTATTTGTTCCTGATCGATGAGCTGCCACAGTACTTGTCTGGCATTTGGCGGTGATGATTCTAAGATCAGCGCGATATCTGAGGCGGCCATTTTTTGCAGCATATTACGCACGTGTACAAACATGCCGCTGCTAAGCGCTTGGTTTAACTGGTCAAGACTATGTCCGGTGTGATCGTTTTCTGCATTATCTACGGGCATTTGTCCTCCATTGTGCGGCAAATTGGTTTGAGATCTTGGTGTTAGGCTAGGATTTAGCGGTGACTAAGCGTCAGTCGATGACACAGATTAAGGCGGCTAAGGTAAGGCCAGCGCAATGACCGCTAGTGTAATCGCCAGTAGCTTGTATCGTCGAGCGACAAATGTTTTGCCATGTCTGAATGACAAGTTTTTTAAACTAGACATGAAGTGAAACTAACGATGAAGTGCTTAGTGTGAAGTGAAACTAACAGGCTTCGTCAAACTTAGCGTCGATTAAGGCACAAATGGCATCGAGAGCCGGCTCTGCATCTGGGCCTTCGGCGATCAGCTTAATGGTTTTACCCATACCAGTTTCAAGCATCAGCAAGCCAAGCACACTGGCGGCCGATGCTTGTTTATCGCCTTGGATTAAGGTGATGGTCGCATCAAACTCGGAAGCCAGTACCACCAACTTAGTGGCGGCACGGGCATGTAAACCGAGCTTATTACAGATAGTTATCTGACGTTCAAGCTTTGGCATTGTTGAGCTCTCGATGACGGGCATACACTTTATGTTTACCGTTACTAAAGCGTTTGGCCAATTGCTCTGCGACGTAAACCGATCTGTGCTGTCCACCTGTGCAGCCAATGGCCACAGTTAAATAACTGCGATTGTTACGCTCAAGGTGCGGCAGCCAAGTCTCCAGTAAATTTTCGATTTGCCAGATGAACTTATTGACCAGTGGTTGGCGATTTAAGAACTCAGCTACGGGTTCATCTAAACCAGTCAATGGCCGCAGCGCCAGCTCCCAGTGGGGATTAGGTAGAAAGCGTACATCGAACATAAAGTCGGCTTCGGTGGGCATTCCGTGCTTAAAGCCAAAGGACTCGAAGTTGATCACGAGTTCTTTATCGACACTACCAAGGAGAATTTGTCGGACTTGGTCGCTTAAATCATAGATATTCAAATTCGACGTATCTATGTAGTGATCGACCAGTTTTGACATAGGCTCGAGCAGTTTCCCCTCCAGCTTTATCGCTTCTTGCAAAGAGACTCGGCTCTTCGACAAAGGATGCAAACGGCGGGTTTCGCTGTAACGCTTGAGCAGAATTTTATCGCTGGAGTTAAGGAAGAAGCTCGTTAACTCAGTATCTGGAGGTAGGCTAGCGAGTTGTTTTACTAAGACCTTATCCTGCTCAGGCATGTTACGCACGTCGACACTGATGGCGACGAGATCGTTACTGCCTTTGAGTTGCTCAAGCAAACTGCCAATCAATGGCAAGGGAAGGTTATCGACACAATAATAGCCGAGATCTTCGAGTACCCTAAGGGCGACAGATTTGCCTGAGCCTGAGCGGCCCGACACTATGACCAGTTTCATCCAGTGATTACCTGATAGAGTTCCGTTTCATCATGCGTCTTGCGTAATTGCTTTAATATTTGCTTGTCGCTCAGCTTTTCGGCCATGCAAGACAAGGTACTTAAGTGCTGCTGACATTGGTCTGCAGGCACCAGTAGTGCAAATAAAATATCAACAGGTTGCTTATCGATAGCATCAAATGCTATCGGCTCTTCACACTTAATGAGTATGGCAATGGGCTGATCTATATCGGCTAGTCGACCATGTGGAATGGCGATGCCGTTACCTATACCTGTGCTCCCCATCTTTTCGCGCGCCACTAGGCTTTCGAATATCTCTTGAGATGAGAGGGTCGGGTACTGGGCAGCGACTAAGTCGCTGATGAGTTCCAGTACCTTTTTCTTGCTGCCCGGAGTGGCGCAGGTAGTGCACTCCGGCCGCAGTATGGTACAAAGTTCCATTATTAGTGTTTTGTTAACTTCTCTTTGTGTTTAATAACCTGACGGTCAAGCTTGTCAATCAGGGCGTCTATAGCGGCATACATGTCAGCATGCTCTGAAGTAGCAAAAACTTCACCACCTATGAGGTTTATTCTCGCTTCGGCAATCTGTTGCATTTTCTCAACATTGAGCACAACGTGCACATTATTGATCTGTTCGAAATGGCGTTCAAGTTTTGAAAACTTTTCTTCTACATATGCACGTAACGATTCGGTAATTTCGATATGGTGCCCACTTAGGTTTATTTGCATAGAAACGTCCTCCGATATCCACTGTAGGTTATAAACTTTTACGCTGATTAGAAGGTGGAATAAGCATAGCCTCTCGGTACTTCGCAATGGTTCTGCGGGCTACGTTGATCCCTTGTTCTGCCAGAAGTTGAGCCATCTTACTATCGCTTAATGGTTTTTTCTGGTTTTCCGCTGCCACCAGTTTCTTTATAAAGGCTCTGATTGCTGTGGATGAGCACTCACCACCATCGTCAGTCCCGACGTGGCTAGAGAAGAAGTATTTTAGTTCAAAAAGTCCCTTAGGGGTATGCATGTATTTTTGAGTTGTGACCCGTGAGATGGTGGACTCATGCATTTCTACCGCTTCAGCAATATCGTTAAGCACCATAGGCTTCATGGCTTCTTCACCATACTCAAAGAAACCTTGCTGATATTGCACTATGCAATTAGCAACTTTAAGCAAAGTGTCGTTACGGCTTTCTAGACTCTTAATAAACCATTTAGCCTCTTGCAGATGGCCGCGAATAAATTGGCTATCGGCTTGGTTTTTTGTGCTGCGTGCCATAGAAGCATAATGTTGATTTACATTGATTTTGGGCATGCAGTCAGGATTAAGCTCAACGACCCAGCGGCCATTTTTCTTCGACACAGACACATCTGGGATAACGTATTCGTCATTATTGGGCGTGATCAACAAACCTGGGCGAGGATTGAGGGTTTGGATGAGTGCTATACCATCCCTTAATTCATCTTCTTTTAATTTAGTCTTACGCATCAACAACCTAAAATCACGGGCGGCGATCAGATCTAAATGATCTTTGATCAGCATACGGGCGTTTTCTAGGTTGGGAGTATCAGCGGCGAAATGCGACAGTTGGATCAGCAGGCATTCACTTAAATCGCGGGCGGCAACGCCTATGGGATCAAAATGCTGAATGCGCTTGAGTACGGCTTCGACTTCGTCAAGCTCAACTTCAGGATTGCCCATGGCTTCGAGAATTTCTTCAGTGCTTTGGGTGAGATAGCCCTGATCGTCGATTGCATCAATAATGGCGGTGGCAATGGCTAAATCGGTTTCAGAAAACGGCGTGAGGTTTTTTTGCCATTCTAAGTGTTCGTACAAACCTTCACTGGTCTCGCCTTGGAAGGGCATATCGTCTTCACGACTGCCGCCGGGGCCTGAGTTTGGGGAGGCGGTAAACACTTCATCCCATGTGGTGTCCATGGGGAGCTCATCGGGCATGGATTCTTTGGTTAGCGACTCTGCCGTGTCTATGGTGGAGCTGTCTTTTTCTGGTGGCAGAGTGCTAGATTCACTGAAATCCGTATCGGATAGCGTTTGGTTTACAGGGGTTTTAGTGGCGTCGAATTGATCCTCTTCCAGCTCGAGAAGGGGATTAGAATCTAATGCTTGCTGGATCTCTTGCTGCAGTTCTAATGACGACAGTTGCAACAGACGTATAGCCTGTTGTAGTTGTGGCGTCATGGTTAACTGTTGACCCAGTTTGAGCTGGAGTGACGCTTTCATGTTACCGCTGATCCCTACGTTATTATTGTTGGATGAGGTCGCTTATTATTATCTTGAGTGAAGCCCAATGGCGGTATAAATTGCCTCCATTGGCTTCGCTCGATTAACTATAGCCTGAATTGTTCACCTAAGTACACAGCCCTAACTTGCTGATTGTCTAAGATCTCTGCTGGAGTTCCTTCGGCAATCAGGTTTCCGTGACTCACAATATAAGCATGTTCACATACATCTAATGTCTCGCGGACATTATGGTCTGTGATCAGTACGCCAAGGCCGCGACTTTTGAGTTGTTCGATAATCTTCTTGATGTCGATAACCGAAATAGGATCGACGCCTGCAAACGGTTCATCGAGCAAAATGAACTTAGGATTAGCGGCTAAAGCTCGCGCAATTTCGACGCGACGACGTTCGCCACCCGACAATGACATGCCTTGGCTGTCACGGATGTGGGTGATATGAAACTCTTCGAGCAGATGTTCTAGTTCTTCTTCTCGTTCTTCGTTTTTAAGTTCTTTACGAGTTTGCAGTACGGCCATGATGTTGTCATGAACAGTTAGCTTACGAAAGATACTGGCTTCCTGCGGTAAGTAACCTATGCCTTTGCGGGCACGCAGATGCATAGGATCTGCGGTTAAATCATCATCGTCGATAAAGATATGTCCCTTATCGCTCTTCACTAGCCCGACAACCATGTAAAAGGTCGTGGTTTTACCTGCACCGTTTGGACCGAGTAGGCCAACGACTTGACCGGTTTTTACCGTCAGACTGACGTCTTTAACCACTTGGCGACTCTTGTAACTTTTCGCCAGATTTTGTGCTCTTAAGGTGATTTGGGTCATTTAGAGTCCTGCTTTTTTACAGGTTTATCCGCTGGAGCATCTGATTTGGCATCATCTTGATAGTTTTCTGGCTGAATAATAGTGATCACGCGATCGTCACCACTGCCAGTACTCTCGGCCATCAATTTCTGTTGAATCATGTTATAGCGGATTAAATTGCCTGTAACTTGGCTACCCGCTTGATCTAATGACGCCATACCTTTCAGAGTTAAGGTGCGGCTTGCCATATCGTAACGAATTTCTTTCGCGCTAGCCGATGCAGGACGGCCATCGTCTAATATCTGGCTATACGTAGCAGGGTTGCCTGTGGCGACCAAAGTTTTGCTATTTTCACCTTCAGCGGAAAATGCACGCAGTTCATTTGCTTGGATTTTTATTGAGCCTTGGGTAACTTCAACTGGACCAAAGAAGATGATCTGGTTGTTTTTGATATCCGCAGTTTGGCTCACAGCTTTAATTTTGACTTCTTGCTTTAAGTCGCCCACTTTCGCGAAAGCACTCATGCTCATAATTAGCATTAGGCTGGCAAGTAATACGTTATTTTGCTTCATATGTTCCTACTACCTGACTGGTCAATTGCACTTCTTGCGCGTTGAGGTCGGCATAAAGGCCTTGGCCTTGAATATTAAAATCTTTCCCTGTGACGTAAATGGTACGGTCAGAGGTCATTATCATAGTGTTGAGATCGAGTTCCAGATAACTGGTGGACAAGGTCTGAATCGGTTCTTCTGGGCTAATGGCATCGATAATAACATTATTTTCTAATACAACCTTGCCAGTTTCCTTGTTTAGCTTGCCCTGATCTGCCCTGAGTTGCCATTGTGCTTTACCTTGGTCTGGATAAACAAGATAAACAGGTTGAGTAAAGAAAGTTTGATTCGTTGAATCATAATGTTCCATGTGTTTCGCCGTCACACGGCTATTCACTAGTCCTTGCTCATTGAACTCAACACTGCGCAGATCTTCAACGATGAAATCTGGGGTATTTTGATCTTTTACTCTGTTATCGGAATCACCGCTGTGTTTGTTCTGGACCTGCCAGTAAAGCGCTAGTGCGGTTCCAAAAAAAGCGATAATCGCGAGTGTCACACGACTCATATACTCATTCCATGGGCCGAAGTGAATTTATTTTGACTTAGGAGTAACAGATCTGTGAGTTCACGCAGTGCACCGTGGCCACCATTGAGCGTAGTCACAAAATGGGCGTGTTGGCGTACATAGGGGTGGCCGTCAGCAACACTGACCGCTAAACCGACGACATTCATCACGGGGAGATCGACAATATCATCACCGATATAAGCCACTTCTTCTGGGGTGACACCATAAAGTGCGAGCAATGCTTCATAGGGCTCGAACTTATTGTCTACGCCTTGGTAAATATGGGTAACACCAAGGGCTGTCATACGGTTTTCAACGATTTTGGATTGACGTCCTGTGATCACGGCGAGGTTGAAACCGCTGGTGAGGAGTGAGCGCACGCCATAACCGTCACGGGTATGGAAGGCTTTGAGCTCTTCGCCGCTATTGCTCAAGTAAATACGGCCGTCGGAAAACACCCCATCGACGTCACAGATTAACAGTTTAATCTTTTGCGCGCGTTGCCACACATCATCACTGATTGGGCCGTAAAATCCTTGCTGTGGCATTAAATGACTCCTGCTTTAACCATGTCTAGCATGTTAAGAGCGCCGATAGGATGGCGGTCTTTATCAATAACAATTAATCCGTTGATGTTTTTTGAGTCCATCACTTGCAGCGCTTGGGCGGCCAATACATTATCCGTGATCGTGACGCAGTTACGGGTCATCACATCGGCAATGGGCGTCGTGCGTAAATTCACTTCTGCATCAATAACGCGGCGTAAATCACCATCGGTGAAGATACCAACAAGCTTGCGCTGATCATCGATAATCGCCGTCATGCCTAAGCCTTTCTTGGAGATTTCGTACAGAGCCTCTGTGATGCAAATATCGTGATTGACGAGCGGTAAGTCATCACCGCTATGCATGACATCGCAGACTTTTAACAGCAACTTACGTCCTAATGCACCGCCAGGATGGGACATAGCAAAATCATCACGGGTAAAGCCTTTAGCTTGCAGCAGCGCAATGGCGATGGCATCGCCCATCACTAAGGTTGCTGTGGTACTTGAGGTTGGGGCAAGTCCAAGTGGGCAAGCCTCTTCTGGGACTTCAATACATAAATGCACTTTAGATAATCGCGCCATATTCGATTCGGGTTTACCCGTTACCGCAATAACAGGCACGCCCATACGTTGGATGACCGGCATTAAGGTGAGGATTTCGCTCGACTCACCGGAATTTGAAATCGCTAAAATCACATCGTTATCGGCTAATACACCCAGATCGCCGTGGCTGGCTTCACCCGGATGCACAAAAAATGCGGGCGTTCCTGTGCTGGCGAGGGTGGCAGAAATCTTATTGCCGATATGGCCCGATTTGCCCATTCCCATGACAATCACTTTGCCTGTGCAGTTGAGGATCAACTCGCAAGCTTCTGCAAATTCAGCCGAATCAACATATTGATAAAGATTGTCTAGGGCTGACTTTTCAATGTCGATAACTTTACAACCCCATTGGCGCAGTTGTGATTTGTCTACCATGTCTATCTCTCTTTTTGCATTGTCTTTGTCGCCCCATTGATGGGATTGGAATAGCACAATTTGGTACGCGATAAAGATGATATGTAATAGGCTTTCTGCCAAGTATTAGTTTGTTTTCAGACAATTTAGCTTATGTCTTGCTGTGGTTAATTACCGAAAACAGCAAAACAATTGCGGCAGGCTAGAGCGATTGATCCGACTCGTCAAGTTCAGCTGCGTTAGCTATTCACGCACAATAACGTGTTTAGCGGCAGAAGGTCTTGAGCAATATCATCGTCTTTGTCGTTTATTTCAATGGATTTATTCCATATCGCAGCGGGTATTACCCTATGGGATGCCTCTATTGCGCAATTGCGTATCGACTCTCCCCGATAAAAGTGGGCAAAGAGTGAGCTAAGTGCGAACGAATTAGCCAATACTGCCAATTCTGCAACCAGGTTGAAAACATTAAGTAACATTTTACCTGTGCAGAGTGAAAACTTAGGGCGCATTTTCGCTGTAAATGAGGCAAATTGAAAGTATCGCAGGGCGATAGTGTCGATTCGGTTGTAGGTTAAAGCGCAATTACGTACAATTTGCGGCTCTTCGATTGGTCAGTCTCGGAAGACTAGGATCACCTCATTTGCAAATGTCGGAATCAAGCATGACTCAAGAACAAACGCCGTTGGTTGAGATCCGTAATTTGGGGTTTAGCCGCGGTCAGCGTGTGATATATGAAGATATTAGCCTGTCCATTCCAAGGGGCAAGGTGACGGCGATCATGGGGCCGAGCGGCATAGGCAAAACGACCCTGTTGAAATTGATTGGCGGCCAATTAACGCCTGACCATGGACAAGTGTTATTCGACGGTCACGATATCCATGGCGTGAGTCGCAATGAATTATTTAGTCTGCGTAAGCGGATGAGCATGCTGTTTCAAAGTGGCGCGCTGTTTACCGACATTAATGTGTTCGATAACGTGGCGTTTGCACTGCGTGAACATTCTGGACTGCCTGAAGACATTATTCGCACTATCGTGCTGATGAAGCTTGAAGCCGTAGGTTTACGTGGTGCCGCTCAGATGATGCCAAGCGAGTTGTCCGGTGGTATGCAACGCCGCGCCGCATTGGCTAGAGCCATAGCGCTTGAACCTGAAATGGTGATGTACGATGAGCCTTTTGCAGGGCAAGACCCAATATCGATGGGTGTGTTAGTAAAGCTTATTCGTGAGTTATCCGATGCGCTGAATCTGACTTCAATTGTAGTGTCCCACGATGTGGATGAAGTGCTTGGCATTGCCGATTATGTATATGTGGTGGCTGACAAAAAAGTCATCGCCCACGGTACCCCTGAAGAATTAAAGTACGCTGATAATCCGCAGCTGAAACAGTTTATTCAAGGTGCTCCGGACGGCCCTGTGCCGTTCCATTATCCGGCAAATGATTACCAGCAAGAATTAATGGCAAAAGGAGTTGGCAAGTGAAGTTAATCGACAGTATTGCCGACTTAGGCCGCAGCGCGATTGAGTTAGTGCTCGGCTTTGGCCGTGCAGGCCTTATGCTGTGGGGCGCGATTTTTCGCTGGCCACGCGTGCGTAAAGGTTTTCCATTATTAGTGCGCCAGATTTATGTGGTCGGTGTGCAATCTATGGTGATTATTTTAGTCTCAGGACTCTTTATCGGCATGGTGCTCGCACTGCAAGGCTACAACATCTTAGTTGGTTTTGGCACCGAAGAAAGCTTAGGTCCTATGGTGGCGCTCAGTTTACTGCGTGAGTTAGGGCCAGTTGTTACCGCGTTATTGTTTGCGGGACGGGCGGGTTCAGCATTAACCGCTGAAATTGGTTTAATGAAAAGTACTGAGCAGCTTTCCAGTTTAGAAATGATGGCGATTGACCCATTAAGGCAGATTATTGCACCGCGCTTTTGGGCTGGAGTGATCAGTATGCCATTGCTGGCGTTGATGTTTACCGCTGTAGGTATTTATGGCGGGCACCTTGTTGGCGTGGAATGGAAAGGGATCGACAGTGGTGCGTTTTGGTCGATTCTGCAGGCGTCTGTCGAATGGCGTCAGGACATAGTTAACTGCTTGATCAAAAGTGGTGTGTTTGCCGTAGTGGTCACTTGGATTGCGTTATATCGCGGTTATCAAGTGATCCCAAATCCGGAAGGCATCAGCCGTGCAACGACCCAGACTGTCGTTCAGTCGAGCCTCGCTGTATTGGCATTGGATTTTTTACTGACAGCCCTGATGTTTGGCCGCTAACGGAACACTGCGGATTTCGACACAGGTTAGATGGATTAACAGAGTGGTAGCTGAACATGTTGACACGAAAAATTGAATTATTAGTGGGTGTGTTTCTTTTAACAGGATTGGCCGCTTTTTTGGTCTTAGTCTTTAACGTCGCCAATATTGAAGTGAAAAGCAGCGATAGCACTTATACCATACAAGCCAATTTTACCAACATTGGTGGTTTGAAGGTGCGTTCGCCAGTCAAGGTTGGCGGTGTTGTCGTTGGCCGAGTGAGCAGCATAGATTTAGACCCAGTTAAGTTAGTGGCTGTGGTCACATTAGTGATGGACAAGCGTTACGATAAATTCCCTGAAACCAGTAGTTTAGCCATTTTGACTTCGGGTTTGTTGGGCGAACAATTCTTAGGGTTAACACCGGGTTTTGTCGACGATGATGTCAGTATGCTGGAAGATGGCGATAAGATTGACGACACTCGCTCGGCATTAGTGTTGGAGGAGCTGATTGGTCAGTTCTTATATAGTATGGGTTCGAAGGATAAATAGGGGTTACCGCTATGTTTAAAAACTTATCTCGTTTTTTATTGCCGTTAGTGATGGTTTTAGGGGCAACGAGCGCAGTCGCCGCTGATGTGGTTGTCGATACGACAGATCCGTATGCCATGGTGAAAGCCGTTGCCAATAAAACCTTCGATCGTTTTCACAAAGATAAAGCATTAATCGACGCAAATTCAGACCATTTAAAGGTGATTGTTCGTGAAGAACTCATGCCTTATGTCGATTATAAATACGCTTCTTATAAGGTATTAGGCCAATATCTTAAGGATTCAACCGAAGAGCAACGCAATCGTTTCGTCAATGCTTTTGAAGGTTATTTAATCTCTACTTATGCTCAAGCCTTTACTGAATATACTAATCAAAAAGTGGAATTCTCACCTGGGATTGATTTCAGCAAAGAGAAAATGGTCGATGTAAACGTGCAGATCATCGAAGCCGGTCGCCCACCGATTAAACTATTGTTTAAGGCGCGCCGTTTAAAGGATGACTCATGGAAAGCATTTGATTTAGTTGCCGAAGGTGTGAGCTTACTGTCTTCTAAGCAGTCGGAAATCTCTAATCTAATTCGCCAACAGGGTATCGATCCCGTGATTAAGATGCTCGAAGATCGCACTAAAGAGAAAGTGGTCATGAAGGCTAAGTCTGGGAAGTCACAATCGTGATTGAATTTGTGCAACAGGGGACAGTTTGTCATCTCAAAGGGCGCATAACCCAAGCCGATGTCATTACACTTTGGCCACAGCGACAACAACTGCTAAATGAGTCAACCCAGATATTGTCTCTGTCTGGGCTCGAATACAGTGATAGCGCTGGCATGGCATTTTTGCTGGCGTTAGTGCGTGAACATCGCAGCCAACTTGTATTGAGTTCTGCTTCACCACAACTTAAAAAACTAATTGATTTATATGATTTAGATGCCTTCTTTACCGAAGAAGCGCATTGAGAATAGGGTAATAGATTTCATGGAATGCAGCTTAATCGAACAGATTTTACGTGATGCGTTAGGGCTTGAAGAAGTTCACGCTAGCTCGGATGGTAGCCATTATAAAGTGATCGCCGTAGGTGAATGCTTCGATGGTATGAGCCGAGTCAAACAGCAACAAGCCATTTATGCACCGTTGACGGCACACATTGCCAGCGGTGAATTACATGCATTAACGATCAAAACTTTCACGCCGACTCAATGGAAACGCGAAAAAGTTTTCAACATGCCTAGCTAGTGAGGAAAAGTGGATAAACTAACAATTCAGGCAAGCCCCCCGCTTGCCGGTGATGTGATTATTTCGGGTGCTAAAAATGCAGCTTTGCCTATTCTGATGGCGGGTGTATTGGCTGAAACCGATTTTGTGGTTTCTAACGTGCCCAATCTGCGTGATGTGAGTACGAGCTGTAAATTATTACGCTGTCTCGGCGCTGAAGTGACTGAACTCGGGGACGGACAGATCCGCATTTCTACCACTAATCTGAATGAGTTTTGCGCTCCCTATGATCTAGTGAAAACCATGCGTGCTTCTATCTTGATCTTAGGGCCGTTATTGGCTCGTTATGGTACGGCTGACGTGTCATTGCCTGGCGGCTGTGCCATTGGCGCAAGACCAGTGAACTTGCACTTACATGGCCTCGAAATGATGGGCGCCAAGATTGAAGTGAAAGAAGGTTATATCAAGGCCCGTGTTGATGGTCGTCTTAAGGGCGCACATATCTTTATGGACATGGTGAGTGTTGGTGCCACTGAAAACTTACTGATGGCCGCAGCATTAGCCGATGGCGAAACCGTGATTGAAAACGCGGCCCGCGAACCTGAAGTGATCGATCTCGCTAATTGCTTAATTGCCATGGGTGCAAAAATCACTGGTGTAGGCAGTGCGACACTGCGTATCCAAGGGGTTGAGCGTTTACAGGGCTGCAATTACCGAGTTATGCCAGATCGTATCGAAACCGGTTCCTTCCTCGTTGCTGCCGCGGTGACCCGTGGTCGTATTCGTTGTTTAAAAGCCGATCCTGCTTCACTGGAGTCGGTTATCGCAAAACTTGAAGATGCAGGCGCGACGATTACTACGGGCGAAGATTGGATTGAGCTCGATATGCAGGGTAAACGTCCGAAGGCGGTGAATATCAAGACGGCACCTTATCCTGGTTTCCCAACCGATATGCAGGCGCAGTTTTGTGTGCTCAATGCCTTAGCACAAGGTACGGCAACCATAACTGAGACTATCTTCGAAAATCGTTTTATGCATGTGCCTGAACTTATCCGTATGGGCGCTACCATGGAGCTTGAAGGCAACACCTGCATCATTCAAGGGATTGAATCTTTAAGTGGTGCTCAGGTAATGGCGACGGATTTACGTGCGTCAGCGAGTCTAGTGATTGCTGGCTTAGTGGCCGATGGTAAGACGATTGTCGATCGTATCTATCACTTAGATCGTGGCTATGAGCATATTGAGAATAAGTTTCAAGGTTTAGGCGCACAGGTTGTGCGTATTCAGTGATCTGTTACTGATTTAAGCTAATTTTGAATCATTAAAAAACCAGCTAAATGCTGGTTTTTTGTTTTCTGCCTTTGAGCGCGTAATGCTGAGTGACGCTCTAGTTATCGATCACAACCTTCTCATCGATAATCACAGGTAACTCTTGTTGTTTACCTTGGCGTATCACAGTCATCATCACTTTCTTACCCGGTGTGGTTTCAGCGATGCGGTCCATTAGCATCTCAACGCCTGGCACATCTTCACCATCGTATTTAATAATCACATCCCTTGGCATTAGCAGGGCACGGGCCGCAGGGCCATTAGGATCGACACCCGTAACGAGCACACCTTTGAGATCGGGTAGATTAAGGATTTGTGCCACGACAGGATTAATCGGCTCGCCAGAAATTCCTAAAGCGCCACGGATCACTCGACCATTTTTAATCAACTTACCCATAATGCTGTGGGCTAATTTAATCGGGATAGCGAAGTTAATCCCGTGGCCGCCGCCTTCTTCACCCACTTGGAATGCTGCGGTATTAATACCTATAAGGCTGCCGTTAGTGTCAATGAGTGCGCCACCTGAGTTACCCGCATTAATCGCTGCATCGGTTTGTAGGAAGTCTAAGTAACCTGAACTTAAGCCGTTACGCCCCGTGGCACTGATGATGCCTTGGGTAATGGTCTGGCCTAAATTGTAGGGATTACCAATAGCGAGTACGACATCACCGACTTGAGGCGGACTGTCGAGATTAACGGGGACAATCGGTAAGTTATCGCCTTCAATTTTAAGTACCGATAAATCGGTTTCAGGATCGAAGCCAACCACTTCAGAGGTAAATTTGCGTCCATCTTGCAGGGCGACAACAATCTCATCGGCTTTCTTAATGACATGATAATTAGTGAGAATATAACCTTCTTTACTCATTATCACCCCAGAACCTAGACCTTGAAGTGAGCCTGAATTAAGCGGCCGATTCTGATCTATGCTGAGGCTATAAATATTCACAACGGCAGGAGCTGCACGGCGTACCGCCTTGGCAAAGGATAGCTCGACTGTGTTGTTGGCACGGGTTTGTAGCAGACTACTACCGAGGGATTGGTTATCGAAATAACGTGTCACCAATAAAAACATGGCCGCCATGATAAGGCCGAAAAGGGTGGCTTTACCGAGATATAACAGAGTGTCTTTTATAGTCATGGCAGGATGGATCTAGAAAAAGGTGAGTTAGATTAACATGTTTAATCGATGTAAGCATAGGGAACCTAAGCTCCCTATGCTTATCTATGGCAGAAAAAATGGCCTATTTTGTCGATTAACGTAGGACTAAATACAACATGCTCTTATCACGCATTATCTTCAGTGCAACGGCACCTTCTTGATCTTTAAGTTGTGCTTTAAGTGTCTTAAGATCTTTAATTGCAGTACGGTTAATACCGACAATCACATCTCCTTTTTGTAAGCCACTCATGGCCGCTGGTGAGCCTTGTGCGACATCGGTAATTTCAATGCCCTTAGATGAGTTTTCTAAGGACGCACCTTGCAGCATAGGATGCACGGCACCAGCCGCTGTTTCACTGGTTTGGCTCGCTTCACCTAAGGTCACTTTAACTGTTTTCTTATCACCGTCACGGATGAGTCCTAACTCAACGTTAGCACCTGCACCCATAGTGGCGACTTTAGCCCGAAGTTCTTGGAATGACTTAATACCACGGCCATCAACGCTGATGATAATATCACCTGCTTTTATACCGGCCTTCTCTGCGGCACTGCCCTTGGCTACTTCATTCACGAAGCCGCCGTGTTGAGTGTCTAAACCGAAACCTTGGGCGAGTTGGCTATCGAGATCACGTCCCGAAATACCTAATACACCGCGGCGTACTTCTCCGTGTTCGGCAATTTGTGCCACGAGGTTTTTCACCATATTAGCAGGGATGGCAAAGCCAATACCGACGTTACCGCCGCCCGGTGCTACGATTGCGGTGTTAATCCCAATTAACTCGCCGTTAAGATTGACGAGTGCGCCACCCGAGTTACCACTGTTAATCGCGGCATCAGTTTGAATAAAGTTTTCCAGCATTTCAATGCCTAAGCCGCTACGGCCTAAAGCACTAACAATGCCCGAGGTGACGGTTTGACCTAAACCGAAGGGGTTACCAATGGCAACGGCAAAGTCACCTACGCGTAAATCATCGGAATCAGAGGCTTTGATTGCGATGAGGTTTTTCGCTTCAATTTGCAATAATGCGATATCTGACTCTGAGTCAGTGCCAATCAGTTTTGCTTTTACTTCACGGCCGTCATGAAGACCAACTTGAATATCATCAGCACCGTCAATCACATGGTTGTTCGTGACGATATAGCCTTTTTCTGCGTCAATAATCACGCCTGAGCCTAAGCCTCTAAAAGGACGTTCTTGCACTTGCTCTTGTGGCGCATTAGGGCCGAAAAAGTAACGGAAAACATCAGGTACTCTTTGCTTAGAAACATGAGTCCCCGTTACCGCTACTGATACGACTGCGGGCGTCGTGCGCTCAAGCATAGGCGCAAGACTTGGAATGGATTGTCCCTCAACCGTCTGTGGAATGGCGGCCTGTGAGACGACAGGCATTATAGTCAGGGTAGCGGCTAACATTGCGGCTGAAAGTACAGATAATTTTGTTTTCATCTATTCATAACTCCAAATAAGGGTTGAAAGATCTGGATGTAATGCATCAGCAATCGTGCGAGTGCCAGATCAAATCTGTATCGGTACCGGCTATTTGCCTAGGTAATCACTCTGACTCGCACCTTATTGAAAAAGTTCATTATATTAATAAATGTTAATTTTTTTAGCCTATTTTATCGGCTGTTTCATACTTGTTTCCGAACAGAAATCTGTGGGCGATATTAGGATTTTTCAAGCCCTAATATCAGCAGATTTTGCCGATTAAAATGACCTACAGCATAGATGGTTATTAGACGTTTGTATGCAGTTTAGCGTTAAGGTAAAAGTCGTATTCTGCATTAATATATCCTGCGTCATATTGGCCGTGCTAATATCGTCACAGTTTTAATAAAGGACATAAGAGAATTTAAACGTGCCTCAGTTAAGCCCTTGGCAGCATTATCAAAAAGATCTTACCCGTGACGGTTTTTCCCATGATCCGGCTCAAGAAATTGCCGTTAAGGCGTTACAACGCGTCTATGAAGACTTAACTACGGCAGAAGAGCCTAGTTCTATTGTGGGGAAATTGTTTAGCGCATTAGGCTTAAAATCGGCACCAGCATCACCTAAAGGCCTGTATCTTTGGGGCGGAGTTGGGCGCGGTAAAACCTACCTGATGGATACTTTTTTTGATGCCTTGCCTGGTGAACAAAAATTGCGGGCTCACTTCCATCGCTTTATGCATCAATTGCATTTAGATTTGGACGAGTTAAAAGGCGTTCGCGATCCTTTGTTGGTGATTGCGAAAAAGATGGCCGCAAAATATCGCGTTATCTGTTTCGATGAATTCTTTGTCTCTGATATTACCGATGCCATGCTATTAGGTACGCTGTTTCAAGCGTTATTTAAAGAAGGCGTTGTGCTGGTTGCAACTTCGAATATTATCCCCGACGACTTATATAAAAATGGCTTACAGCGCGCACGTTTCTTACCTGCGATAGCCCTAATTAATCAACATTGTGAAGTGCTCAATGTGGATTCTGGCATTGATTATCGATTGCGTACCCTTGAGCAAGCAGAGATTTATCATCATCCATTAGATGCACAAGCTGATGCCAATCTGATACGTTATTTTAGCCAGTTAGCGCCTGAGTCTGAGGTGCTTACTGCTGACATCGAAATAGAAGGCCGCAGTATTAGTATTCGGCAGCAGGCGCAGGGCGTATTGTTGGCCGATTTTAGAGCGCTCTGTGATGGCCCGCGAAGCCAGCGTGACTACATGGAACTTGCGCGGATTTATCATACTGTTCTCGTGAGTGGCATAGAACAAATGGGCGCCTTTTTGACTGGCGATGACATCGCCAGACGTTTTTTAGCTATGGTCGACGAATTTTACGAGCGCAATGTAAAGCTGATTGTATCGGCTCAAGTGCCACTCGAAGATATTTATGCCGATGGTTTGCTTAACTTCGAATTTAGGCGTTGCCGTTCACGCTTAATTGAGATGCAATCCCACGATTATTTAAAAACCGAACACCTGCCGTAACCCAGTAGTGTAAGAGTTTTGCATTAGCTGCGGCCTTAAATCACCAGAGGCTTGTTAATCCTTAGGATGACAAGCCAGATTGGTCGATATTTTATAATTTTTATCAAAATATCAGGTGATTTTTAACTCAGCTTTGTCTATACTCCGCCACCTGCCCACGTTACTCCGCCAATTGGGCGGAAGTTGTAAGCCGAAGTCGGTGCTCGAAGGGGTACTAAAAGGCAATTTTGTGTTGTTTGCAAATGCAGACAACATGTGAGACAGAAAATTAACTTTGGGTTTTTGTAATAATGAAGACTTTTACTGCTACACCAGAAACTGTAACTCGTGACTGGTTCGTCGTCGACGCAGACGGCAAAACTTTAGGTCGTATCGCTACTGAAATCGCTGTCCGTTTACGCGGTAAGCATAAGCCAGAATACACTCCACACGTTGATACCGGTGATTACATCATCGTTGTTAATGCTGAAAAAGTGACTGTTACTGGTAACAAAGCGAAAGGCAAAACGTACTACTCGCATTCAGGCTTCCCTGGTGGCATTAAGCAAATCAGCTTTGAAAAGCTGCAAGCGCAAAAGCCAGAAATGATCATCGAGAAAGCAGTTAAGGGTATGTTACCAAAAGGTCCTCTGGGCCGTGCCATGTTCCGTAAACTGAAAGTTTACGCTGGCGCAGAACATAACCACACTGCACAACAACCTCAAGTTCTTGATATCTAAACGGGATTAAGCAAATGGCTGCAACTCAGTACTACGGCACTGGCCGTCGCAAAACCTCTACAGCTCGCGTTTTCGCTAAAGCAGGTAGTGGCAACATCGTTGTAAATCAACGTCCTTTGGATCAGTATTTTGGTCGTGAAACTGCTCGTATGGTTGTTCGTCAACCTTTAGAGTTAGTTGAAATGACTGACAAGCTGGACATCTATGTAACTGTTAAAGGCGGTGGTATCACTGGCCAAGCAGGCGCAATCCGTCACGGTATTACCCGTGCTCTGATGCAATTAGATGAAGCACTGCGTCCATCACTTCGTTCTGCTGGTTTCGTTACCCGTGACGCTCGTAAAGTTGAGCGTAAGAAAGTGGGTCTACGTAAAGCACGTCGTAAGCCACAATTCTCTAAGCGTTAATTCGTTTTTGGAATATCAAAAAACCCAGCCTATGCTGGGTTTTTTATTGGCTAAAAATTGACGGTATAAGAAAACTCTTTGGTTGGAGTATGCTGATATACAATAGATTTATATTAAGCGAGTGAGTTTGAGGTAAGCATGACTTTTCAAATTTTTATGCTAGCAGTGGCACTTGTGTTGGTTTTGGAAGGCCTTGGGCCATTATTATTCCCAAATAAATGGCGTCGTTATTTAAATGAACTCTCCCATCAAAATCAGCAAGTTATCCAGCGACTTGGTGGGGCATTAGTCACTGCTGGAGTCGTGATTTGGGTTATTTTTGCGTAAAAAATAGCCTGCTTGCCCTTATTAACTAAGATCTGTTAAAATTCTTTTTTAACCGCAACCTTGCAGCAAATAATGGGCAAAAACGTAGTTGTTCTCGGCACCCAATGGGGTGACGAAGGAAAAGGTAAGATTGTCGACCTTCTAACAGAACAGGCAAAATATGTAGTGCGCTATCAAGGCGGCCACAATGCTGGTCATACCTTGGTTATCGACGGTGAAAAAACCGTTCTTCATCTGATCCCATCGGGTATCCTGCGCGATAATGTGAAATGCATTATTGGCAACGGTGTGGTGCTTGCACCTGACGCCCTGATGAAAGAGATCAACATGCTGAAAGATCGTGGAGTTCCTGTTGAGGAACGTCTGTTGATCTCTGAAGCGTGTCCGCTGATCCTTCCCTTCCATTGTGCCCTTGATATTGCCCGTGAAAAAGCGCGCGGTAATAAAGCTATTGGTACAACTGGCCGTGGTATTGGACCTGCGTATGAAGACAAGATCTCTCGTCGCGGTCTGCGAGTAGGCGACCTGTTCAATGCTGAACTGTTTGCTGAAAAGCTGAAAGAAGTTATGAAATATCATAACTTTATGCTGACAGAGTACTATCAAGTCGAAGCGGTTGATTACGAGCAAACACTAGCAGATGCGTTGGCTATGGCCGATTATCTGAAGAGCATGTGTGTTGATGTGACTGAACTATTGGATACTGCGCGTAAAGCCGGTGAGCCAATTCTGTTCGAAGGCGCTCAAGGTACATTACTCGATATCGACCACGGAACATACCCATTTGTAACCTCTTCAAATACCACTGCCGGTGGTGTTGCGACGGGTTCAGGTTTTGGTCCGCGTCACTTAGACTATGTCTTAGGTATCATGAAGGCTTACACCACTCGCGTAGGTGCAGGTCCATTCCCAACTGAACTATTATGTGAAGTCGGTGATCATTTAGGTACTAAAGGTCATGAGTTTGGTGCAACAACGGGTCGTAAGCGTCGTCCAGGTTGGTTGGATGCTGTGGCAATGCGCCGCGCAGTTCAAATCAACAGTGTTAGCGGCTTCTGCTTGACTAAGTTAGATGTACTTGATGGTCTGAAAGAAGTGAAGATTTGTGTCGGTTATCAGAATCCTGATGGCACTATCTCTAAAGTCACTCCGCTGGCCGCTGAAGGTTATGAACTGGTTACGCCGGTTTATGAAACTATGCCGGGTTGGAGCGAGTCGACTTTTGGCGCGACATCAATTGAGCAACTGCCTCAAGCAGCGATCAATTATATCAAGCGTCTTGAAGAGTTATTAGAAACACCAATCGACATTATCTCTACGGGTCCTGATCGTAACGAAACCATGATTTTGGTTAATCCGTTCAATTAAGATCTGTTAAGGCCGTGTTTCACGGCCTTTTTCTCTGCTTCTTTATGCCTTTCTCTGTTTCATTCTGCGGTTAGAAATTCAGCTCAAGCTCAAGAAATAGGTTATACTGCCGATGCAAGTATTCATCCTACTGTCATTGAGAGTCGTTATGCTACGTACAGCACTCGTTGCGCTACTGCCTTTAGTATCTTCAATGTGCTTTGCTGAAACGCAGGCGGTGGATATTTATAGTCAAGATCAATTGCTTGATTTGATCCGTAGCAATCAATACTTAGCGAAAGTGAAACGTGATGATTGCCAGTTAGTCCAGGACATTGAGGCGCGAGCCCAAGTCTTAAAACAGCCTTTATATCAATTTCTTTGGGGCGAAATGCTCAATCATGGAACGTGTGTGAAGGCTAACCCTGTGAAGGGTATTGCTTTGTTACGTGACTCGGCCGAACAAGGTAGCTCAGAAGCGATGTTAAAGCTTGCCGAGTATTATCAGAGTGGGAAATTTGTCATCCGCAATAAAGACAGAGCAGTGCATTATTTACTGCCTGCGGCTGCAAGTGGCAGTTTATCCGCTCGTATGATGTTAGTTCGTTTATTCGGTGAAGGTTATGGTAGTCCTAGGGATTACGAGATGGCCTATCACTGGTTATATAACGATGTATTTGCGGACGAGGCGACTAAGAATAAAGCCTTGTCTTTACTGCAGGTGTTAGCAGCTAAAATGCCCCCCAGTGCAGTGGCGCGGGCCCAGCAAGAACAGTTGCGAACCCGTTAAGTGGTCTCTTAATCTAGAGACACATTATTTGGATATTGAATGATCAAAGACCCTCATTTTGAGCGTGAACAGGATAAGTACGAAAATCCTATCCCAAGCCGTGAGTATATTCTCGATTACTTACGTTCTCAAAAATCACCTATCACTCGTGACAGCATTGCCGCGGCGTTAAACATCCAAGAGGAAGAACAACTTGAGGCCTTGCGCCGTCGCCTACGTGCGATGGAACGCGATGGCGAACTGGTGTTCACCCGTGGGCAGAGCTATGGCTTACCCGAGAAAATGGATCTGATCCCCGGCACTGTGCTCGGACACAGAGAAGGCTTCGGCTTTTTCAAACCCGATGAAGGCGGTGATGACTTATTTATTTCGAACCGCGACATGCTGATGTATTTCCACGGTGATAAAGTGCTGGCGCAAAAAGCGGGCACAGATCGTCGTGGCCGTCGCGAAGCGCGTTTGGTTCGTCTGATCCAGCCGCGAAGTGCCGCGATTGTTGGCCGTTATCATGTCGATAGCGGTATGGCATTTGTCATTGCCGATGATAAGCGTATTACCCAAGAAATTTTAGTCGCGAATGAAGATCGCAATGGCGCCCGTCAAGGTGATGTGGTTGTGGTTGAATTAACGCGTCGCCCAGGCCGTTTTGTTAAGGCTGCGGGTAAAGTGACTGAAGTGCTCGGTAAGCAAATGGCGCCGGGTATGGAAATCGAAATTGCCCTGCGTAATTATGATTTACCCCATACTTGGTCACCAGTGATCGAGAAGAAACTGCGCCGTATTCCCGATGAAGTAACCGACGCCGATAAAGTCGGTCGTGTGGATTTACGTCATCTGCCATTAGTGACTATCGACGGTGAAGACGCCCGCGATTTTGACGATGCTGTGTACGCGGAGAAAAAAGCCGGTGGCGGCTGGCGTTTATGGGTTGCGATTGCGGATGTTAGTTACTATGTGCGCACCGATTCCGCCTTAGATACCGAAGCGCGTGCCCGTGGTAACTCAGTGTATTTCCCGTCGCAAGTGATCCCTATGCTGCCGGAGAAAATCTCTAACGGCCTATGTTCGCTTAATCCCCACGTCGACCGTTTATGTATGGTCGCCGAGATGACCGTATCTGCTAAAGGTAAGTTATCAGGTTATAAGTTTTATCCGGCTGTGATGTATTCCCATGCCCGTTTCACTTATACCCAAGTGGCAGCAATGTTAGAAGGCGGCCCCATTGCGCCTGAGCATGAGGCTTTGTTCCCGCATTTGCAGTGTTTACAGTCATTGTATTTAGCGCTCGATGAGCAAAGAGCCGAGCGTGGTGCGATTGCGTTTGAAACCATGGAAACGCAGTTCATTTTCAATGAGCAGCGCAAGATTGATAAAATCGTGCCGCGTGGCCGTAATCAAGCCCATAAAATCATTGAAGAATGTATGATTTTAGCCAACGTTTCTGCAGCTAAGTTTGTGAAGAAACACAAAGGCGAAGTCTTGTATCGTGTGCATGAAGCACCATCCGAGCAAAAATTGGCAAACTTTAAAGAGTTCCTTGCTGAGCGTGGTTTAAGCATGCCCGGTGGACTTGAGCCAACGCCGTCAGATTACCAGAATGTGATGTTGCAAATTGCCGACCGCCCTGATGCTGAACTTATCCAAGTGATGTTACTGCGCTCTATGCGTCAGGCAATTTATACTCCGGATAACGAAGGTCACTTCGGTTTAGCCTTAGAAGAATATGCACATTTTACCTCACCCATTCGCCGCTATCCGGATTTAGTGTTACATCGTGTGATCCGTTATTTACTGGCGAAGGAAAGAGGCGAAGCCACTGAGAAGTGGACGCAGGATGGTGGCTATCACTATCAGCTCGATGAGCTCGACAAATTAGGCGAAGAGTGTTCGACCACAGAACGTCGTGCCGATGAAGCGACTCGCGATGTTAGCGATTGGCTCAAGTGCGAGTTTATGCAAGATCACGTCGGTGATACCTTTGAAGCTGTGATTGCCTCTGTGACCAGTTTTGGTTTGTTTGTGCGCTTAAATGAACTGTTTATCGATGGCTTAGTGCATATCTCAAGTCTAGGTAGCGATTACTACCAATTCGACCCTATGCGTCAACGTCTTATCGGTGAGCACACAGGTCAAGTTTATCAAGTCGGCGATCCTGTGACGGTTAAGGTCGCTGCAGTCAACTTAGATGACAGACAGATTGATTTGGTTATGCTGGGTGATGACGGCAAAGGTGGTAAACGTAAAGCATCTGCCAGCCGTGATAAGCCGATGACAGCCCGTGAGCGCGTTAATCGTGAAGGCGCTAAGCAAGGTAAAGCAGGCAAAACCGCGGCATCTAGCGCCAAGGCTGAAACAGGCAAAACCAAACCTAAGGCCAAAGTTGGCACTAAAGCTAAAAAAGCAGCAGTAAAAGATCCGGCTAAAAAGCCAAAAGCCGCTAAGCGGAGCACGAGAAAGAAATAAATGAAAAAACAAGATATTATTTTTGGGATCCACGCAGTTGAAGCCCTGTTAAAACACAGCCCTGAGCGCATTATTGAGTTGTGGCTGTTACAAGGTCGTGACGATGAGCGCTTAACTGTGCTGGCCGATCAGGCAAAAGCCTTTGGAACGACGATTCAAGTCGCTTCTCGTAAAGCCTTAGATGACAAAGCGGAAAGCAGCCAACATCAAGGCATAGTCGCGCGCGTTAAAGCGGCGAAAGTATTGAATGAGCAAGATTTAGATGTGCTGCTTGCTAACACTGAGCAAGCATTCCTGTTGATCTTGGATGGTGTGACTGATCCCCATAACTTAGGCGCTTGCCTACGTAATGCCGATGCGGCTGGCGTACAAGGTATTATCGTGCCTAAAGACAATTCAGTTGGCTTAACTGCGACTGTGAGTAAAGTGGCATGTGGCGCTGCGGAAACAGTGCCTTTATTCCAAGTGACTAATCTTGCGCGCACTATGCGTCACCTGCAGGATAAAGGTGTGTGGATTGTGGGCACTGCGGGCGAGGCAGATTGCGAGCTTTATCAAGCGGATCTCAAGGGATCATTGGCGATTGCTATGGGAGCTGAAGACAAAGGCTTACGCCGATTAAGCCGTGAGTCTTGCGATTCGCTGATCTCTATCCCTATGGCCGGTAGTGTGTCTAGCTTGAACGTATCGGTTGCAACGGGTATTTGCCTATTTGAAGCAGTGCGTCAGCGTCGTAGCTAATATGCTCACGTTTGCCTGATCTCACATATGCAGTATCAGGCTTGAAGTAACAACTGGTCGTAATAAAAAGGCGGATTAACGATATAAAGTTAATCCGTTTTTTATTGGCCTTTTTTACGTCATCGCTTTGTCTAGGTTAACCTGATTGCTATCAGTTTCATCTATTTGAGCGGCTTCAGGCTCTGCTTGCTCAATATCGAAACTAAAGGCGAGTTGTTCCTCATCACTGTCATTATCATCGATAATATCGTCATCGACGCCATCGGCCCCTAAATCATGCTCCGATTCATCTAAGTTAGCGCTGGGCGTCATATGCTCTTGAATTGATTTAACATCAACCCGTGGGTCCAACGCTGCCGCCAGTGGTGACGAGACTAAGTCGCCCGTCGCCATTATGTAGTCTTGGGTGACATTGGTTTCGACTTTTTGCTGTGAATGTACATAACGTAAACGCACAAAGAGTATTAAGGTACAGGCTGACATAAAGCCATATAACATGTTATTGCCAAACCATTGCATTAATGTCGATGCGATAAGCGGACCGATACTGGCGCCTAAGCCGAAGGTTAATAATATTGTTGCTGATAAGCCTACCCGCTCATTTTGCTCTACTCGAGAGTTGGCAAGCGCTGTGGCGAGCGGATAGAAAGTGAAACCTAAAATACCAAATAGGAAAGTCATCACCAGTGAAATCACCGGATGATAGGGGGTTAAGGCGATAGCTAAGGCTAAGATACCGAGCAATATACAGTTGATACGGATAAGGCGACTGCGGGACATAATGTCGGACAATTTTCCCATTGGCCACTGTGCCAGTAATCCCGCTAAAATCGTTGCCGTCATATACGTGGCGACTTTTTCAGGCGGTAAACCTAAGTTACTGGCGTAGGCGGGAGCGAGACCATAAAACGAACCCACTATCATGCTACCAATCGCGATTGTCGTGAGTGCTTGTGGCGCTTTTTTCCAGTAATAGGCAATTTTGAGTGGGGCAGGAACTAAGGGCGCAGGGTGAAGACGACGCGTGAGTGAAATCGGTACGATACAGAGTGAAAAACAAATTGCGATAAGCAGTAGTGGCTCTAGTCCTAATTCGGGGAAAATACTGATCGCACCTTGGCCCAAGATTAAGCCGAAGTAAGATACGATCATATAACTCGCAAACACTGTGCCCCTTTGATTACTTTCAGCTTGTTCGTTAAGCCAACTTTCTAACACCATGTATTGGCACATCATCCCCATGCCGACCACGAGTCTGAGGAGCAGCCAAACCGCTAGCTCATCTACGAGTGCATGGCCTAATGCCGATGCAGCGACTATGCCTGCACTGGCGACAAAGGCGCGGATATGGCCCACTTGAGCGATAAGTCGATGACCAATCTTAGAGCCTGCCACTAGGCCAACATAGTAGGCCGACATCATGCCGCCAATCCATATTTGTGGCACATTCATCACTGAGAGCCTGAGCCCAAGATAGGTGGTAAGCAAGCCGCCGGCTAATACCATTAATAACGTGGTGCTATATAAAGAGGCGAAAGTGCGCAGCGGATTAGTCATATACAACTCCGAAAACACAAACTAGATTGATAATGAGGAGTGAGTATATCAGGGGTTAGTGTTTATGTTGTGTTGCAAATTGTTGGTAAATCTTGATTAATTGCGCATTTCTGCTCAAAAAATCACTGAATTATGTCGGAACAACTCAAGGGGATGCTTGTAAAGCATTCACATAGACGCCAGCCGAGTAGGCTATTAGCGTCATGTTAGTCTATGTATTTCGTCGTATTTTTTAAAAGGAGTTATCTAAAAGTGTAAAGCAAGTTGAAGGTGGTGATGGTATCCATGGGTTGGCTTCCTTCTGGTACCACTTCAGTGTATTTGATGTTCATACCGATCTTAAATGCCCAATCTTGGAACACCAGATTTTTATAGTTCATATCTAAGGTGAGGGTGTTGTTGTTCTCGCCCACTTCCGCGGTGAGATCGGCATTGAGACTGCTGTATTCCTGTAGTTTTTGAGAGAATTTGGCAGCGGTACGAAGAATGACATCTTTTTCGGCATCAGGGTTGGGAATGGTTACCGATTCTGCAGGTAAGTTATATCGATAACCTGGACCGAACTCGAGACTGAGTTTTGTTTTATAACTACTGATAGCATTGAAACCGTAACCACTCGAAAGAGTCGATATTTGTGTGTAACTACCGAATTGATCCCAAGTAAAATCACCACGTCCGAAGACATAACCCTTAGTCAGTTTATAGTTCGATTGTAACTGTAGCTCATATTTTTCGGAGGTTGTTTGACTTTTTTCTGAGGCAAAATAGGCTTTTAGTGTGGCTTCTTGCTTGGTTTGCTTTGTATCGTAAATCAGTTGGGTTCGACCATTAAAACTGCTGGATTCGGTATTGCCTGTGTTCAGTTGCAAGCCAGCTTCGATTTCCGCGGTAAAATCGCTGGGCGGTTCCTGATAATCAGGTGGAACAAGCGCAAGCGCAGGAAATGAAAGGAAAAACAAACTGATTGGCGCAATAACTTTTAGCATTATGTTTTATTCTTGGTTAGCTGATTTCAGACGTCCGAATATAGGCGAACCGCCATCATACCTGTATTGATTGGCGAGGCAAAGTTATTGCTTGAGTTTCTGGCTTGCTTTCTGTACTATCTCGCGCTCAAATCAGTCACTATTTTTCGTTCCTTGCCTCCATTTGGTTTGACTGAGCCAATACCGAGGCTACATAACCGTAAGGAGCAATAAATGCGTCATTACGAAATCGTATTTATGGTTCACCCAGATCAAAGTGAACAAGTACCAGGTATGATTGAGCGTTACACAGGTGTTATCACCGAAGCTAACGGCACAATCCACCGTTTAGAAGATTGGGGCCGTCGTCAACTGGCTTACCCAATCCTTGACCTGCATAAAGCTCACTACGTTCTGATGAACGTTGAAGCTAAAGCAGAGACGATCGAAGAGCTAGAAACAGCTTTCCGTTTCAACGACGCAGTTCTGCGTAACATGGTAATGCGTACTAAAGTTGCCGTTACTGAAGCATCTCCAATGGCTAGAGCTAGAGATGAGCGCGATTCACGTCGTGGCCCAGCTGGCGAACGCTCATATGATGAAGCTCACGCTGAAGAAATCGCTGAGTAAGGTAATCTGTGACCACCAATAACTTGGTGTTGTCAGGAACGATAACTCGTTCAAGACGCTTTAAAAGCCCAGCAGGTATTGCACACAGTGTAATTATGTTGGAACACAAATCGCAGCGTTATGAAGCCGAAATGCTCCGCAACGTCTACGTACAAATTCAAGTGATATTGAGTGGCCCACGCTTTGAAAGCGTCGCAGAAGATCTGAAAGCAGGTGTGGAAGTACAAGTGCAAGGCTTTATGACGCTTCAACAGGGGCGTAATGGTCAGAACCGCTTAGTCATCCATGCCGAAAATGTCGAATTGAAAACTTAGGAGACTGTCAACATGGCACGTTATTTCCGTCGTCGCAAGTTCTGCCGTTTCACCGCTGAAGGTGTTGCAGAAATTGATTACAAAGATATCGTTACTTTAAAGAACTACATCACTGAAAGCGGCAAGATTGTTCCTAGCCGTATCACTGGTACTAGTGCTAAATATCAGCGCCAACTAGCTCGCGCTATCAAGCGTGCTCGTTATCTTTCTCTACTGCCATACACTGATTTACATCAGTAATTGCAGTATTCCTAATCGAATATAGAGGATTTGATAATGAACGTTATTCTGCTTGATAAAATCGCTAACCTAGGCAACTTGGGTGACCAAGTTACTGTTAAAGCTGGTTACGCTCGTAACTACCTTTTGCCACAAGGTAAAGCTGTTGTTGCTAACGAAAGCAACGTTAAAGTATTTGAAGCTCGTCGCGCTGAATTAGAAGCTAAATTAGCTGCTGAATTAGCTGCTGCTAACCTACGTGCTGAGAAAATCACTGCACTGGAAGCTGTTGTTATTGCTTCTAAAGCGGGTGATGAAGGCAAACTGTTTGGTTCAGTTGGCAACCGTGACATCGCTGATGCAGTGACTGCTGCTGGTGTTGAGCTGGCTAAATCAGAAGTTCGTTTACCATTAGGCGCTCTGCGTACTACTGGCGACTTCGAAGTTGAAGTTCAGTTACACACTGAAGTTAAAGCTGTTGTTAAAGTTTCTATCGTTGCAGAAGCTTAATTACTCCTTGCTTTAATCTTAAGAGAAACACCGCTTCGGCGGTGTTTTTTTATGGCTGAAATTTAGGATTTGAGTGTATTTAGGTTTTGATATCGGCTCTGCGATGGATTTAAGCGATAGGTGATACGCGCCTACTCATTCAATCTCATCATCCCAAAGTGTATTCGCTGCTAAAAATACGAGCCCAAATAAAAGCCGCTTACTGCATAACAGTGAGCGGCTTTTTGTTTAGAGCAACGGATTTAGCTCAAGGTATTAATTTCTCACTAAATCCAATTCTTGGATTAAGTTATCGGCATGATCCACTTCATCCATCATCCACAGGATATAGCGAATATCCACGTGCACTGCACGGGTGATGGTTGGGTTGAAGAACCAATCTTTAGTGATAGCTTCATAGGTTGAGTCGAAGTTAAGGCCCACTAACTCACCTTTTCCGTTGAAGACTGGTGAGCCGGAGTTACCACCTGTGGTATCCACGCTGGATAAGAAGTTAACCGGTACTGAGTTAAATTCCTCTGGTTTATCTAAACAAGAGAAGAGTCTGCAAATCCAGCCGCGGGGATCTTGATAAACCGACTTCACCAGATGATCGCCAAAACGTTGTTCGCTAATCGCATCGAGGAGTTTTTTCGGCGCATTATAGGGCTCAACGCCTGTGTGTTTTGCGACTATGCCATCAAGACGAGTAAACGGCTGTTTATAGAGCGCATCACGTGATTGATAACCATCAACCATGCCATAGCTGATCCGTAGCGTACCGTTGGCGTCAGGGTAGACTGGCCAGTTGTTTGCTTTGTAGTATTCGATCACGGCCGCCATATAATCAGGGCGAGCACTAGACAGCTTGCCGTCTAAGATTTTTTCTGACTTTTCCTGTGCCATATTCGTGTCGTAAAGTGCTACGGCTAAACGAATAAAGGGATCTGCACTGGTTTCGAAAGCGCTAGCATCGGCATTCATCCACGCGAGGCGCTTAGCTTGGTCTGTGAGCGTAGTGAGTGAGTACAAACCATCGAGTTTAGCTGCGAGATCGGCATCTTTAGAGTTCACACTTAGCATTTCATCGAGTGCTGCTACGCGATTTGATTGGCTAAGGTAAGCATTTAAATCCTGTAGCCACAAAGTCTTATCAACAGTGACATCAAAACTTGAATCGATACGTTTAAGACGTGAGCTTAACATAGCAATATCACGTTCTTGGTAGCCTTGCTCACGCTCGGCATCGGGCTTTTGTTTTTCTTTAGCAAGACGGTAGAGGCTGTTTGCTGCGGTTAACAATGTGCTAGATTGGGCATTGGTAAAGTAGTAATTACTTTGGAATGCTTGTTGTTGCTCGGCGAGTAACACTTCTAACTCAGCAATGAGATTTTGATTTAGCTTAGGGTTTTGTTTAAGCCAAGCTAAAAAATTATCTTCACGGCTTTGCTTAATGCCAATGATATCCGTTGCTTTAAAACCCGCTAATAGGCCGTTGAGTTTCTTCATCCGGTTGGCCATTGAGGCCATATTACCTGCGTACTTAATGGCGATATCGGCATCTTTTTGTCCCATAGCCTCGATAGTATCAATCTGTAATTGATAACGCTTAGCTTGGGTTGGGTACAACCAATCACTGGCAAATTTAAGTTCACTGGTCAGGTTGTAACGGCTAGTCGTGCCTGGGTAACCCGCCACAAACACGCCATCACCGGCTTTTACGCCATCGGCATTGACCTTAAGGTAGCTCTTTGGTTGGTAAGGAATGTTATCGTCGCTATACGCGGCGGGTTTGCCATCTTTTCCGACGTAAGCTCGTAGGAAGGCAAAATCACCCGAATGGCGTGGATATTCATAGTTATCAATATCGCCACCATAGCCCCCAACACTTTCAGGTGGTGCGTAGACTAAGCGCACATCGCGGATCATCAATTGCTTGATTAAGTAGTATTCTAAGCCGTTATGGAAACTGCGCACATTACAACGATAGTTAGCATCGGCTTCACAGCTTTTGATGAGCGCTTTACTGTGATTTTGAATGTCTTCGTAACGACTTAGCGGGTCTTGGCTGAGGTCTTTATTGATTTGCGCGGTGACATTGGTCACTGCTTCTGTGATGTATAAGCGTTCGTTAGGACCGGCAGAGGGTTCCTTGTCCATCGATGTTGCTAAAAAGCCTTGTTCTAGGTAGTTATGCTCTTGCTTAGTGTTATATTGTATCGCCTTGTAGGCACAATGGTGGTTTGTCACAACTAGCCCTTGGGGGGAGACAAAACTGGCGGTACAATAGCCCAGCCCAACCACAGCGTTCATTGGATAACTTGTCAGATCGGCCAGTTTTTCTGCCGGAATATCGATTCCGCGTTCACTGAGTTTGTCTGCAATTGAAGGCATTTGATAAGGTTGCCATTGTCCTTCGTCGGCAGTTGCTATGCCGGATGTCAGTACTAAGGCCGCAACCAATGCAATACGCATGTTCTTTCCTTATTGATTGTTAGAGTGTCCGTTGGAATGAAATAACAGGCGAGTGTAAACATCCTGTTTGCTTGACGCGGGTTTTATATCATATTTTGTTAAGTTGTTGGAAATCGGGAGCGTTAATGTCACAACAAGGTGCTTTTAAGCCTAAAAGTAAGCCAAGAGATTTGCAGCTTGATGGACTCAAGCTGCCACCGCATTCAATTGAGGCTGAACAATCGGTATTAGGCGGCTTGATGTTAGATGCCGAAGCGTGGGACAGGGTAGCTGAGGCTGTAGTAAAAGAGGATTTTTACTCTCGCTCACATAAGATGATCTTTTCTGCCATGCACAGATTGGTCGATTTAGGGCAACCGATCGATTTGATCACGGTTTCTGAACAGCTCGAAGTTGAGAACCAATTAGAAGATGCCGGTGGTTTTGCCTATTTAGGTGAGATTGCGAAAAATACCCCAAGTGCGGGTAATATTTTATCTTACGCTGAAATCGTCCGTGAACGGGCCGTGGTGCGTGACATGATCCGCGTCGCGCATGAGATTGCCGATGCGGGCTATAACCCAGAAGGTCGTGACTCGGGTGAATTACTCGACCTTGCTGAGAGTAAAGTATTTAAGATCGCCGAGATGCGAACTAATGCTAATGAAGGTCCCGAAGGCATTAAAACCATTCTGGAAAAAACCGTTGATAAGATTGAGCAGCTTTACAATAACCCCCATAACGGTGTGACTGGAGTTTCGAGCGGCTTTAACGATTTGGATAAGATGACCGCTGGTTTCCAGTCTGGCGACTTGATTATCGTTGCGGCGCGTCCTTCTATGGGTAAAACCACCTTTGCGATGAACTTGTGCGAACAGGCCGCAATGAATGAAGATAAACCCGTACTTATTTTCAGTCTCGAGATGCCGTCAGAACAGATTATGATGCGTATGCTGGCCTCCTTGGGTCGTGTTGATCAAACCAAAATCCGTACTGGTCAGCTCGATGATGAAGATTGGGCGCGGGTTTCATCGACCATGGGGATCATGCTCGAACAAGGTAAAATGTATATTGATGATGGTTCGGGATTAACCCCGACAGAAGTTCGCAGCCGCGCGCGTCGTATCGCCCGTGAGTACGGTGGTTTATCTATGATCATGATAGATTACCTGCAGTTAATGCAGGTGCCCGCCTTAAAAGATAACCGTACCTTAGAAATTTCTGAAATTTCACGCTCGCTGAAAGCATTAGCCAAAGAGTTGGAAATCCCGATTATTGCCCTGTCGCAGCTTAACCGCTCGCTCGAACAAAGGGCCGATAAACGTCCTGTTAACTCGGATTTACGTGAATCGGGCGCTATCGAGCAAGATGCGGATCTCATCATGTTTATTTATCGCGATGAAGTGTATAACAACGATTCTCAAGATAAAGGCACGGCAGAAATAATCATTGGTAAGCAACGTAACGGCCCCATTGGTCGGGTGCGGCTCACTTTCCAAGGGCAATTTTCGCGTTTCGATAATTATGCTGGGCCGCAGTTTGAAGAAGATTAATTGACGTTTAAAAACAGTCAGTTTGCGCTTGCAGAAGATGAGCTGTATTGATGTATTTTTTTATATCCGTGACTTTTTATTTCCTGAGTAAACAAGGTAAATTTTGAACCCTTTTCCCCGTGCAGAAATTAGCAGTAGTGCACTGCAAACCAATCTCGCTGCGTTGCGTCAACAGGCACCAGCGAGTCGTGTGATGGCCGTCGTTAAAGCGAACGGTTATGGTCATGGATTATTGAATGTCGCTAATTGTTTAGTCAGTGCCGATGGCTTTGGCCTAGCACGATTGGATGAGGCCTTAGAATTACGAGCGGGCGGCGTGACAGCGCGTTTGTTATTACTAGAAGGTTTTTTCCGTGCCACCGATCTTTCGATACTCGTCGGGCATGATATTGACACTGTAGTGCACCACAGTTCTCAGCTTGAAATGTTAGAGCAAACTGTGTTGTCAAAACCTGTCACTGTCTGGCTTAAAGTGGATTCAGGCATGCATCGTTTAGGTTTTACGCCCGAACAATTTTCAACGGTTTACGCAAGGTTAATGGCCTGTCCCAATGTGGCAAAACCGATCCATTTGATGACACATTTTGCCTGTGCGGACGAGCCTGAAAACACCTATACCTCAGTACAGATGGCGGCTTTTAATACGTTAACGGCAGGCTTGCCCGGATTTAGAACCTTAGCAAACTCTGCTGGTGCCTTGTATTGGCCTCAGAGCCAAGGCGATTGGATCCGTCCAGGTATTGCACTCTATGGCGTATCTCCTGTTACTGGTGATTGCGGTGCGAATCACGGGCTAGTTCCTGCGATGGAATTAGTATCACAGTTGATTGCGGTACGGGATCATAAAGCCAATCAGCCCGTCGGCTATGGTTGTTTCTGGACCGCTAAGCAAGATACCCGTTTAGGTGTCGTGGCGATTGGTTATGGTGATGGTTATCCTCGCAATGCACCGGAAGGCACACCCGTGTGGGTCAATGGTCGCCGCGTACCCATAGTCGGCCGTGTTTCTATGGACATGTTGACTGTTGACTTAGGCCAAGGGGCACAAGATAAAGTTGGGGATAGTGCATTGCTGTGGGGTAAGGCATTACCCGTGGAGGAAGTCGCTGAACATATCGGCACTATCGCTTATGAATTAGTTACTAAGCTTACGCCAAGGGTTGCTGTTTGCTTAGCTTAACCCTGACAAATGGAAGTATTCTGGGACACTTTTTAGCAAGAAAACGGTGATTAAACACCGTTTTCTTTTATGTAAAGTGTCAGGATGAATAATTGCCTCTACACGAATGGTTACTGCAAATAACACTATGAATTATAGCTATTTGTTAGCGGGAGATGTGTCGAACCTGTAGGGCTGAGATAAGCGAAATAGTGGTTTGCAGTTCACAGTTGGCGACGCAATATGTTTTGGACCTGAGGATGAAGCTGTGCTGAACTGGTGTTAGGCGGCAAAATGGACGATAAAAATACCTCAATTCAGGCTACGTTAAACCAGCCGTTCTGATCTTTGTTATCTGGCTTTAAATAAGCGAATGAAACATAAGATCCAGAGCGACAGGATAGTTAATGTATTTTGAGCTGACTGGCTTGATGCATTTAAGCTATTAGTTTTCAAAACATATTTCAATATAAGCAGTACCATGCGGGCTTGTAAATGGCATGATAATCTTAGTGCCATTAGCTTTATGGGAAATAGTATGGCCTTTTCCTGATACGACCATAGGAGTGGCCATTTCAAATTCATAGCCTTTTTGACCCAAAAGATTTTTTGCGCCACCAGTCACCATATTCGTAATTTCGCCTACTAAGTCAGTCACTTCCTCGTTAATTTTACCTGGGTTTTCGCCCAGCATATTCTGCATTATCTGCAAAACAAGCTTTTGTTCGAAGGTAATCGACAGTGATCCTTTTGTTTGGGGTCCAACAAGACCTATTAGGCCGGACACATCACCCTTAGCTAAGTTATCTACTTTGATTTGGGGTTTGCCCGGCGTCAAATCCATGCTCGCCATCGTAGATATGACATTGAGCAAAGATTGGAGGAAAGGATTAATAAAATTAACGTTCATGCCTAAGTTTGTCCTCTTTTGAGCCTAAACCATGGAGTAATGGCATTGCTTAAGGCTATTAGAAAAGTTGCTTATCGACAGCAATCTTGATCACACTCTATCAGCTTAGATGAGACAGCTATAAATGTGAGGCTAATTTAAAGATATTCTTATCATTTATCTGAGTTATAGGCCGCTAAAGCTCCATATAACCGTGTCCTTTATTGTTTAGACCGTTTTGTAGATGGTTCATAAGTTTGCTTGGAAGACGCTTATCGTCAAATAGCGTTGTTTTACGTCTCATACATACAAAAATGGGCTGCATTAGCCCCATTCATAGTGGCTCATGAGTGCCGATGCTGCAAAGTTTTTTAGTCTTTTTATGGAGTAACTCGACTTTTATTTGCACTTGAACTTGTGAGAAGGCGTTGCTACTCAACTCTCTATCCCATCGCGTCTTACGTAATCCCATTTTATATGGCTATTTTCGGCATTGTGGAGTGCTATCAAAAAGGCGTCTTGGCCTTGAGCGTCTTAGCTGACTTTGTAAAAGTGCGATGTTCGCTGCAAACTGTCTCACTTTTTGCTTCACCCTAACGACGCATTTGTAGTGTGTTGTTCAGTACGTGTTCCCGAGTCAATTACTGGGAACACCATCTTGAGTGCTCAATCCAATAATTTGGGGTACCTCACAGGATACTTAGTAATTAGACAAATGCACAAATGTGTGAAAACCGCTTAATAGAATGTGAGAGTAATGATTCAATCTAAAATGAGTAAAAACACTGTTATATCAACTGTTCCAATCGATAGAACCTTTTCCATTGCACCCATGTTGGATAGAACGGATTTTAATCTAGTTGATTGATAAATATTAATAAAATATTTTCGTGGATGCCTATTGGATACCTCGTTTTTTTGGATTGGTTTTGGATACCTGAAAGCGTAATCTACTGTTTATCAACATTGAGGTGATCTATGGATAGAAAATCTTTAATAATACTTGCGGTGATGTTAACGGTCTGTCCTACTTTTTCGGCTAATGCTGAAGTCTATAAATGTGCTGATGGAAAGTATCAAGCTGATCCCTGTGATGAAACAAGCAAGCCAGTTGATTTAAGTGGAGTTGGTAGCTTTATCAAAAGCAATGACAGCATTTCTAAATCAAGCGTGGGTTCAAACGCTACTTCTGATAAGAAAAAAGAAATCAGTACCTATATTGAGAAGCAACGTATTGCCTGAGAGATCACTCGGCTTGAGGGTGATCGTAAGCGGGTAATTGCTGCGCGTGATCAGCGCTTACGTAATCTGCGTGAAAGTCGGCGGTATGCGAATAACAACTTAGCCGGTGCAACCTGGCAACAAAGCTTAGCTCAGGAACAAGTCGCAGCAGCCCAAGAAGCCGACACGTTGGTGTCATCTATCGATCGGCAAATAGAGCAGCTAAAAGAAGAGTTAAAATAGTGCATGCACGTTTTTCCTGATTGTGTATTTGGTAAAGTACTGATAAATTTCTTTTATTACAGTTAATTAGCCGTCTCGCGTTTTTTACTTGTTAATGAGGTTAACGCGCATGCGTACTAAGACGTTATTTTTCCAAGGAAATTGTGTGCCATATATGCTTTTCAAAAAATGTGTATTTATAATTTCTCTTTCAATAATATCTGTCTCGTGTGCGCCTGTAGTTAGAGATTACTACAAGCCAATATATAGCGAAGGAGTTACACACAGTAGTGGCTGCGGAAGTTCTGGCCCTGCGGATCAAATATCAATACAGCTTAGTGGGGGAATTGAGCTCGAAGTATCTAGTTCTAGTTCAGCAAAAAACGAGAGATTTAAGAATTTTTATTTTTCAGCTTCAATTCTTGCACCATCTGGAACATATTTTCAATTTGAGAGCGACGAAATTGTCATTACTGATAATACAACAAACAAAATGTGGAATGTAAAGATTACTGAATTAATTACACGGCCAGAGAATATTTCAAATGCTAATTCTGGTGAATCAGCTAATAAGGATGAATATCTCCGTGTTAATCCAACATCAAAGATAAGCGGTAATACCTTTTTTGGTTATAACACACTATTCGGTAAAAAGTATTTTAATTCGGGTGCGTCAATAAGTATTTTTTCAAGAGATATTGAGTATAAATTGGAAAACTACTCTATCCAGTTACCATCCATTATTATAAATGGTAAAAAATACATTATTGAACCTATAGGATTTTTACATGTGCGAAGCATAGGAATAGACCCACTAAATTGTTAACATAACAAGCTGTTCCAGCATCGCTCTGGCACTTCGTGCCTGCGCTGGACTGTTATAAACTCGCGGTTTTATGGTTTTGCTGCGCAAAAGTGTTCCATAAAACTACAACTTAAAAACTGCCGCTGAACTCGGCGTTAGCTTTATATTCGACTATAGAGAGATTGTATGAGTGAAAAAAAGAAGTACTCGCTACTAACAAGTTCGGACATAGAGGCGGGTCTAAAGGATGCTCGCTTTCAAAAAGAAGATATTTCACTTATAAGAGATAAAGAGGGAAGGATTGTCAGGCATTTACCTGTGACGAGCATCCAAGAGGATGTTTTCCCGCCGTCAATTATACAAATTAACAGTACTTATATATATCAGGCTGATATTCGCCCAGTAATAAATGCACTCATTGAAACTAGAAATGTTGAGATTTTTCAAGATTTATCCGAAAAATATCAAGCAGTCATTGATAGCCTAACATACTATAGAGATCACAATTCTCGTTTAGATGAACTTAACTCTAAGTCCCTTGATGCATCTTCAGTATTTGAAAAACGTGTTGGAGTCTTTCTTAACGCTATAGATGTAAGCGATCTGGAAAAAACAGACGTTAAGAGCTGTATAGAAATGCTTGATTCTTATTTGAATATAATTTTTGTTTATCTAATTAGTGCATATTGGATTCATGACAAAATGGTATCTAAAGATACCATTGCAGGTAGAAAAATTGCAGACCTTGATAATCAGGTACGCCACATATATGAGCAACTGCTTGCAGACTCCAGTGTGAATAAAGAAGGCACAAACATAATTCCAATGCACAATTCGTTGTACGCCAGATATTTGCTATCAGAAAAGAATGGAATGAAAGAAATTGAGAGGCTTGTAAAACATGACTCTAGATTTTCTACGGCAATGGATTTTATGGACTTTATAAAACGTTGTTTTTTTAAGAAAACAGACTCTTCTTATGACTACCATAGTCAATATCAAGTATCTGAAAAATATGAAATATCAATCAATTTAAGCGCGATTGATAAATCCACAGACAAAAGAGTTGAGTTTTCGCAGAGACTTTTTGAAATTCTTGAAAAAATTGAGATGCTGAGGAATATACACTCTGAGCTGGTTGAAGTCGGCAAAATTGATTTCGGTACTATTGAGGTATATTTGGAGTCTGAAGCTAACAATGCGCTCCAACTGACCTCCATACCGCTTGCGCTGCATGGCGGCAGTTGAGCTTAGCGTTAGCTGTCTAAGGAAAGAATGTGCAAAGTCCAATCTCAATTGGTTGTGAGTGTGGTGGCCCACAAGATGGCGGTATAGGCCGTCTGAAAGTAGAACTCTTCCACGCGTTAGAAAAGCACGTCACCTCTACGCACTGCGATGCGGTAGATGAGTACGCGCCCGTCTTGAGAGTAGATGGAGAATTTTCCACCTATGGTCCTGAGGGAATTCATCGGGTGCGCTTTGCTAAGAAAAGTCGTTACATTACTGCGGACATTCAAATCCCTGAGTCAGTTTGGCGTCTGGCGAGTGAGCAGGATCTCCGGCAGTATCTTGGGTCTGCACTTCGTTCGGCCATGGAGGTATTCGTGGCTAGGCTCAAGAAGGACGGAGTTGCGGTTGTAGAGAGCAGTATCTACGCCCAGATGAACGCAGCAATCACAGAGTTCACACTAGGCGCGGTGACGTCTAACAATTCGCTGCAGGCGCGACGGCCCACGGCCTGAACTCGGCGTTAGAACTACTAATCAGGGATGGTGTATATGTTACTAAAAGTGTTGTTCTCTCTCAGTTTGCTATTGAATATTTACCTCATTTTTTGGTTCATTAAGAATAGTTACACCATCGAAGCTCACCCTATATTAAAGCGTAATAATTTTGTTTTATCCCAATTTGTGAACAGCTCACTTTCTAAAGACGAGATTTTAATGATTGCAAAATCCAAATTAGGTATTCAGAAAGTAAAAGAACAATATAATCACCAATCATGGGACGATAAAAAATTTGCATCGTCTGTAATAATCGAGGGCATTAGTTTCTTTTTTAACGATAAAGATGAATTAATGCAAGTAGACCATTGGTACAAAGCGTGTTACACCTTTATGGGTAAGGTAGTTTTAACAAACAAATTATGGCTAGAACGTAAACACCGCGCTGCATATTCGAAGCGTTAGCCCCCACAAATCTAACAATCGAATCCGTACTATATCCGTACAAGTTGCGCTGTGGTTGTTTAAACTTTATACTCCTATCCATTACGGATTTACTCCGTACGATAGGAGGTTTTATGGCTACTGCAAGACTTGATATCCGTTTGGATGAAGAGATCAAAGCTAAGGCTGAGAAAGCATCGGCTTTGCTTGGGTTAAAAAGCTTAACTGAATACGTTGTTCGCTTAATGGACGAAGATTCAACTCAGGTGATTGCTGAGCATGAAAGCATTACTGTTAAAGCTGATGTATTCGACCAATTCATAATGGCTTGTGATGAGGCTAAGGCTCCGAACAAGGCATTGCGTGAAGCAGCAGCATTTACTAAACGTGGTGAGTTTAAGTGAGTTATTCCAAGACTTTTAAAGAATTGGATAAATCACAGCACGATAGAGCATCATTTGACTGTGGCGAAGCAGAGTTAAACGATTTTATCCAAACTCAAGCAGCGAAACACATGCAAGCAGGTATTAGCCGTACAATGGTTTTACCTGCTGTTACGCCATTGCCCAATCAAAAATATCCAATTTGCTCATTTTATACTATCGCCCCAAGTTCAATTTGCCGTGATACTTTGCCGCAAGCCATGGGTAAAAAGTTACCACGCTATCCCATTCCGGTCTTTCTGCTTGCTCAACTTGCTGTCCATAAAGAGTTTCATGGTAGTGGGTTAGGTAAAGCTAGCTTAATCAAAGCACTAGAATATCTTTGGGAAATTAACGCTCACATGAGAGCTTATGCCATTGTTGTCGATTGCTTAACTGGCCAAGCTGAATCATTTTACGCTAAGTATGGTTTCGAGGTTCTTTGTGAAATCAACGGTCGTGTCAGAATGTTTATTCCAATGAAAACAGTCGGTCAGTTATTCACTTAGTTACAAGTTCCCCGCCTTACCTGCTTACGCCTCACATTCGGGCATAGAAACTGTCTTTTGTATTCATAACTACTCAGTCTTAGATGCTGTTATGTATACAGTATTATTCGATTTGGTAAAATTTCACGGATTAAAACGAAAATAGTTTTTCTCTTTTACAGGGCTAGTGCCAGTATATGCCATTTGTAATCAATGACTTATTGAAACACTGCTTGAGATATTAGGTTTGGAACTCACGTATCTGTGTTTTTCCGCATGGTTTATTTGTTAAAGAACTGATAAGTTCCTTTTATTACAAGTAATTAACTATACGCGTTTTTACTGGCCTAACGAGGTAAACGCGCAGTGCATAAATACTAAGACGTTAAGTTTACGCATAAGGATGATTCATTTTGAAACCAGGCTTTCTCTACTCAAAACAGTCTATTCCAGCGTACCTTTGTCCTACTTGTGTTAAAGGTAAAATGCTTCCTGATATAGAGGGCTGTCTTTCTCGCCAGACTGGTGAGTCAGTTTTATTATCGAAGCTCGACTACTGGGAGGAGTCATTCCACAAGGAAATGCTCAGAATTGATCTGTCCTGTACGAATGGGGATTGCAAGGAAATTGGTGTATTGATCCTAGAAGGAGAGTTATATTCTTCAGATGAGCATCAGCCTGAAGTTGAAGTGCTATTTACTCCCATATATATTAATCCTGCTCCACAATTATTTTCTTTAGAAGCAGAGTACCCTGACAATATCCGAAAAATTGCTCAAGAAGCTTTTTCTCTGTTTTGGAGCGATCCAGCCTCTTGTGGGAACAAAATACGTGTTGGGGTGGAAGCTCTACTAAATGAACAAGGGGTAGAGCAAGAACGAAAAGATAAAAATGGGATCGCTATATTAAGTAAAAAAGGCAGGCCCAAACCAATAATGCTCCATCATAGGCTTGAAATATTCAAAAAGACATCTGCTAGCAGCGCATCTGCATTGGAATCAATTAAGTGGCTGGGCAATGAATCTAGTCACTCGGGAACCCTAATACATCAGAGTGTAGTGTATAAAGCTGTAATGATCTTCGGTAGTGTATTAGCTCATTTATATTGTAATCAGCCCATAGAGAAAGAAATTAATTACTCTATCGAGCATGTGAATTTTTGGCATCATCCAGATAAGCAAAAATTATGGCCCAAAAAAACTTAGCAAGTTGCAGCAGTTCGCTCCAGTTGGTAGCTTGGACAGTCAAAACTTCACGTTTTTGCCTGCTCTTGTGCAAGACGTTAGCAATATTATCGATACGGAGTGTTGAATGACGAAGTGTCCAATTTGCATTAAAAATAAACCTTTAGAGTCACATCTTTTTGAGCTTTCAGAACTTTGCAGGTATTTAGGAAACTCGGTTGAATTTACTCAACATGGCTCAGTTCGAATAGTTAAAACATCAGTTATTGGCGACTGGCTAAAGCTTGCTTCCCATTTGAAAAAAGTTGATATGGAGTGGTGGAGATATAGAGATGAAATGTCAGACGTGTATTGCCCTTCAGATGTTGATGATGATGCTTTAGATAAAGAGCATTTTACAGAATTCTCTACAGCTTTAACTCGTTTTATGTATGTTACAAATGCAATGGACGAAGCTTATAGATTTATAGATAAGGAATATCACTCTTTAGACACAGTAGTTAACATGCCTAAAGATAAAAGGCTTAGAGAGCCAAGCATGAGAGCAATCGTCGTTATTGATCTTATCCATAAAGAATCTTTGCCTGAGAATTTCTTCCATATAATGAAAAACTTAGAGATAACCTTTGGAAAGTACATTAAGCACTTTTCATTAAAAGTTAATGGCATAAATGATATAAAGGAAACCGATAATAGCGCAGGATTGCATTTTATTAGGAATCTAAGAAATCACATTGCTCACGGGGTTTTTCCAGTAATCGATAATCCGGAATATAAGGGTGGAGAAGATAAAAAGAGAAATTTATTAAATTTACTCTTTCATGCATGCAGAGCAAGTGCGATTTATATTCAAACTATCCTTTTTAGTTTTAATGAGGGTTTTCAATCCCAAGACTATTTTGATATGAAAGATGTTTGGGATGAAGAAGGGGACTATTTTGAAAGTAATTGTAAGATTGAACTAGCGAAATCGTTGCATTTAAACGGAACATTTAGTTTTGCAGAACCCGTGGAGCCATATTGCTAACAAATAAGGATAGGCCGCGCGTAGCCGCGACCTTATCTCAGTGTTGAACAAGCCCGATGCTGGTTGTTGACACTTTATTATGCAAATAGCGGATTGAGAATTTGAAG